>JBFJZV010000021.1:0-23393 GCA_041621915.1 Acidimicrobiia bacterium | reverse complement strand
CGCTGGAGAAGTACTTGAAGTACAGGATCTCCTTGTCCTGGTTGGCGTAGGTGACCTCGAGGAACTTGTTCGTCTCGTCGGTCGAGTACATCTTGTCGACAACGCGCTCGATCATGTGCCGCACCAGGTTCTTGCCGTCGCCGCCCTGGGCCGCCATCTCGTCGCCGTCGAGCGGCAGGTTCGGCGTGAGGTAGATGCCGAAGATCTCCCTGGCTGACACCGCATCGGGGCGCTCGATCTTGATCTTCACGTCGAGCCGGCCGGGGCGAAGGATGGCCGGGTCGATGAGGTCCTCGCGGTTGGAGGCGCCGATGACCATGACGTTCTTGAGGGTCTCCACACCGTCGAGCTCCGACAGGAGCTGCGGCACGATGGTCGACTCGACGTCGGAGGAGATGCCGCTGCCACGGGTGCGGAACAGCGAGTCCATCTCGTCGAAGAACACGATCACCGGCACGCCCTCGTCGGACTTCTCCTTGGCCCGCTGAAAGATCACCCGGATCTGCCGCTCCGTCTCACCCACGTACTTGTTCAGCAGCTCGGGCCCCTTGATGTTGAGGAAGTAGCTGCGGGCGTCCTCGCTGCCCATCTTCTGCGACACGGCGCGGGCGAGGCTGTTGGCGACCGCCTTGGCGATGAGGGTCTTGCCGCAGCCCGGGGGGCCGTACAGCAGCACGCCCTTGGGGGCGGCCAGCTCGTACTCTTCGAACCGATCGCGATGGACGTAGGGCAGCTCCACGGCGTCGCGGATCGCCTCGATCTGGTTGGCGAGGCCGCCGACCTGCGAGTAGTTGATGTCCGGGACCTCCTCCAGCACCAGCTCCTCCACCTCCGGGCGGACCAGCCGCTCGAGGACGAGGCCGGTGCGGGGATCCATCCGCACGTGGTCGCCGACGCGGATGAACTGCTCTTCCATCTCCTCCGAGAGATGGACGACGCGCTCCTCGTCGGCACGGCCCAGCACGATCAGGCGGCGGTCCGGCAGGATCTCCCGGATGCGCACGACCTCGCCGGCGTCGTCGTAGGTGCGGATGTCGATCACGTTGTAGGCCTCGTTCAGCAGGACCTGCTGGCCGCGTTCGAGCTGTTTGACCTCGATGCTCGGCTCCACGTTGACCCGCAGCTTGCGGCCGGAGGTGTTGACGTCGACGGTGCCGTCTTCGTTGACCCGGAGCACGGTGCCGAACGGGTTGGGTGGCGCGGTGAGCTTCTCGACCTCTTCCCGCAGGATGGCGAGCTGCTCCCGGGTTTCCTCCAGCACCGCGCCGAGCTTCTCGTTCTGCGAGCGGGCCTGGGCGAGCTGCTCCTTCGACTCGAGCAGCCGCTCTTCCAACACCCGTACCCGCCGTGGGGCATCCTGGAGCCGACGGCGGAGAATCGTGACCTCCTCCTCCAGCATCCGGATGGTGTCCCGGAGTTCGGCGGCGTCGTGAGGGTCGGACTGGGTACGGTGCTCGCTGGACATGTTCCTCTTATCGGCGTTCCGGTGACCGGCTTTCGCAGTATACGGCGGCTCAGGCTGTGGGCACATCCATCCGATATGGCCATCTGAGGCGCCCCCGGGGTAGCTTGAGCGACCCCTCCACACCGGTACAATCGGCGCCCCGAGGAGATGTGAGTCCGATGAAGGTTTGGATCGACCAGGACCTCTGCACGGGCGACGGCCTGTGCGAAGAGATCGCCCCCGACGTCTTCGTGCTGCTCGACGATGGCCTCGCGTACGTGCGGGAGGGGGACAAGATCTACGCCGCCTCCGAGGGCAACCCGGAGGGCGCCGCAGGCCTCGCCGGCTTCCCGGACAGCCAGCTCGACCTCGTCATCGAGTCGGCCGAGGAGTGCCCAGGCGAGTGCATCTTCATCGAGCCGTGAGTATTGCGGATCGGCGGCTGCGCCGCCGATAAGTTGCGGCTCTATCAGCACAGGGCGAACACTCTTCCACTTCCGGCGCGGAGATGCCCGCGAGCTCACCACGCTGCACCGTGGTTGGCGACAGGCGGCCGCCTCGCGGCCGCCACCACGTAGATCGCCGTTCGGCGGCAGCCGCAGTCGAGAGGGCCCCGACCCGACGCACTGCAAGGTCACTGTCCGGGTCGACTGCAAGGTATGTACAACCTCGCTACGAGCCCGCGGTGTCCTCGAGGTGTTGGACTCTTCTCGCCACTGTTATGAAGCCGGTGTGGCCGACCATCTGGTGGTCGGGGCGGACCGAGCGGCCCTCCACCGACCATTCCCGCAGCAGGATCTCGAAGGTGCTGGCTTCGATGAATCGGCGGGTGGCTCGGAGCGCCTCGCGGAGCTGCTGCACCTGCGGAACGGTTGGCACGTAGGCGCAGAACGTGCCGCCGGTGCGGAGGTGCTCCCCCGCCGCCTCCAGCGTGTGCCACGGCTCCGGCACGTCGAGCACCACGCGATCGGGTGCCACGTCCGCCATTTGGTCCTCCACGTCGCCCACCCGTAGCTCGAGGTTGGCGGGCAGGGCGCCGAAGAACCGCTCGAGCGATTTCCTCGCGTGCTTGGCGTGGTCCTCCCGCCGCTCGACGGACACCACGCGCCCCTCCCGCCCGACGGCCCGCACCAGGGCCATCGTCAGCGCGCCCGAGCCGGTGCCGGCCTCCAGCACCGTGTCACCCGGGCCGACGTCCGCATACACGAGGATCGCCCCCGTGTCCTTCGGGTACACGACCTGGGGGCCGCGCCGCATGGCCAGCACGTAGTCGGCAAGACGCGGGCGCAGCGGGACGAGCCGGTGCCCAGCCGACGAGTAGAGCGCCGCGCCTTCGACCACGCCGATGATCTCTGCATGGGCGAGCGTGCCGCCGTGGAACTGGAACTGGCCGTCGTCGCGCAGGTGCAGCAGGTAGTGCCGGCCCCGACCGTCGACCAGCAGGCAGGGTTCGCCGGCAGCGAGCGGCGTTGCCACGACTACTGGGTGAAGATGCCGGCGAGCACCGCCAGGATCATGCCGAGCACCACGATGAAGGCCACGACCTGCACGAAGCGCTGGCGGTTGCGGTACATGGCCGTCACTCTAGATAAGCTGGCCCGCGATGAAACTGTTGGGGAAGCTGTTCGCCTGGCGAGCCGCCTCGAAAATGGCCGCTCGCAAGAGTTCCCGGATCACGCCGGTCGGGTCCACTGCCCTCGCCCGCGGCACCCGCACCGGGAGCGGCGGGCTGACCGCCCTCGGGCTGTTCCTGCTGCTGCTGGGCCGCGCACGCCGCCGCAGCAAGCGAGGCGAGCGGATCTACCGGCGGCGCGTCAAGCCCGGGCAGGCGCTCAGCATCGCGGTGACCACCCGCAACGCGCGGGTCACGGATCTCGACTAGAGGCGGTAGATCTCCACGCGGGCGCCCTTGGTCTTCCGCCCCTTCCGCTTGCCGATCAGGTAGACGAGCACAACGAGCACGACCAGCCCGATGGCGATGGCCGTGGTGGCGGACCTCGCCTGCTCGGCCGTCTCGTCGACCGCGGACTTGATCTGCTGGAGCTTGCCCTCGATGTCTTCCCGGCTGATGCGCTCGTCGCTCATCGGCTGGCCCCCCACATCACGACGCCCGCCGCGCCGAACACTGCCAGCGACGAGAGGATGTAGCCGAGCCCGGTCCACATCTGGTGCGTGTCGGACTCGGGCATCACCCACACGATCGCCCGCGTGCCGGCGATCGCGAGCGGAACCGCGGCGATCGCGGCCGCCAGGCTCGCCGCCAGGATGAACACGAAGTACCGGCCGATGCGCTTGGCCGGGTCGAGCGTCTCCTGGCGGACGTACGTCTTCGCCATGTCGACGAACTCGCCGACGAGCTGCGGAAGCTCCTGCGGCTCGGCCATCCCTACGTCCTTTCGCTCCCCATGATCCGTTCCAGCAAGTCGATCTCCCGGGACAACAAGCGGAGCTCCCTCTGGAGACGCACGTCGGTGGGCAACTCCAGCAGCTCCTGGCGCTCGGGGGCCGACAGGCGCACGACCGAGGCTACCTGAAACGACAACGCCACCGGGTCGGCCGCGATATCCAGCATCACGTCGCCGCCCTCCCCACTCTCCGCGGCCGTCGCCAGGTAGCGCCGCAGCAGCGGCCGGATGCGCGCCTCGAGTTCGGCCAACTTGGGCGGCTCGCCCTCCGGGAGGAAGTCGACCTCCGCTACCGGGTACGGGTGGGCGGTCAGCCGGTGCACGGCGAAGCGCTGCTGGCCCACTGCCTGCAGCGCAACCCGCCGCTCCCCCAAGTCCGACCACGCCTCCACGCGCATGTGGGTGCCGACAGCGTGCCAGTCGCGGTCCTCCTCGGCGCCGGACCGGATGAGCAGCACCCCGAAGCCTCGCGAGTCGAGATCTGCGACCATCGTGAGATAGGGCTCCCGGAACGCCCGGATCACATGCGACGTGCCGGGCAGGACCACCCGGCGCAACGGGACGATCGGCAGGGTGATCCGCGGCACCACGGTTGCAGTCTACGGGGGGTGCCGCCCGCCGTGCGTGGCTACTATCGGGTCAGGATGGCTCCGCTCGGGCCGACGGCCCCCGACTCGCCTACCCTGGCGCGCCGGGCTCGGGCCAACGTGCTGCCGCTGGTGGCCGGTCAGGCAATCTCGCTGTTTGGCGACCAGGTCGCGATCTTCTCGCTGGCGTGGATGGTCGTGGAACTGACCGGCCGGGAGCGCGACCTGGGGCTCACCGCCGCGGCCGAGACGCTGCCGATGCTGCTGTTCGGGATCGCCACCGGCGTGCTCATCGACAGGGTCGCGGTGCGCGTATGGCTGGTCGCCGCCGACCTGTCGCGCGCTGCCGCCTTCCTCCTGCTCGCCGCAGCCGTGACGCTGGAGGTCGAGGCGATCTGGATGGTGTTCGCCGTCGCGTTCCTGGCAGGCACGATGGCGGTCTTCTTCGACTCGGGCCTGCAGGCGCTGATGCCGTCCGCGCTCACCGACGAGCTGCTGGTTCCCGCCAACACGCGGCTCCAGTTCGCTGCGACCCTGGCGACGGTGATCGGCCCGTCGATCGCCGGCCTGTTGATCGCAGGTTCCGGGGGTTTGCCGGTGGCCTTCGTCGTGAACGCCTTCACGTTCGCGGTGTCCGCCGTCTACCTGGTGCGGGTGCGGGTCGTCCGGCCCCGACCGCCGGCCGGAGAGGCGCAGTTCGGCCAGGAACTGCGGTCGGGGCTCGCATACCTGTGGCGCGAGCCGCGACTGCGGTGGGCGACGCTCGGTGCCTCGGCGGCCAACCTGGCCTTCGCGCCGGTGGCCGCCACCCTGATCCTCTACGCCAACGAGGTGCTGGGCCTGGGCAGCCGGGGCGCCGGCGCGTTCTTCGCCGCCAACGCGGCGATCGGTGCAGCCGGGGTACTGGCCGCCGGCCGGGTCATCGCTCGCCTGCGGCTCGGCCGGACCGTCGTCGTGGGCATGGTGCTGCTCGGGACGGGCTTCTTGGTGGTGGCCGCGACCAGCACGTTCGCCATGGCCGTGGCGGCGGCCGGCATCGCTCTGGCGGGCGTGGCGTGGATCAACGTGGCCTTCACCACGCTCCGCCAGACCGTCGCGCCGCCGGAGATGCTGGGCCGCGTCGTGGCGGCATCGCGCGCCATCTCGTGGACGGGCATCCCGGTGGGCGCAGCGTTCGGCGGGCTGGTCGCCGACGCCATCGGGCTGGCGCCGCTGTACCGCATCTGTTCGGTGGGGGTCGTCGCCGTGGCCCTGGCGCTTGCGGCGACGCCGCTCTGGCGCGACCCGGTCGCAGCGCCGTGAGAAACCGCGGCAACGCGGTCCGAACAAATCGCGCCCCCCTCGACCGGCGCCTGCGGCGCCGGCCACTCCCCCCGCAAGTGGGGGGAGAAAGCTAACGCCCTGTGAACGTTGGGTGACGCTTCTCCAGGAACGCCTGCATGGCCTCCTGGAGGTCGTCGGATTCGAGCATCGCCGCATTCCAGGTGGCGACGTAGTCGAGGGCATCGGCGACGCTGCGCCCCTCCCCTGCGCGGAGCACGGCCTTGGCGCCCTGCACGACGAGCGGCGAGTTGTCTGCGATCTGGCCCGCCAGCTCGGCGGCGCCCTTCTCCAGCGCCGCCCGGTCATCGTAGACACGGTCGACCAGGCCCATGTCCACCGCCTCGTCGGCGCTGACGTCCCTCCCCGTGTACACCAGGTCGGCCACCCGACCCGGGCCGACGATCTTCGGCAGCCGCTGCAGCGTGCCCACGTCGGCGACGATCGCCAGCTTCGTCTCCCGGACCGAGAACACGGCGTCGGCCGACGCCAGCCGCATGTCACAAGCAGTGACGAGGTCGACGCCCCCGCCGATGCACCAGCCGTGCACCACGGCGATCACCGGCTTCGGGCAGTCGGCAACCGCTGAGATGGCAGCCTGCATCCGCTTGATGTCGCGGCGCAGCTCCTGGCGGCGGCCCGCCGGCGAGGAGCCGCCGGAGTCGCCGCCGCCGGCCATGCCCTGCGCCAGCTTCGCCCCGTAGTAGACGAGGTCGAGGCCGACCGTGAACGATGGCCCCTTCCCGGCGATCAGCACGGCCCGGACCTCGGGGTCGTCGGCCAGCTCCTCCATGACGCCAGGCATGCCCTCCCAGAACTCCGGCCCCATGGCGTTGCGCTTCTCAGGGCGGTCGAGCCACAGCGTGGCGACATGGCCGTCACGTTCGATGGTCAGCATGTGCCGTCCTTTCGTGAGATCAGAAGATGAGGTTGTCGAGCGACCAGACCCGCCAAGCGCCGGCCCCGAGCAGGACCGCTCCAGCGAGGATCATCATCAGGTTCTGGCCCTGCTCGCCCTGGTCCGTGAGGCCGACCAGCAGCAGGTAGTTGAGGTTCAGGAAGAGCCCTACGACGAGACCCAGCGGCGTCAAGAGGCCCAGGACCAGGCTCAGCCCCACGGACGCCTCGGCCAGCACGACCAGCCGCGAGTTCCACACCCGGCGGGACTCGGAGGAGAGCACCACCCGCCGGATGAACCGGGCATAGGGGGGAACCGGATGGTCGTCGCCGACGAGCTTCTCCACCCACCCCATCGCTCCTCCCCGGAGGAAGCTCCGCAGTGGCTTGTGGCGGACGCTCTCGAGCCACCACAGCCCCACCCCGATCCTGAGGATCGCGAACCACTCCAGGAGCGTGAGCCAGTCGAAGATGCCCATCCGGGCGGCAGGGTAGCCCTCAGCGGACCGCCGGCCGGGGGAGCCGGATGAGCCGGTGGTCCTTCGTGAACAGCCGGCGCGTCATACCGAGACCGACGACGGCCGTCGTCGTCGCCACCGACCCGAGCACCAGGTACATCACGACGATCTGCACCAGCACCGCGTCGACCGGATCGACGCCCGCCAAGATGAGCCCCGTCATCGCGCCGGGCAGGAACACGATGCCCACCGCCTTGGTGGTCTCAACCTGCGGGATCAGCGCCTCCCGAATCGCCCGCGCCACGTAGGGCCGGGCGGCATCCCGAGCCGGCCGGCCCAGCGACAGCAGGACCTCCACCTCCTGGCGCCGATCGCGCAACTCGCCGACGATGCGGCGGGACACCAGCACCGTGGCGGTCATCGAGTTGCCGACCATCATCCCCGCGAGCGGCACCAGCGTGCGGCCTTCG
The DNA here is from genome assembly GCA_041621915.1 of Acidimicrobiia bacterium. Classification (GTDB taxonomy): domain Bacteria; phylum Actinomycetota; class Acidimicrobiia; order Spongiisociales; family JAOTWH01; genus JBFJZV01. The sequence continues at coordinate 15,812 of JBFJZV010000021.1, read as the reverse complement.
ACCGGGAACACCCCGAGCCCGAACAGCACCCCCAACGTGACCACGGCAGCAGCCGCGAATGCGACCAGCGCCACGACCAGCACCCCCGGGACCTCCGGCGCCCTCCGCCGCACGGTGAGCGCCGCGAACCCGACCATGCCGACGACCCAGGCCCACGACCAGGCGATCGGAGTGTCCGGGTCGATGACGAGCGCCAGCGCCGCACCGATGAGCAGGAGCTGCACGAGGGCTCGCACGGCCGCCCAGGAGATCTGCACCTCGGCCCCCAGCCGCTGCCACCACGACAACGCCACCGCCACCGCCACCAGCAGGCCGGCGACCGCCACCCCGAGCGCACCGACGTCACCCTGCATCGGATGCAAGGAATCGGGAGACCGCGGCGTTGGCCGCGACCTCGGCAGGCGGACCGGCGGCGGCGATCTCGCCTGCGATCACCGCGATCAGGTGGTCGGCCAGCCGGCGGGCCTGGACCAGGTCGTGGGTGACCCACACGATCGGCATGCCATCGCCGGCAAGCCGCCGGGCCAGGCGCTCGAGCCCGGCCCGCAACCCCACGTCGAGCGACGCAGTGGGCTCGTCGGCGAGGAGCACCTCCGGCTCGGTGAGCAGGGTGCGGGCCAGGGACACCCGCTGGGCCTCGCCGGTCGAGAGCGTGTCGCCGGCCCGGCTCAGGAAGGCGTCAGGCAGGTCGGCCCGTTCGAGCACCGCCGCGAGCTGCTCGTCGGAGGCGGAGGGGAGCGCTACCCGCAGCTCATCGGCGACCGTGCCACCCAGCAGCACCGGGGTCGGGAAGATGAAGCCGACCCGGCGGCGCAGCTCCAGCGGATCGAGGCCGGCCACGTCCTCACCGCGGAATGCCACCATGCCGGACGTCGGGGCCGCCAGCCGGTTGCAGAGCCGCAGCAGCGTGGACTTGCCGGAACCGGACGGCCCGACCACCACGGTGATGCCCGCGCCGGGGATCTGACCGTCGAGGCGATGCAGCACCACCTCGCCGTCCGGAGAGACGACGCGCACGCTCTCGAAGGTGAAGAGGGCTGCGGTGCCGATGCCGCGAAGCTAGTCGGGCTTGAGCCTTCGGCTCAGTCCCAGACCCCCGGCTCTTCGCCTCACGGCTCATCGCAACGTGGCCCGGGTCCCCAGCCCAGGCCACCGGGCCTGAGCCTTCGGCTCAGTCCCAGACCCCCGGCTCTTCGCCTCACGGCTCATCGCAACGTGGCCCGGGTCCCCAGCCCAGGCCACCGGGCCTGAGCCTTCGGCTCAGTCCCAGACGTGGATCGGCATGCCGACGTACACCTTGCCGAACACCCAGTTGGCGTCCCACATGGTCAGCCGTACGCAGCCGTGGGAGGCAGGGGCCGCGGGGACGCTCGGCGAGCCGTGGATCGCGTAGCCGCCAACGAAGTACCAGGGTCGCCAGAGCTGGCCGAGGTACGAGATGCGCATGCCGTCGATGCTCCGCTGGAACCGGTAGTCGCCGCGCGGCGTGCGGGCCCGCACCAGGCCGCTACGTCCCTGGAACAGCTCGCCGTTGCCCGAGGCGATCGGGAACGTGGCGATCAGCTTGCCGCCCTTGACGAGGTGGGCGACCTGGCGGGTGATGTCGATCTCGAACCGGTCGGGCTCGCCGGGCCGGCTCGGCAGGTTGTCGGGACCGGTGTACGAGGCGAGCCGGTCCCAATCGGAGGCCCGCCAGTCCCACTCCCGCGGCAGCCGGTTCACCTTGTGGAACGCCATCACGGCTTGCTGGGTGTGGGCGCCGTACTGGCCGTCGATGACGCCCCGGTAGAGGCCCTTCTCGGTGAGGAGCTGCTGGAGCTGTGCAACCCGCTGGCCGCTGTCACCGCGGGCCAGCGCGCCGCCGCCCGTGGGTGGTTCGGCTCCGCCGCCCGGCAGCTGCCCGAAGAATCCTGCGACGGGCAGCATGAACCCGCCGCCGAAGGCGAACACCCGGTCCGCGGGCCCGGCAGCGTTGGCTTCGCGCAGCAGGAACTCGGCCCGGCCCGGCCGGAAGGCACCCACGGTCGCTTCGCCGTCGCCGTCCCAGTCCGCTGCGAACACGTGATCGCCGGGATCGCCGAACGTGAAGCTCACGTCGGCGTGGCCGAACCCGAGCGTGTTCTTGTAGAAGACGAGCCCGGTCGATGGCCGGTGGAGCGCCACCTCGTCCTTGCCATCGGCGTCGAAGTCGCCCACCAGCGGCTGGTCACCGACGTCGCCGAAGGTGAACTCGTGCTCGGCGGCGCCCAGCCCGGCATTGCCGTCGCCGAGCGTGTTGATCACGTAGAAGCGGGCGAGCGAGGGCCGGTAGATCGACACGGTGTCGCACCCGTCGCCGTCGAAGTCGCCGGCCACGGGCACGTCGCCCGGGTTGCCGAAGAAGAACTCCCGGTCGGCGACACCGACGGCGTTGGCGTTGCGGAGGTACACGAACCCGTCGGATTGGCGGTATAGACCCGGTGTGTCGACGCCGTCGCAGTCCCAGTCGCCGACGAACGGCACGTCGCCGGGGTTCCCGAAGAAGAACGTGGTCGTGGCGCCCGACGCGTCGCGGAGGTACCACCGGCCCTGGGTCGGGTCCACGAGGCCGACGGTGCCGGCGTCACCGGGGGCAGCGAGGGCCGGCGCAGCGGGCAGCGTGGCGAGGGCCGCCACCATGCCGAGCACGGCGGTCGTCACGGTCAGGAGTCGCTTCATCGCCTGGTCCTTGGGTCGCTCACACCGGTGCCGGGTACCCGCCTGCTCCGCGCCCAAACGAGCGGGCGCCGAGGACGGGGCCGCAGCGGGGAAGCTTACCCCGAAGTGCGATCAACGAGGCGCATCGGCGCGGCCGCTCACCGCAGCGCCGCCTGCGCGGCCGCTCCGGCTGCGGCGTAGAAGCGCTCCACCAGCGCTCGCTGGTCGGCGCCCGGCACCACGCCGGCCGCGTGCAGAACCGCCCCGACCCAGCCGTCGGTGTGCCAGGCGCCGGCGGGCAGGTCGCCGAGCCCGGCTGGGTCCGGGTAGGGCCACGGCGTCACGTACCAGTACGGGTCGGGGTACTGGTCGTCGCCCGGGGTCATCCCGTAGCCCACCGAGCGGGCCTCCTCCGGGTCCGCGTCGGGGTCGAGGACGTGCAGCCGGGCGATGTCGAGGTGGTGGGGCCAGCAGCGGATCGGGCCGCCGGGCCGGGCATCCAGCAGCTCAGCCGACCCCGCGAACAGCGCCGCGACCTCGACGTACGGTGCAGGGTCGACGAGAGAGAACGGCGCCCCGCCCGCCAGCGGGTGGCCGGGTATGTCCTTGCGGATCGGCGCGAGCTGTGCGTCGAACTGGTGCGCCAGCCACGCCAACCCGCTCTCGACGTCGCTGCCCGCAAGGGGCCTGGCGCCCGCCTCCGCGCCACCGTCGTCCAGGACGAGCAGGGTCAGGTCCCCGGGCCGGAGCGCGGCGCGCCTCCCCGCGATGGCTGGCCCGGCCAGCGCCTGCGCTGCCGGCTGCCAGACGAGCGCCGTTTGCCCGTAGTCCGGCTGCGGGTCGGCGAGCGCCTTGCCCGGAGCGGCGGCGAGCTGCGCGGCGTAGTGCACCTGCAACCGGGCTTCCCGGAGCGCAGGCGAGCCGGGGTCGGTGAGCCGGCGCCAGTTCACGTGGCCGATCCTACGGCTCACCCGGGAACCAGGAACTCCTCGATCTTGGAATGGGCCGCCTCCATCACCTTGCTGGCGAGATCCTGCAAGGCCCGCGCCACCGCCAGCTCCTCGCCGATCACCGGCATGGGGGGGTCGATCGGCTTGCGCCGTGCCTTGCCCACCGTCTCGAAATGGTCGCCCCGCAGGTTGAGCACGGCATGCACCGTCGTATCGGTGTCGTCCTCCACGACGTGCAGGTTGAGCGTGAGGTCCTTCTCCACCATCGCCTCCTTCCTGGCCCCATCCTCGCGGACGAGCGCCGGGATAGGAAGGGAACTTCGGCTCAGCCGGGAAGGTAATCCTGGTCGGCCACCTTCTCACCCGTCCATTGCGTGTCGCCGTGGTGGGTGATCGAGAGGTGCATCATGTAGGAGCCTGGCGCCGCTCCGTGCCAGTGCACCTCACCCGGCGGGGTCACCAGGGAGTCGCCGGGTGACAGCTCGACGGTCTCGCCGGCCCGGGTGCCGACCAGCCCTGCTCCCGAGACCACGTACAGCACCTGGCCGCCGGGATGGGAATGCCAGTCGGTGCGGGCGCCGGGCGAGAACAGCACGCCGAGCACGTTCATATCGTCGGGGCCCGGTGGGGGCGTCATCGGCCCGAACCACACCCGCCCGGTGAAAGAGTCCCCGGGCGGGTCGGTCCACTCGAGCTGCTCGGCCGGCCGGTGCTCCATGCTCCGACCTTACCGTCATGCGCCACCCGCCGGGACCTCGAAGCCCACCAGCGCCCCGCCGCCGGGCGCCTCCTCGGCCCAGGCCCGCCCGCCGTGCGCCTCGGCGGCGTTGCGGACGATCGCCAGCCCCAAGCCCGAGCCCGGCATCGTGCGCGCCAACGGCGCCCGGTAGAAGCGGTCGAACACGTGGGGCAGGTCGGTTGCGTCGATGCCCGGCCCGCGGTCGCGAACGGTGACCCGGCCCTGTGCCACGGCCACGTCGATCCGCCGGTCGGGCGGGCTCCACTTGACCGCGTTGTCGATGAGGTTCGACACCGCCCGGTCGAGCATGGCGGCCCGGCCGGCGACCTCGCACGGCTCGGTGACGAGGTCGATGTCCCGGCCGGTGCGTCGCCGCGCCCGGTCGACGGCTGCGGCCACGACCTCGTCGAGGCGCAGGCCGGGCGTGACCGGCTCGGCCTGCCGGGCGTCGGTGGCCAGGTCGACCAGCTCGGTGACGAGGTCGCTCAAATCGCCGAGCTCGGCAGTGACGTCGGACAGCAGCCGGGTGCGCTCGTCCGGGGCGATGTCGGCGCTCCGGGCCAGCACCTCGATGTTGGTCCGCAAGCTCGTTAGCGGGGTGCGCAACTCGTGACCGGCGTCGAGGACGAGGCGGCGCTGCTGGGTGCGAGAGGTCTCCAGCGCTGCGAGCATGGCGTTGAAGCTGGCAGCGAGCCGGCCCAGCTCGTCGCGGCGCTCCACCTCGATGGGGGCCGCCAGCTCCTGGGTCTGGGCAACGTGCTCCGCAGCGGCGGTGAGCCGTTCGACCGGGGCCAGGGCTCGGCTCGCCACGAGCCAGCCCACCAGCGCGGCGACCAGCACCCCGGCCCCGCCGAGCAACAGCAGGCGGCGCCCCAGTTCCCCGAGGACGGCGTCGGCTTCGTCGAGGCTGCGGGCGAGCTGGAGGGCGCCGCCGTCGTGCAATGGCACCGTGAGCACGCGATAGCGGTCGCCGCCGACGCTCACGTCGTGGAAGCGGGCGCGGCCGCCCTCCGCGGCGAGGCGACGGTCGGCGTCGTCGACGGGCAGCACCACGGCCTCGTCGAACGACCCGGCGACGCCGCCGTCTGCGTTGATGACCTGGCCGACCGCGTCTGCGCCGATGAAGCCGCCGCCGCGCCGCACCGGGCCCGGCGGGTCGACGGGGACGCGGGGCGCCCGGCCGCCTGGCACGAGCGCCACGCGCTCGCGCAGGAAGTCGTCGATCTCGCCGCGCACCTCGCGACGGGCGGTGGCCCAGGCCGCCGCCGACACCACGGCGACCGCGACCGCCACGGCGACGGCCACCAGCACGGTGATCCTGGTGCGGAGCGTCACGTCACTCGGGGCGGAGGACGTACCCGACGCCGCGCACGGTCTGGATGAGCCGGGCCTCGCCGCCGGCCTCCGTCTTGCGCCGGAGGTAGCCGATGTACACGTCTAGCGGGTTGGACGACGTCGCGAAGTCGTAGCCCCAGATCCGCTCGTAGATGAGGTCGCGCTCCAGGACGATCCCGTGGTTGCGCATCAACAGCTCCAGGAGGTCGAACTCCGTCTTCGTCAGCTCGATCGCCCGCCCGTCCCGGTCGCAGCGCCGGGTGGCCGGGTCGAGCGTCAAGCCGGCGACCTCCATCGCGCCGCTCTCCCCGGACGCGGTGGTGCGCCGGAGCAGGGCTCGCAGCCGGGCGAGCAGCTCTTCGAGCGCGAACGGCTTCGGGAGGTAGTCGTCGGCGCCGGCGTCGAGCCCCGCCACCCGGTCGGATACCTGGTGGCGGGCGGTGAGGATGAGCACCGGGGTGGTATCGCCCATGGCCCGCAGCCGCCGGCACAGCTCGAGCCCGTCGAGGCGGGGCATCATCACGTCGAGGACGATCGCCGCCGGCGGCGACGTGATGATCGTCTCCAGCGCCGCGAGCCCGTCCGGGGCGGTCGCGACGTCGTAGCCCTCGAACCGCAACGCGCGCTCCACCGCGGTGCGGACCGAGGCGTCGTCCTCCACGACGAGGATCGGGGTGGCCATGGCCGCCAAGGTAGCCAGCCCGGATGACGACCGGCTGAACCTCCGCTGAGAGGGGGATGAGAACCGCTCAGGACGGGCGAAACACCAGCTGCAGCTCGAGCACGCCATTGTCGTCGACGGACAGCGCTATGAAGCTCGTGGGCGCCTCGATGCCGTGGTCGGCGAAGTCGACGGGCAGCGACCCGACCACCACGATCGCGCCGCCGGTGAACTGCCCTTCCACCGGCACCGCCACCCGCTGGGTCACGCCGTGGAGGGTGAGGTCCCCGGTGGCCACACCGCCGAACGTCTGGCCGTCGGCCGGCTCCTGATCCAGTTCGATCGGCTCGGCGAGGGTGAAGGTCGCCTCGGGAAACTGCTGCGTCTCGAGCCCCCGGGTGCGGAGTGCCCGGTCACGCCGGGAATCGTCGCTCTCGAGACCGGTCAGGTCCGCAGTGACGTCGACCGCCGTGACGGTGGAACCGTCGATCGTCATGGTGCCCGAGACGAGCGGCGTTCGCCCGACTGCGGTGGCCGCGCCGATGCCGGCCAGCTCTTCCTCGACCCGGTAGCCGACGAAGGAGCCGGAGGCGGCGTCCACAGCCCACGACCCGGCGGCAACCGGCGCAGGCGGCGCGGTGGTCGCGCCCGTGGTCGCCGGCGCGGTGGTCCCGCCCGTCGTTGCGGGCGAGGTGTCGGCAGACGTTGCCGAGGTGGCGGGAGCGGCGGTCGTGGCCGGGGTCGTCCCGAGCGTCGACACGGCGGCGGCCAGGTCGACTTCCGGCGGCGCATCGCTGCGGATGAGGAACCACCAGCCGGCGAAGCCGGCCAGCGCGGCTACGGCGACGAGGCCGGTGGCGCCGGCGAGCAGCCGGCGGCGATTCGAGTTCATGGGGTTGGGCCCCCTGGATGTGGCAGCAGAGGTGCAGACGTTAGGACGGTACGGCTGAGCGGCGGACGTGGTTCGCATGAAAGCGAGTTGAGCGCACCGGCTCCGCCATCAGCGCCGCCTGCGCCGCCCGCTCGGCGTCGCTCACGAGGCGCCGAGCCTCCGCCGTATCTCCACCGGGTAGTCGGGGAAGTGGAGCCCGATCTCCGGGAGGTCGAAGCGCGACAGGATCGACTCCTTGGGCTCTCGCTGGAGGAGATAGCCGAACGACGCCACCAGGAGGTCCTCGGCCCGCGCTCCGCCCCCGAGATCGGCGACGACCTCAGGCGACGCGGTGACCCGGTGCCGGGTCGTCCCTCGCCCGTCGTCGACCGTCACGACGTAGTCGTCGCCGCCTGCCGCCGACACCTCGATCTTCGCCACCGGCTTCACGTTAGAGCCTCATGTCGAGCATCACCCGCAGCGACCCGTCGAGCAGGCGCCGCGACCGCAGCCCCAGGTCACCGAGGAGGCGCATCGCGCCCGGAGCGCCCGCCAGCCGGACGAAGCCGCGGGCCAGCGCGTAGTACCGGCCGAAGCGCTCCTCCACAGCCGCCGGGTACCGGTCGAGCGAGCCCGGGTCGCCGCCTTCGAGCACCTCACCGGCATGGTGGGCTGCCATGTGCCCGGTGACCAAGGCGTAGGAGATCCCCTCACCGGTGAAGGGGTTGATGAGCCCGGCGGCGTCGCCGGCGACGAGCCAGTTGGGGCCGGCCACGGGTCCCGACGCCAGCCCGGCGGGCAGCATCCCACCGCGCGGCCGCTCCTCGGGCGCCGCCGGCAGACCCCAGCGGGGACGCGCCGCGGCTGCGAAGCGGTCGAGCAACTCGTTGGTGTTGGTGCCCTTCCACCGGCCGGCGCTGGTGAGCGCGATCGCGCCGAGGTTCACGGCGCCGTCGCCCATCGGGAACACCCACCCGTAGCCGGGCACGATCCGCCCTGTGGCGTCCCGCGCCCGGAGCTGCACGTCGAGGAAGCGGTCGGAGCTGCGGTCGGACCGGTAGTACCCGCGGGCGGCCAGGCCCAGGGGCCGGCTGCGGTCGCGCGCCACCCCCAGGCGGCGCCCGAAGCGGGTCAGCGAGCCGTCGGCGGCCACCACCAGCCGGGGCACGACCCGCTCCTCGCCGCTGCCGTTCAGCAACCGGACGGCGGTGATCCGGAGGCCGGACAGCTCGGGCTCGGCGGTGGTCCCGTCCCGCACGGCGACACCGGCGTCGGCGGCCAGCGCGGCGAGCCGCTCGTCGAGGGCGCGGCGCCGCAGCACGGCGCCCCAGTTGGGGAGGTCGGGGTGGGAGGGCCAGGCGACTTCGTGACTGCGGGCGCCGCTGCCGAACCGCAGCCCGGCCACCCGGTGGATGCCCGGCCCGGCGAAGTCGAAGCCCATCGCCATCAGCTCGGCGACGGCACGAGGGGTGAGCCCGTCGCCGCAGGTCTTGTCCCGGGGGTAGCGCTTCCTCTCGGCGAGCAGCACCCGGTGGCCGCGCTGCGCCAGCCAGTACGCAGCGGCGCAGCCCGCCGGTCCGCCACCCACCACGACCGCGTCGAGGGTCACCGCGCGGCGCGCCGTGGTCTGGGGGTCATGCTCCGCCGCCGGCGACCGCCACCGCGGGGTAGTCGAAGTGGACGTGGGCGACCTCGGCGTTGATCGACTCGACCAGGAACCCCACCGGCCCGGAGCGGGCCACGCCCGGCATCGCGTTCTCGTGCACCAGCTCGTCGTCCACGAAGAAGCGCAGCGTATCGCGGTTCTGGTCGATAGCCAGCCGCACCGGCCCGGCGCCGGCAGGCGCCACCGCCGGGACGGCACCGACGACCACGAAGGTGCGCCCCCGGTGCCGCCGCGGCCGCGGCGGGCGGGGAGGCGCATCGCTGCGACGTCCAGGGAGGCCGACTGGCGGGCTGGTCATCACGGCCCGCGCCGCCCCGGCGATCTGGGTGACCGCCTCGTACGAAGGGCCGCCCCGCCACACCCGGATCTCGGCGGTCTGCACGCGCCCGAAGCCCAGCGGAAGCGGGACGTCGTCGACGGCGACGGGCACGAGCACGCCGCGTGCCTTGGCCCGTTCCGCTTCGTCCTTCGCCCAGTCGGATGCCACGGAGTCCTGGGACCAGAGGACGACGACCGCGCCGGCTTCGTCGAGCTCGCGGCGGATGACCTGGTCGAAGTTCTGGCCGGCCTGGATGTGCCGGTCCCAGAAGACCATGAACCTCTCGTCCTCGAGCGCCCAGGGGAGCTGGCGCGCCTTGTCGACGTCGTGGCGGGAGTAGCTGAGGAAGATCTCGCTCATCCCTGGTCCCTCGCGATGGTCTCCCGCTCCGGGGCGGTGCCCGTTCCGAGCCTACCCAGTGGAGTAGCCAGCTGGCCACGCATAGTGTGGTTGGCATGGGAGTGCCGCAGCAGCTCGTCACCCTGCCCGACATCGAGGCGGCAGCGGCCCGCATCGGTCCGCACGTTCATCGCACCCCGGTGGCCACCTCGGCGACACTGGATCGGGAGCTGGGCGCCGCGGTGTTCTTCAAGTGCGAGAACCTGCAGAAGGTCGGGGCGTTCAAGGCCAGGGGCGCGGTGAACGCGGTGCTGAGCCTCGGGCATCGGGAAGTGGGGCGAGGGGTGGTGACCCATTCGTCGGGCAACCACGGCCAGGCGCTCGCCTATGCCGCGGCCATTCGGGGGGTGCCCTGCACGGTGGTGATGCCCGACGACGCCCCCCAACCAAAGGTCGACGCGGTGCGAGGCTACGGCGCCGCCGTCGTCCTATGCCCGCATGCCGAGCGACTGGAGACCACGGTCCGGGTCGCCGAGGAAACGGGCGCGGTCGTGGTGCCCCCGTTCGACGACCGGCGGGTGATCGCCGGCCAGGGCACCGCGGCACGCGAGCTGCTGGACGACGTGCCGGACCTCGACGTGGTCGTCGCCCCGGTCGGGGGCGGCGGGCTGATGTCGGGCACCGCGGTGGTGGTGAGGCACGCCACACCGGCCGCCCGGCTGGTGGGGGCGGAGCCGGAGGCCGCCGACGACGCTGCCCGCTCACTGGCTGCGGGCACGCTGCAGTCGGCGGTGCCCGACCCGGTCACCGTCGCCGACGGGCTGCGCACCGGCCTCAGCGAGCTGACGTTCGCCCACCTCCACGGGCTCGGGGTAGAGGTCGTCACCGTGCCCGAGGAAGCGATCGTGGCGGCGGCCCGGTTCCATCTGCAGCGCATGAAGCTGGTCGTGGAGCCGTCCGGCGCGACCGCACTGGCGGCACTGCGTGGGCTGTCGCCGGGGGAGGTGGTGGGCCGCCGCATCGGGGTGATCGTCAGCGGCGGCAACACCGACTTCGGCTGGCTGGCGGCCTGACCGCTACAGCGTGTCGCACTCCGACGGGTCGCCGGTCTCGAAGCCCCGCCGGAACCACTCCACGCGCTGCGCCGAGCTGCCGTGGGTCCACGTCTCGGGGTTGACGCGGCCGCCGGCCTGCCGCTGGATGCGGTCGTCGCCCACCGCCGCAGCGGCGTCGAGGCCCTCCTCGAGGTCGCCCGGCTCCAGCAGGCCCCGCTGGGCGGCGGTGAATCCCCAGACTCCCGCGAAGCAGTCGGCCTGCAGTTCCAGCGCCACCGACAGGTCGTTGGCTTCGTCGGGGCTCTGCTGCTGGAGGCGGCGGACCTCGTCGCTGATGCCGGTGACGTTCTGCACGTGGTGGCCGACTTCGTGGGCGAGCACGTAGGCCTGGGCGAAGTCGCCCGGGGCGCCGAAGCGTCTGCGCAGGTCCTCGAAGAAGTCGAGGTCGATGTAGACGTTCGAGTCGGCTGGGCAGTAATGCGGGCCGAACTGGGACGCGGCATACCCGCAGCCCGACTGGGTCTGCCCGCTGAACAGCACGAGCTGGGTGTCCTGGTAGCGGAGGTCCGACTGGGCGAAGATCTCCCGCCAGGTGGCCTGCACGTCGTCGAGGACGAAGCCCATGAACTGGGCGGCCTCGTCGTCGGGAGCCGGGGCATCGGCCGGGGCGGCCTGCGGTTGCAGCGGCGCCTCCCCGAGCTGACCGAGCAGGTCGCCGATCGCTCCCCCGCCGCCTCCGCAGAACGCGAGGACGAGGACGAGGATCAGGCCGCCTGCGCCGAGGCCGCCGCCGATGGGCAGCGCCATGCGAGCGCCCCTGCGGTCGATCACGTTCCTGCTGCGATGGCCTCTGCGCCAGCGGACCACGGTGGCTCCTTCGGGGGACGGGGAACGCTACCCGGGTAGGACCCGCCGGAAACCTGCGAATTCCCGGCACTGCCCCGCCGGTGCCGCGATCGACGATCACCGGACGTCGGCGACGATCTCTCTCGCCCCGGCCCCGCCTTCGCCGCTGCGAGCGGCGATCACCGCAACGTCCCACACCCGCACGGTCTTGTCGTCACTCGCAGAAGCGACGCGTGACCCATCGGGTGAGACGGCGCACCCGTAGACCGGGCTCGTGTGACCTTCGAGCGCAACCCGGACGTCCCCGCTGAGCGGGTCCCACAACCGCAGCGTGCTGTCCGAAGAGCACGACACGACGTACGCCCCGCCGGACGCGGTGGCGCATCCGAAGACGCTGCCCGTGTGCCCTCGTAGGACGCGCCGCGTGTCGCCCGTGTGTGCATCCCACAGCCGCAGGGTGTTGTCGAGCGAGGCGGACGCGATGTACGACCCGTCGAACGCGATCGCGCACCCGGAGACGCTGCTCTCGTGTCCCTCGAGAACGAGGAGCTGGTCGCCGGTGCCGGGATCCCAGACCCGTAGCGTCTCGTCCTCCGATGACGAGACGACGAACGTCCCGTCCGGCGAGATCGCGCACCCAGACACGGCGCGGGCGTGGCCTTCGAGCACGCGGATGCTGTCGCCCGTGACCGGGCTCCAGAGGCGCAGCGTGGTGTCCCGAGAGGCCGACAGGACGTACGTGCCGTCGGGCGCCACCGCACATCCTTCGACCGCTCCCGCATGGCCCTCCAGCGTTCGGAACGACGTGCCGGTGTCCGGGTCCCAGAAGCGCAGGGTGCCGTCACCCGAAGCGGACACGACGTACGTGCCGTCGGGCGCCACTGCGCAACCGAGAACGGGCGCGGCATGGCCGGGGAGCGTCATGGTCTCAGTGCCGGCGATCGGATCCCACAGCCTCAACGTCGCGTCGCGCGAGGCCGACACCAGGTAGCGGTGGTCCGCCGCCACCGCGCAGCCGTACACGGCGAGCTCGTGGCCCGTCAGCGTGAGCGATCGCGGGCGACTGCTATCGATCTTGCCCGCAATCGCCCGCACCAGGCCCTCGAACTCGGCGCTCGGGGCGCCGGGTGCCCACGCGGCCAGGTTGGCGGCCTCGATATACCCGAACCCGAACGGCGGGTCGGCGTCGTCGATACGGGCCGGCAGGAGCTTCTTGGCATCCCTCGCCACCGTCGCCTCTTCCTCGACCCACCCCGACTCGACGGATCTGCGGGACCACAGCACGACGACACACCCCGCCGCCACCAACTCGGCCTTGAGGACGTCTCGCCACCGCTGACCCGGCTGGATCGAGGCGTCCCAGAAGACGGTCCAGCCATGGGCCTCCAACGCGTGAGCGAGCTCCTCCGCGCGCGCCCCGTCCTCGCGGTCGTAGCTCAGGAAGATGTCGTGGCCAGGCCTCTTGCGAGCCGGCGCGTCGAGACCCACACGCGAACACTACACCGGGAGATCCGGCCGTGCGGCTCAGGGGTTGAGCCGCAGCAGCAGCACCAGCAGCAGCACGGTGGCCAGGGCGCCCATCGCGGTCCGGATCGCGTTCCAGCGGTTCCAACGCGGCTCGAACGCCAGGCGCGCCTGGCGCAGGGAGGCCACGTCCATCGCGCCCGGGTCGATCGCCTGCACAGCGTTGTTCAGCGGGATGTTGACCGCCGCCGTCGGGAGCTGGACGCCGAGGAGGTAGACGGCGGCGGCCGCCAACGCGAGGGCGAGCTCGGCGCCGTCCAGCTCTGCGATGCCGAGTGCGGCGGTAGCCAGCACCGCGACGACGGAGCCGATCCACGTGAGCATGAACAGCGGTTGGCGGTCCTGGATGACCCGGTCCATCACCTGGAAGCCCCGGAGGAACGCGCCGTCGTCGAGCGTGCCGATACCGGGCATGGCGACGACGACGAAGCCGAACAGCAACCCGGTGACCAGGGCACAGAGCAACGCGGCAGCGATCGCGACGATCTGCAGGACGTCCATCAGCCGGCCTCCTCCGTGCTCCGGAGGCGACGGTAGCGCCCGGCCGTGTCGGAGGGGGGACTTGAACCCCCACGCCCTTATCGGGCACTAGGCCCTCAACCTAGCGCGTCTGCCAATTCCGCCACTCCGACGTGGAGCAGGCATTGTACCCGGCCGCCGGCCAGCGGCTACTCCCCCAGGGTCAACCCGACGATCGAGTAGGCCTGGCCCTCATCGTCGGTGAAGACCACGTCCTCGATCGTCACCACCGCCGTGCCCTCCGGGTCGTCGAGCCCCTCGACGGTCACGGTGCCGTCCCCGGGGCCCATGCCCGGCAGCGGACCGACTCCGTCGGGGTCGAGGTACACGCAGATGCCGTGCGTCGTGCAATCGGCCGAGAACAGCCCGGTCTCGCCGGTCCAGGCGTCGCCGAAGACCGTGTACAGCTCGATGCCGACGAACAGGTCGTCCTGCTGGGTGTGCACCAGGTAGAGCGGGTCGCTCCCGGCGGTGAACGAGTTGAACAGCGGCTCCAACGCTGCGGCGTCGACGACCACCTCGATGAGCCCGCCGTCCCCCGGCTCCCCCAGCGAGATGACGGGCCCCGCGCCAGTAGTCGTCGGCGCGAGCGTGGTGGTCGGCGCCACGGTCGTGGTGGGCGCGACGGTGGTCGTGGTGGTGGGCGCGAGCTTCGTGGTGCTGGGCGCCGCAGTCGTGGTCGGCGACATCGTCGTTGTCGGCACCGTTGTGGTCGCCGGCTCCTCGGCCGAGTCACCACACGCAGCCGCCAGCAGCAACGCTACGGCAAGAACAGCGCAACCCCTCACAGCCACTCCCAAGGACGTAGCGACGATGAGCCTAACCGGCCAGCGCTCGCTCGGGTCGGCTAGAAGAGCTTCTTCACCTCGGGGAAGTGGCAGGCCACGAAGTGCTCGGGAGAGATCTCGCGTAGCTCCGGCTCCTGCTCCACGCAGATGCCGGGCGCCTCGGCGATGGGGCACCGGGTGTGGAAGCGGCACCCCGGCGGCGGGTTGGCCGGCGAGGGTATGTCGCCTTCCAGCAGGATCCGCTCCCGGTTGCGCTCCTTCTCGGGATCGGGGATCGGCACCGCCGACAGCAGCGCGTGGGTGTACGGGTGCATCGGCTCCTCGTACAACACGTCGCGGGGGGCCATCTCGACGATCTTGCCGAGGTACATCACCGCGACCCGGTCGGAGATGTGGCGCACCACCGACAGGTCGTGGGCGATGAACAGGTAGGTGAGCCCGAACTCCTCCTGGAGGTCCTCCATGAGGTTCAGCACCTGGGCCTGGATCGACACGTCGAGCGCCGACACCGGCTCGTCGAGCACCAGGAATCGCGGGTTGAGCGCCAGTGCGCGGGCCACCCCGATGCGCTGGCGCTGGCCGCCGGAGAACTCGTGCGGGTAGCGGTTGGCGTGCTCCGGGTTGAGCCCGACGACGCGCAGCAGCTCCTTCACCTTTTCGAGGCGGTCGTTCTTGGAGCCCTGGCCGTGGACCACCAGTGGCTCCGACACGATGCTGGCCACCGTCATCCGCGGGTTCAGCGACGCGTAGGGGTCCTGGAACACGATCTGGAGCTCACGGCGCAGCCGCCGCAGCTCGCCCCTGTCCGCCGTGGCGATGTCGAGCGCCTCCCTGCGGCTACCGTCACCCTCGGTCGCCGACTGGTACCACACGTTCCCGGAAGTGGGCTCCAGCAGCCGGAGCACGCACCGGGCTGTGGTCGACTTGCCACAGCCGGACTCCCCCACCAGGCCCAGCGTCTCGCCGTCCTTCACCTCGAACGAGATGTCGGACACCGCGTGGACCGCACCGATCTGCTTGCGGAAGAAGATCCCCTTGGTGATCGGGAACTCCTTCACGAGGTGGTCGACCCGCAGCACGGTGTCGTGATCGAGTGGCCGCTTGGCCGCAGAGGCGGCCGGGGTGGTCACGTCAGTCATCCGACCTCCACGGCATGGACGTTCTTCAGCTCGAGCTCGTCGGCGAAGTGACAGGCAGCGAGGTGGTTCTCGCCCACGTCGCGTAGGTACGGGAACGCGTCCTTGCAGACCTGCTGGGCGAAGTCGCAGCGGGGACGGAACCGGCAGCCGTGCGGGGGGTTGATCAGCGACGGCGGGGTGCCCCGGATGGAGATGAGGCGCTCCTGCTTGACGTCGTCGAGGCGGGTCATCGACCCCAGCAGGCCCCACGTGTACGGGTGGCGGGGCCGGTAGAAGACCTCGTCGGAGGTGCCCTTCTCCACGATCCCGCCTGCGTACATCACCTGGATGCGGTCGCAGAAGCCGGCGACGACGCCGAGGTCGTGGGTGATGAGCAGGACCGCGG
>JBFJZV010000020.1:0-23862 GCA_041621915.1 Acidimicrobiia bacterium | reverse complement strand
CGGCTTGGGCGATGGGCACCATCGGCACCTCGGCCTTGATGGCGTTGTTCGCCGCCTCGTACAGCGGGGCCGCCGCCGCCGGATCGGCGAGCTGCGACGCCTCGGCGAGCGGCTCGAAGATCGACGGGTACGGGTCACCGAACTGCTGGTTGGTCGCCGCGAAGTGGAAGTCCAGGAAGTTGGTGACGTGCGGGTAGTCGCCCGTCCAGCCCAGCAGGTGGATGCCGTCGAGGCCGCCGGCCGACGAGGTCTGGATGAACTCGCCCGACTCCATCTGCACGACCTCGGCGGTGATGCCGAGGTTCTCCTGGAGCTGCGCCTGGATGTCGGCGGCCACGTTGCCCGGGGTGGGCAGGTAGCCGCGGGTGACGTCCCGGTAGTAGATCGACGTCTCGAACCCGTCCGGGAACCCGGCGTCCGCCAGCAGCTGGCGCGCCTCGTCGACGTTGAAGTCGTACCACGACTCGCCCTCGCAGCCGTTCTCCACCGAGCACGGCGTGAAGTGCGAGGCGGTCTCCGACCCCGGCGGGTAGAACAGGTCGATGATCCGCTGGCGGTCGATGCCCAGCGCCACCGCCTTGCGGACGTTGACGTCGTTCCACGGCTCGAACGTGTTGGTGAAGCCCATGTAGAAGATGTTGGGCTCCGGCTTGTCGAGCAGCTGGAGGTCCGGGTCGTTCTCGATGGTGTCGTAGTCCTCCGGGCCCGGGAACGTCATGCCGTCCGCCGTGCCGGCCTGCAGCTCGAGCAGGCGCTGCGCGGACTCGGTCGCCCACTTGAGCACCATGGTCTCGTGCGGCGCCGGCGTGCCGTAGTAATCGTCGAACCGGTCGTAGACCACGGAGTCGCCGCGGATCCACTCGCGCAGCGAGTACGGACCGGTGCCGACGGGGTTGTCGAGCGGCGCGCCGCCCGTCGCCTCGAGGTGCTCCTCGGGCTGGATGCCGAACACGATGAACGCCATCTGCGCCAGGAACGCCGGGTGCGGGCCGCAGAGTGAGAACTCCACGGTCTGCGCGTCCAGCGCGGTGATCGTGTTCACCCGGCCGCCGTAGTCACATCCGCCGGCGTCGAGCACGCGACCCTCGAACCCGTCGTCGGGCGGTGTGGTGTCCGGTGGCGTCGTGTCGTCGGGCTCGGTGTCGTCCGGAGCCATGGTGGTCTCGGGGGTGGTTTCGTCGGGGGCTTCGGTCCCCGGCGGCGCCGTGTCGGCGACCGTCGTGGTCCCGCCGTCGCTGTCACCGCACGCGGCGGCGACGAGGAGGAGGACGGCGACGAGCGCCAGCCATCTCTTGATCATCATGCGAGTCTCTCCCATTGAATGGTGTGTCTCCCGGGAAGCCGCTCCGCAACACCGGAGCCGGCCCGTGGGCACAACGCTACACGCTACGAAGGTTTCGCACAGCGACCGTCAGGAAAGAAGTGCCAGAGTCACCCAGAAGAGCCCGCTCGCGAGGAACGGCCCGTCGAGGAGCGTCAGGAACCCGGGGGGGTCCTGCGCCAGGTAGATGCGGCCCGACCGCAGCAGCGAGCCCAGTGTGCGGCCGGCCACGAGCCCGGCGGCAGCGACCACCGCCCCCACCACGAAGATGGTGAGGTCGCCCCACACGGCGCCGGCGATCAGGCCCCCGACGAGGGCGCCCACCAGCGCGGCGAGGTTGGTGTCGAACAGCGGCGACTGCGCCTCGAGCATGGCGGCCAGCCGGCCGGCGATGGTCGCCAGCGCGGCCACGACGAGGAAGGCGCTCACGTCGTCCTGCTCGCCCAGCCGCAGCAGGACGAGCGGCCCGGCGGCCAGGGCACCGGCGATGGCGAGCGTGGCCCCGCCCACGATCGCCTCGACGGCGCGATAGCCGGGCACCAGCAGCCCCCACGCCAGCAGCACCGCCACCCCGAGGACGGTGGCGAACGCGAAGCCGGCGAACCCCCAGCGGAAAGCCCCAGCTGCGGCGGCGCCTGCTGCGACGAACGCCGGGTAGGGGTTGATCACCACGCCGCGGGCGGCGGCGTAGCCGGCCAGGTCCCAGAGCCACAGCCCGACGACCGCTACCAGCACCACCACGAACCATCGCAGCGACGTGAGGTTTGACAGGAACAGCGCCAGGCCCAGGCCGGCGGCCAGCAGGTAGCCGGTGGCGACCTCTGCGTCGAGGGCCAGCGCCCCGCCCGACACCGGCGGGATGAGGGCCACCTCGTCCTCGTCGCCGACCGTCGTATCCCGTTCGGCCGGCTCGCCATTCACCCACACCCGCGCGTGCGGGAGTCCCGCGGCGAACTCGGCGCCGTAGCGGGTTGCGGCTTCGTCGACGACCTCGCCGACGGTGGCTCCACCGAGCCGGGCCTCGGCCGTGCCGGCAGCTTCGCGGAGGTTGGCGAACAGCCGCAGCCTGGCCATCAGCCGGTCTCCACCTCCCCCACCATGACCGCGGTGCCGTCGGCGCGGGTGGTCGCGAAGCGGTAGGGGCCGCCTTCCCCGCCGACGACCGTGGTGGCGACGTCTGAACCGGGGAACACCATGTCGGTGAACCGCACCGTCAGGCGCCGCAGGCGAGCCGGGTCGCCGCCGCACAGGTGCTCGACCAGCCCGCCCGCCACGAGCGAAAGCGTGCCGAGGCCGTGGTTGATCACGCCGGGCAGCCCGACCATCTTGGCGACGCCGTCGTCGAGGTGGATCGGGTTGTGGTCGCCGGAGGCAGCGGCGTAGCGGGCCGGCATGGCGGCGTCGACGTGGCGGCTGAACTCGGCGACGGCATCGTCGCCCTCGCGGGGGCCGGAGATCGCTGTGTCGGACTTCGGCCGCTCCTCGCCGGAGCCGCCGCCCCGCACGAAGATGGTGGCGTACTGGTCGACGACGGGCTCGCCTGCTGCGCCGGTCATCGCCAGCTTGGCGACGAAGGTGGCGTGGCGGCCCTTGTCCTCGACTCGCTCCAGCGTGGGGTTCAGGGTGAGCTTGTCGCCGGGACGGATGGGCCGGTGGTACCGGAACTCCTGCTCGCCGTGGACGATCATCAGCGGGTTGTCGACGCCGAGGTCGGGATCGGTGGTGACCCTGCCGAGCTCTGCGAAGGCCGGCACCACGGGGAACACCGGCGGCGCCACCTGGTCGAGGCCCGGCCGGTAGCGGGGGTTGTCGTCACCGGAGGCCGCCGCGTACTCGACGATCTGGTCGGCGGTGACCTCCTGCTCGGAGGCGGGGTAGGTCTTCCCGGCGAGGTCGAAGTTCAGCGGCACCGGGCCAGGCTACTCGGCGGCTCGCTGCGGGCCCATCTCACCACGGGCGCGGGTCGCTACCCTGGCCGCGTGCCGACTTTCCGCCAGGACCTCCACTCGATCCTCCCGTACCGGCCCGGCAAGCCCATCGAAGACGTGGCGCGCGAGTTCGGGCTGGAACGCATCGCCAAGCTTGCGTCGAACGAGTCCCCGTTGCCGCCGTTCGCGGAGGTGCAGGCCGCGATCACGGCCGCCATCCCCCGGGTGCACCGCTACCCCGACAACAACCGCTACGAGTTGCGGGAGGCGCTGGCCGACCACCTCGGCGTGTCGGGAGACTACCTGTGGTTCGGCGGCGGGAGCAACGAGCTCATGCTGATGACGGCCATTGCCGTCGGCGGGCCGGGCACCAGCGCCGTGCATGCCTGGCCCAGCTTCGGCCTGTACCGCATCGCCACCCAGGTCGCCATGGCCGAGGGCATCGAGGTGCCGCTCGACGCCGACCACCGGCACGACCTCGACCGGATGCTGGGGGAGATCCGGCCGGACACCACGGTCGTGTACGTGTGCAACCCCAACAACCCGACCGGGACGCACGTCGCTGCGGAAGCCGTGTGGGAGTTCGTCGACGCGGTGCCCGAGGGCGTGCTCGTGGTGGTCGACGAGGCGTACTTCGAGTACGCGCAGGCCGCCGACTACGGCACCGCGCTTCCGCTGGCGCTCGAGCGCCCCAACGTGGTTGTTGCGCGCACGTTCTCCAAGGTGTACGGGCTCGCCGGGTTGCGCTGCGGGTACATGGTGGGCCCGCCGGAGGTGCTGGCCGAGTTCCGCCGGGTGCAACTGCCCTTCACCACCAACACGCTGGCACAGGTCGCTGCGGTCGAGGCGCTGCGGCACCAGGATCGCGTGGCCGAACGGGTGCAGCGCAACGCCGAGGGCCTGAAGCTGTTCGCCGAGGAGCTGGCCGCCCGCGGCATCCCGTTCGCCGACAGCCAGACCAACTTCGTGTACCTGCACCCCGGCGGCAACGACGCGCAGGCGTTCAAGCGGGAGCTGCTCACCCACGGCGTCATCGTCCGCCCCTTCGAGAACGGCTGGGTGAGGGTCTCGGTAGGCACCGACGAGGAGAACCACGCCTTCTTCAAGGCACTGGACGAGGTCCGAGCCTGACAGGCGACGTGGGGGGTGCCCGAGGGGGCGGCCTCCGGCCCGGCCCCCTCGGCCCGACCGGAGCGGCTTGCCGTGACGGTCGGCGAAAGGCAGGGCGGCCGCAGGCCGCACGACCAGGACTAACCCGCGTCGTCGAGCTGGGTCCGGAGCTCCCGGATGCGCTTCTCGAGACCCTCGCGGTCGTGGGCTTCGTCGATCTTGCGGTTCAGCGCCCAGGCGTCGCCCGTGAAGCCGAAGCCGCCCCCGGCACCGCCGCCGGACTGGCGCACCGGATCGACGTGGCCGTGCTTCAGCAGGTCGTCCCTCAGCTTCTCGAGGTGACGCAGCTCGGCGACGACTTCCTCTCGGGGCCGGGCCCCGCCCCAGGTGTCGGCGGCCAGGTCGCGCAGCTCGGCCCGGCGGGCCATGAGCTGCGACCGCTCCTCGCCGGCGCCGGCCGGGAGCTGGTCGAGGCGGTCGGAGATGCTGCGCAGCTCTTCGAGGATGGCTTGGTGATCCATGAGACCAGATCCTACGTGCGACTCGGTCACACCGGGGCGGGCTGCACGGTGCCGGTGGCCTCGCCGAAGCCGATGCGCGGCCTTCCGTCGCCGCCGCACCAGCCCCGCACGATCACCGTGTCGCCATCCTCGACGTAGACCCGGCTGGACCCGTCCGGGAAACCGACCGGCTTGGTGCCCCGCCAGGCCAGCTCGATCATGCTCCCGTACGAGTCGGGCGTCGGGCCCGACACCGTGCCGGAGGCGTACAGGTCGCCGGGCGCCACCCGGGTCCCGTTGACGGTTGCGTGGGCGAGCTGCTGCGCCATCGACCAGTACATGTGCGAGAAGTTGGTGCGGGTCACTACGTAGGGCTCTGCGCCGGCCGGGGCGACCGCGACCTCGAGCGCCAGGTCGACGTTGCGGTCGCCCCCCTGGCGCAGATACGGCAACGGCTCCGGCTCCTGCGCCGGTCCCGGCACGCGGTAGGGCACCACCGCGTCGAGGTCGACGACCCATGGCGAGATCGTCGTGGCGAACGACTTGCCGAGGAACGGCCCCAGCGGCACGTACTCCCACCGCTGGACGTCGCGGGCGCTCCAGTCGTTCACCAGCACCATGCCGAAGATGTGCTCCTCGGCGCTCTCCACGGGGATCGGCTGGCCGAGGCGGTTGGCCGGCCCGGTGACGAACCCGACCTCCAGCTCGAAGTCGAGCGCGCCGGTCGGCCCGGTCACCGGCGGGGCGTCGCCCAGCTTGAGCTGGCCGCGGGGCCGCACCACCGGCGTGCCGGACACCACCACCGTCGACGCTCGGCCGTGGTACCCCACCGGCATCCACCGCCAGTTGGGCAGTAGTGGCTCGGCGTCCGGCCGGAACATGCGGCCCATGTTGGTGGCGTGCTCCAGGGAAGAATAGAAATCGACGTAGTCACCGGGATGGATGGGCAGCAGCAGCTCGGCGTCGGGCATCGGCACCAGCACCCGCTCGGCCAGGCCCCACACGTCGCGGATCTCGCGGTTGTCGAACGACAGCAGGTCGCTGACTCGCTGCCGCACCACCCGCCAAGTGGCCCGGCCCAGCGCCAAGTACCGGTTCAGCGACGGCTGAGCGAACACGCCCCATGGAAGGTCGACGTAATCTGCGAAGAGGCCCACCTCGGCGACCGCGTCGAGGTCGAGGATGCGGTTGCCGATTGCGACGCCCACCCGGGCGGTGGCGCCCTCGGTGCGGAACACGCCGTAGGGCAGGTTCTGGATCGGGAAGCCTGATTCGAGGGGCACCGGGATCCAGGACCCCAGCGCCGGGTCGGTAGTGGGATCGCTCACAGCAATCCGCTCGCCGCCAGGGCGGCGAGCGGTTCCTCCACGTCGCAGCTCCCGAACGCGAGGAAGCCCCGGCTCCGGGCAGCCGCGATCTCTCCGGGGCCGGCGGACAGGTCCCGCCACGCCAGGGTTTGGGCGTCGAGGCGGAAGTTGGCGGGGTCCTCGTCGGCGATGATCGCGGTGACGCCGGCGGCGCCCAGGGCATGGGTGCGGCCCAGCGTCTCCCCCGCCAGCATGTTGACGAAGCCGTGGTGGGCGAAGCCGGTGGCCTGGTCGACGTGGCGGAACGGCTGGTGGAGGCCGGCGGTGAGCTTGTAGCGCAGGCCCAGCTGCCGGCAGTGCCCCATGAACCGGGCCACGGCCTCGGGCGGAGGGAACATGTCCGCGGTGAGCCCGCCGCACCGCAACTTGGCGCCGAGGCCCCGCGGGTCGGCGGCGAGCACCTCCAGCCGGGCACGCATCGCGAGCGAGTCGCGCCAGTCGACCTCGACGATCGCCGCCGCCGGCAGCGGGCCGTCGGGCGGCTCCCCTTTGATCTCCAGCATCACCACGTTCGGCGGCAGCGGCGGCAGGTCTC
The DNA here is from genome assembly GCA_041621915.1 of Acidimicrobiia bacterium. Taxonomy (GTDB): domain Bacteria; phylum Actinomycetota; class Acidimicrobiia; order Spongiisociales; family JAOTWH01; genus JBFJZV01. The sequence continues at coordinate 17,101 of JBFJZV010000020.1, read as the reverse complement.
CGTCCATGACGACCGACAGGGGGAGATCGCCGAGCTGGCCTGCGAGCTCGGCCTTCACGATGAACCGGTCGACGAACCATGCATGCTCGGACGCGCGGATGCGCCGGTACTCCGCCAGGGCCTCGTCGAGCTGAAGGCGGGCCGGGGGGAACAACCCGGCGTAGTCCACCAGCCCCGTGAGGGCGGCGGTGCGAGCGTCGGCGGCCGTGGACTGCGTTGACATCGAGGCGCCAGCGTAGCAACATGGCCCCAACGCAATCGAACAGATTGTTCGATTATCGAACGGGCAGGAAAGCGCCATCCCCGAGATCGCCAAGACGCTGGACCAGGGCCTCATGCTGCTCGACGCAGTTGCCGAGCACGGTCCCGCCACGGTGGCCGACCTCGCCGACCGCTCGGGGCTCAACCGGACCGTCACCCACCGCCTGGTGGCGACGCTGGAGCAGAGGGGCTTCTTGCGGCGCAGCGACGACGGCAGGGTGGCGCTGGGCCCGGCACTGCTGGACCTCGGCGACCGGGTGGAGACCGACCTGCGAGCGGCCACCCGCATCCCGCTGCAGGTGCTCGGGGCACGCACCCGGGAGACCGCGGTGGTCACGGTGCCCGACGGTGTCGAGGCGGTGGCCATCGAGCAGAACAACGGCTTCCACCACATGCTGCGAGTCGACTACCGGCCCGGGTTCCGCCACCCGCTCGACCGGGCCGCCCACGGCAAGGCGATCCTGGCGTTCCTCGCCGATCCCCCGCTCGAGCTGCCGGCTGCCGAGGCGACCACGATCCGCCGCCGCGGCTACGCCGTGTCCAAGGACGAGCTGCAGCTCGGCGCCGCCGGGCTGGCCGCGCCGGTGTTCGCCCGCGGCTCGCAGGTGATCGCGTCGATCGGCATCGTGGCGCCGCTCGACCGGATACCACCGGAGAAGGAGGCCGCCCGGGCAGTGCTCGAGGCGGCGGCCGAGGCGTCCCGCAACCTGGGATTCCACGTGCCCCGCAAGGACTGTTGACCGATTGGAGGAAGTGATGGTGGATAGCGAGACGATGGAGCGGGCCAGGGCTCACGCGGCGCGGGACGAGTTCCCGCTGATGGGCTTCTCGCACCTCGAGTGGTGGGTCGGCAACGCCTACCAGACCGCGCAGTTCCTGCGAGCGATGCTCGGGTTCCGGATCGTCGGCTACCGCGGGCCGGAGACCGGCGTGCGGGAAACGGCCTCGTATCTGCTGGCCTCGGACGACATCCGCTTCGTCGTCACCGGCGCACTGGGGCCCGACCACCCGGTGGCTCACCACGTCCTCGCGCACGGCCCGGGCGTCCATGACGTGGCGCTGGCGGTGCCCGACGCCGAGGAGGCGTTCGAGCTGGCCTTGGACCGGGGCGCCGACGCCGCCTATAAGCCGATGGTCGTCGAGAGCGACCGGGGGCGCAAGGTCATGGCCGGCATCAAGGCCTACGGCGACACGATCCATTCGCTGGTCGAGGGCGACGGCGAGCTGCCCGACTTCGAGCCGCGGGAGGATCACGTCGCTCGGCCGGTGGGCCTGAAGTTCGTCGACCACGTCGTCGCGAATGTCGAGCTCGGCAAGATGGACGAATGGGTGGAGTTCTACGAGCGGATCTTCGGCTTCACCCTGCTGCGCCACTTCGACGACGACGACATCTCCACCGAGTACTCGGCGCTGATGTCGAAGGTGGTGTGGGACGGCACCGGCATCATCAAGCTCCCGATCAACGAGCCGGCCGACGGCCGCAAGCGCTCCCAGATCGAGGAGTACCTGATGTTCTATCGGGCGCCCGGAGTCCAGCACATCGCCATGGCCACCGACGACCTCCAGGAGACCGTCGAGGAGACCAACGCCCGGGGCCTGGAGACGCTGCGCGTGCCGGCCGAGTACTACGAGGAGCTGCCGCGGCGGATCCCCGACCTCGACGCCGACCTGGGGCGCCTCCGGCGGCTCGGCATCCTCGCCGACGCCGACGAGGGCGGCCACCTGCTGCAGATCTTCACCCGCATGCTCCAGGACCGGCCCACGGTGTTCTTCGAGTTCATCGAGCGCCGCGGCGCCACCGGCTTCGGCCAGGGCAACTTCAAGGCGCTTTTCGAAGCCATAGAGCGCGAGCAGGACAAACGCGGGAACCTCTGACATTGCAGCCGACCCGGGCGGTGGTGGTGCGGTGCCGGACAGCGGGGGCGGTTGATGTGCCGTAATGCCTCGCCCGCGCAAGCGCGGGAGGTGGCCCGGCGCCTACGGCGCCGGGCCGGAGGGGGCGATTGCGGGCGCGGTCGACGACGGGTCTCGGCGCCGGCTCAGCCGCATCCGCTCGTCACGCGCCTCGAACCTGCCCCCCTCCCGTCCGGCCTGCGGCCGGACGGACTCCCCCCGCAAAGGCTTCAATGCAGCTCGTAGAAGTCGGGCCGCGGGATGGGTTGCAGGCCGAAGAACGCGTGCTCGCCACCGCCGACAAGGTCGCGTTGATCCGGCGCTGCGTCGCAGCGGGGGTCACCCGGATCGAGGTGGCCTCCTTCGTGCATCCGAAGCTGGTGCCGACCATGGCCGACGCCGAGGACGTGGTGGCCGCGATCGGCAGCCCGGCGGGCGTCTCCACCATCGGGCTGGTGCTCAACCGACGCGGGCTCGACCGGGCGCTCGCCACCGCAGTCGACGAGGTCAACTTCGTCGTGGCGGCGTCCGAGGGCTACAGCCGCCACAACGCCAACGCCTCCGTCGACGAGACGATGACCGAGGTCGAGGCGATGCTGCCCGACGCGGTCGCGGCCGGACGAGCGGCCTCCGTGACGATCAGCGTGGCATTCGGCGACCCCTTCGACGGCGAGGTGCCGCTGCGGCGCGTCGCCGGCCTGGCCGCCCGCGCAGCGGAGGCGGGCGCCGGGGAGATCGCATTGGGCGACACGGTGGGCGCCGGCACGCCGCCCGACGTGGTACGCCGCATCGCCGCGGTACGCGACGCCGCCCCGGGCGTGCGGCTCCGCTCCCACTTCCACAACACCCGCAACACCGGCTACGCGAACGCCGTCGCCGCGGTCGAGGCCGGGGTCGACGCGCTCGACGCGGCCGTTGGCGGCTTCGGCGGCAGCCCGTTCGCACCGGGCGCCGGCGGCAACGTCGCCACCGAGGACCTCGCCCACCTGCTGGAGCGGATGGGCGTCCCCACCGGGCTCGATCCGATGGTGCTCGCGGAGACCGCCGCCTGGCTCGGCGATCGGCTCGGCGCCCCCGTCCCCGGGATGCTGGCCAAGGCCGGGCCATTCCCGCCGCTCGTTACGAAGTCGTAACCCGAGCGCAACGCCGTCGAGAAGGCGGGCGTGGATCGTGGCGGCATGAAGGCCAGGATCCTCGTCGCAGCAGCATTGCTCGTGGTCGCAGCCTGCGGCGGCGAGGCGACGGTGACCGGCGGCGGGCCGGCGGCGACCACACCCAGCACGGTCGTCCCGGCCCCGCCGGCCACCACCCCGCCTCCGACGACCACCACCCCGCCTCCGACGACCACCACCGCCACCACTACGACGACCGCCGCACCCGGCTGGGGCCCGGAGACGGCGCAGCGCCTCTACGACGAGATCGCCGAGTTCAACGGGTGGGCGATCCCCGCCGTCGCCCTTCCCGACTTCGCCGCCGACGCCTGCAGCCGGGACCTGTGGGAGCCGGTGCGTGCGTTCGCGTTCGGCGAGAGCCTCCTCCACGACGGCTTCCTGGGCTGGCGCGTCTCGGGCTACGACCGCAGCACCCGCACCCGGGCCGCCCGGCTCGGCTGGGCGCTGGCGGCGATGCACTGCCCGGAGCGCTTCCCGGCCGACGCCCTGCAAGCCGGCCCGCCGACCGTCGACGACCACCCTGCGTGCGACCGCCTCGGCTGGCAGCCCCACGCGCTCCCGTGGCCCGACGAGCTCGGGCCGGCGGATCGCGTGGCCGCCCAGCCCGACGGCTCGCTGGAACTGGCGTGGGACGGCCCCGAGGGCAGCAGCCTCACGGTCATCTTCGGTCGGGGCGATGCGTGGGGGCACGCCACGAGCGGCGGCGAGCCGGTGACTGACTTCGGCGCCGCCCAGCTCGGCCCGCTCCGCCGGGAGGGCCGCCGGGCCCACGTCGTCAGCGGCGACGCCCTGACCGTCGCCTGGGAGGACGGCCCCGAGTTCTGCGCCGCGGTCGTGGCGACGCTCTCCCCCACGCCGACCGGCGAGCCCCTCGATCACCTAGCGCAGCTCCTGTTCGAGCCGCTGACGGCGCGCGTCAACGAGGCCGAGCTGCGGATGTGGGCGGCGACCCGGGAGCTGCGGGGCTTCGACCACCACGGCGGCGAGCCGTCGCACGGCGGCGGCGACGCAGTGCACTGGATGAGCGATGCGGCCGGCACCGGCTACTTCCTGTATGCCATCCCCGTCGCAGAGTTCACCTCCCTCCGCCGCGACGGCGAGTGGGCCCGCGTCGGGGACGGCGAGGCGGCCGGCCACCCCGTGGCGCTGTTCGAGCCGCCCCACGGCGACGGGCTGACCGCTCGCACCGTCGTCGACGGGTTCGTGCTGGAGGTCACGGCCGACCTCGCGCGTGCGGAGCTGCTGGACTTCATGGCGACCTGGATCGGGGCCTGGCGGTCCGGGGCATGACGCGTCCCCTAACCTGCCACCATGGCACACGTCCCGCCCGTCCCGTACGACGAAGCCGGGCCCAAGCTCCGCAAGGAGTACGACAAGGCGCTGCGGCGGGCCGGCCGGATCTGGAACATCGTCGCCATCCAGAGCCACAACCCGGCGGCGCTGAAGGACAGCATCCGGTTGTACGGCACGTTGATGTTCGGCGAGTCGCCGCTGAGCCGGGCGCAGCGGGAGATGATCGCCGTGGTCACTTCGCAGATCAACGAGTGCGACTACTGAATCCGGGCGCACCTGCACGACCTCCGTGCCGAGGTCGCAGACCAGGAGACGGTGGACCGCTTCGCCGACGGCTGGCGGGAGGCCGGCCTCGACACCTCCACCGAAGCGCTGCTGGCGTACGCCGAGAAGCTCACCCGCAAGCCGTGGGCGTGCGGCGCAGACGACGTGGAGGCGCTCCGGGCCGTCGGCTGGTCGGACCGGGCCGTCAACGACGCCACGCAGGTGTGCAGCTACTTCAACTACATCAACCGGATCGCCGACGGCCTCGGCGTCGACCACGAGGCGTGGATCGACGAACGCGGGTACGCCCTCGGCGGCAACTAGATAGACAGTGGCCCGACTCCTTGCCGCTGCCGCACTCGTCGTGCTGGTCGCGGCGTGTGGAGATGGCGCGGCTACGACTTCTGTGCCCGTCGCCACCGACCCGGGCACGACGAGCACGACCGTGGCGACGACGACGAGCACGACCACCTCGGCCCCGGCTACCACCACGACCACCGCCGTTCCACCCACCACTACCACGGTCGCAACAGCCACCACCACCACCACCACCACCCCGACCGACCCACCGGAGGGCGTGCCGCCCGTCATCGCGGCCGGGCCCAACGGGATCGAGATCCTCGGCGGGCCGGTGCTGATCCCACCCATCGTCGACGAGCCTGGCGTGTGGGTCGACGCCATCCCCGACGGCCTCGGAGGGCTGGTCTACGCCGCCGCCGGCGACGCCGCCCAGATCATCTGGTGGTGGCCCGCCGGCGCCGCCGAGCCCGTCCTGGTGTCGTTCAAGCCCGGCCGCACCCTCCACGACGTAGCGATCGTCGACGGCCGGCCCATGGCCGTGGTCGTGGACAATCCCAACCCGGCGGCGGACGTCGAGCCCGAGGACTACCTGCTGCTCGTCGACCTCGAGTCAGGAGACGACAGCCGCATCGGCCGGCAGGTCGGCGGCATCGAGTGGGGCGTCAACCAGGTGTCGCATCGCGACGGCGTGTACCTGGTCACCGAGGTCAACCACAGCTGCGGCGACCTCTACGCGACCGACCTCGCCGGAGCCGACGTGCCACTGCCGGGACTGCCGGAACCGCTATGCGCCGTGCACTTCGAGGTGCCTTACGGCGGCGCCGATTTCGGGCCCGACGGCGGGTACGCCTACCTGGAGCGGCACTACGTGCAGACCGACGAGCCCGGCGGGACCGTCACCGGGTCCGACCTCGTCGCGGTGGCCGCGGACGGCACCGAGCGGGCCCGCATCGACCTCGGCACCGGCGACGAGCACCTCCGTGACGTCGCCTACGACGGCCGCTGGGCAATCGTCGGCGGCGAGTTCGACCCCGTCGCCGGCGTGGACCGTGACCCGCTGCTGGTCGACGTCGAGCAAGGCACGGTGAGCCGCCTCGCCGGCGACGGCGCCTTCAGCTTCCGCTTCGCGCCGGAGCCGCTACAGGTCGGTTAGCGGCAGCCCGAGCAGCTTCCCCAGCTCCTCCAGCGCGAGACCGGGTTCGTCCACCTTGATCGTCGTCATGCCCATCGCCTGCGCCGGCTTGAGGTTCCGGCCCATGTCGTCGAGGAACACCACCCCTTCGGCAGGCAGCGCCATCAGCCCCAGCACGTGCTCGTAGATGCGGGGGTCGGGCTTGCGCATCCCCAGCACGCACGATTCGGCGAAGACGTCGAACAGGTTGCGCAGGCCGTCGAACCGCTCCGCGGCCGGCGCGGGCTCCGACCAGTTGTTGGTGAGCGCCGCGGTGCGCAGCCCAGCCGCCCGGATCGCCCCGACCGCCGCCACCATCGCGGGGCGCGGCCGCACCGCGTCGGCGATGCGCCTCATCAGCTCCACCGGGGAGAAGTCGATGCCCAGCTCACTGCCCTCGTCCGCAAACGCCCGGACGAACGCCGGAAACGAGAGCTCGCCGCGCTCGTGCGAGGCCCAGGCGCCGTCCTCCCCGCGCAGCCGCACCACCCGGCCCAGCGAGCCGGGTTCCAGCCCTAGGTCGTCCTCGTAGCCCCGGATCGCCGGCAGCGGCGACCCCAGCACGACGCCCCCGAGATCGAAGATGCAGCCGGCGTAGCCGGTCACTCGACGCCCACGTCGTGGGCGAGCCAGCCGCCGAACAAGCGCTTGGCCATTGCGGCGGCCGCCGACTCGCCGGCGCCGACCACCGCCAGCAGTTCGTCCCTGTCTACCCCGGCCCGGTCGAAGTGGTCGAGGCCCTCGGTGGCGGCCCACACACGCACGATCGCAGGAGTCGCCTCGGGATGGGGCTGGATGCCGAGCGCGGCGCCGGCCCGGAAGGCCTGGGGGTACGCGTCGGTCTCGGCGAGCAGCTCGGCGCCGGGCGGCAGGTCCCACGTGTCCTGGTGCCAGACGAGCGTCGGGCCGTCGAGCTCCCGAACCACAGGGTCGGCTGCCCCGGCGTCGGTGCGGCGCACCTCGATGTAGCCCAGCTCGATCTCCGGCGCCCGGTATGCCCGGCCGCCGAGAGCGTCGGCGAGCAGCTGGCAGCCCAGGCACACCCCGAGGACCGGCAACCCCGCCTCGACAGCCTCGCTCAGGAAGCCCTTCTCGGCGGCGAGGAACGGGTAGCGGTCGGTCTCGTAAGCGCCCATCACGCCGCCGAGCGACACCACCGCCGCGACGTCGGCCACCTCTGGCAACCGCGCGCCCGCGTACAGCGGCACCGTCTCGACCGGCACGCCCGCAGCCGCGAGGGCGTCGCCGAGGTACCCGGCGGGGATGTCGGCCCCGTGGCGAAGGACGGCGATCGGCTTCATCATCAGCGACGGTAGCGCTGCCGTCCTAAGCTCACGCCTCGACTCCAGGGAGGGGGCTGCTCCCCAGTGCAGGCCGTGCTCGTGATCGTGGGAATCCTGGCTGCGCTGTTCGGCGGGCTGCTGGCCCTGTTCACACTCGGCGAGATCCCGGCGATCGTGGTGGGTTTCGCGCTGCTGGTCGTCACCATCGTCGGTGCGGCGATGCGCCCGCAGATTGCTCGCTGGGTACTCGGCGGCCTGGCCACGGTGCTGGTTGCCGTGTTCGCGTTCGGCGGCTGGTCGGCGTTCCAGATCTACCAGGCCCTCACCAGCACCGGCGGCGAGGTGGCGGCGCCGGACGCCGCGGCGCTGGCGTCGGCGGAGGCGAAGCTCGACTCCGTGGGCGGCCTGGCGGGGTTCCGGCTGGTGCTCACCGAGAACGAGATGACCGCCTACGTGCTCGACGCCCTCGCGAGCAACGAGGACAACCCGCTGGAGACGGTGGTGCTGGACGTGGTGGATCGACCGGGCGAGGAGCAGGGCGTGGTGGAGTTCACCGCCGACTTCCAGGGTGGCGGCGTCAGCGGCGACGGGGCCGTCACCGCCAAGCTCGAGTCCGGGGCGGTGCAGATCGAGCTGGTGAAGGTCGACCTCGGCGCGTTCACCCTTCCCGGCATCGCCGAGGGGGCGCTGGAGGACCTGGTCGAATCGGTCGCCGACCTCAACGAGGCGCTGGCCGGCGCCGGCGCCGACGTGCAGTCCATCGACATCGGCAACGACCAGGTGGTGGTGGTCGGCACCACCACTTCCACCGAGGTGCTCACCTCCGAGACGCTGCTCACCTCGCTGCAGGACCAGATCGCCGCCGCCGGCACCGCCGTGACCCCGCCCCCGGAGCGGCTGGGCCCTGGCCGCATCAACGCCCCGGTCGGCACGACCAGCGGCAGCGAGCCCTTCCACGTTGCCCTGGGCGACTCGCTGGCCGCCAACATCGGCGTCGTGGAGGCGCAGGACGGCTACGTGTCCCGGCTGCACGGCCAGCTCGAGTTACGCGACGAGGCCACCTATGGCCTCGCCAACTTCGGCGTGTCCGGCGAGACCACCGGGACCCTGATCCGGGCCGGCCAGCTCGACGAGGCCCTGGCGTTCATGGAAGGGCGCGACGTCGACTACGTGACCATCGACGTCGGCGCCAACAACCTGCTCGGCCACCTCGGCTCGGATGACTGCTCGCAGTCGCTGTCCGACCCGGCCTGCCAGGAGCGGCTCGACAACGCCTTCGCGACATACGACGACGACTTGGTGGTGATCTTCGACGCGCTGAACGAGGCGGCGCCCGACGCCACGATCATCTTCATGAAGGCCTACAACCCCTTCAGCCTGGGTTTCTCCGACGCCGTGGCGTTCGAGAGGGAGAGCGACCAGGTGCTGGCGGAGTTCAACGACATCGCCGAGCAGGTGGCGCTCGACCGGGGCCTGCTGGTCGCCGACGGCGAGACCCCGATGACGGGCACCACCGCGGCCACCACCCACATGCTCGACGCTGAGCCCGACATCCACCCCAACGAGATCGGCTTCGACCTCCTGGCCTGCTCGTTCCTGACGGTGCTGGGCGAGAACTGCCCGGTGGGCTAGAAGTCTTGCGCCCGGCGCCTGCCAGGCGATCGGCTACTCCAGGCTCAGCCGCATCACCGGGCGGGTCGCGCTGCGGCGGGCGATCTCGGTGAAGCCGGCACGGGCGAACAGCGGCATCGGCCCCATCCAGGCGAACTCGTCGGCAGTGAGGCCGTCTTTGGCGTAGCCCTCGACGGCGCCTGCGCCCTGGTCTCGAGCGTAGGAGACGGCGGCGTCGAGCAGGGCGGCGGCGATGCCCTGGCGGCGGCGGCGCTTGGCGATGACGAAGCACACCACCGACCACACCGGCACGTCGTCGACGGGTTTGGTCACCCAGGACCGCTGGACGCGGCCGTACCGCTCGCGCGGCCCGACGGCGACCCAGCCGACGGGCTCGCTCCCGTCGTACGCGAGGAGGCCGGGCGCCGGCCCGCCGGCCACCAGCGCAGCCATCGCCGCCTTGTTGCCGGCGTTGCCGTTGGCCTGGAACTCCTTGCTGCCGAGAATCGGGAACATGCACCAGCAGCCGCCGAACGCGCCGCTCGGACCGAACAGCGCCACGAGGTCGTCCCAGCGGTCCGCGGTGGCCGGGTGGATGTCGAGGCTCATCGGAACAGCACGAGATCGGCGGGATCGGCGCCGGTGAGGTCGTAGCGCTCGGGGTCGGGGCGGCGGCCGGCCGTGAGCCGCACGAACGTCTCGGCGTCGGCGCGGAGCCCACCGGCCGGTTCACCCGCCGGGCCAAAGCGGAGGCGCCGGCCGTCCCGGTCCGACCGCTCGGCCAGCGAGCCGAGCGCCAGCTCGAGGCCGGAGCTGGCGTACGCCCCCGGCACGTCGAGCGCCTCCCGCACGTCGCCGCCGTGCACCCACTCCCCCAGGCCGATCGCGTCGAGGGAACCACCGGCGGCGTCGATCGCGGCAGCTGCGTCGTGGTAGCCGGCCAGGAGCTCGGCAATCACGTCTGCGAGCGCCCAGGTCTTGCGGGCGTCCACGTCGGCCTGGTTGTCCTCCGGCTTGAACCGGTGCAGGTCGCCGGTGGCGGTGCGGGTGAGCGCCGCCCCGCAATGGGCGAGCACGTCGCGCACGCTCCAGCCGTCGCACACCGTCGGCCGGTCGAAGGCGTCGGGCGGCGCCGCCTCGAGGATGGGCCGCAGCGCCTCGGCTTCGAGCAGCAGGATGCGAGCGGCGGGGCGCATGCCGGCGATGCTACGCACCACGGAGCGGACCGGCTGGTCGTCGCGTTCACGCCCGAGGGCTGGCCGCTATCGGCCAGCGGCAGCGTCCGCAGCCCGGCCACGACGATCGGCGACGCGCAGTAGCCTCGCCCTAGCCGGCACGCTAGGAGCGAACGTGTACGACAAGCACCGGGCAACCGTCGACGACCTGAGCATGGCCTACGTCGAGGCCGGCGAAGGCGACCCCATCGTCTTCCTGCACGGCAACCCGACATCGTCGTACTTGTGGCGCAACGTGATCCCCCACCTGGAGGGGTTGGGCCGGTGCATCGCCCCGGACCTCGTCGGGCACGGCGACTCCGACAAGCTGCCGGAGAGCGGGCCGAACGCGTACCGGTACGTCCAGCATCGCCACTACCTGTTCGGTCTCCTCGACCAGCTCGGCGTGTCGGACGACGCGACGTTCGTGATCCACGACTGGGGATCGGCGCTCGGCTTCGACTGGGCGTACCAGCACCCGGACGCGGTGAAGGGCCTCGCGTACATGGAGGCGCTGGTCAAGCCGGTGTCGTGGGACGACTGGCCCGAGCAGGCCCGCGGCATCTTCGAGGGGCTCCGGTCGCCGGCCGGCGAGGAGATGGTGCTGCAGAAGAACCTGTTCGTCGAGGCGGTGCTGCCCGGGTCGATGATGCGCCAGCTCGACGACGAGGAGCTTCTCGAGTACCGCCGCCCGTTCGCCGAGCCCGGCGAGTCACGCCGGCCGACGCTGACCTGGCCGCGGGAGATCCCCATCGACGGGGAGCCGGCCGACACCCACGCGATCGTCAGCGCCTACTCGGCATGGCTCCAGGAGACCGACGTGCCCAAGCTGTTCGTCAACGCCGAGCCCGGCGCGATCATCCAGGGCGCCACCCGGGAGTTCTGCCGCGCCTTCCCAAACCAGACCGAGGTCACTGTGAAGGGCGTCCACTTCATCCAGGAGGACTCCCCGAACGAGATCGGCCAGGCCATCGCCGGCTGGTATCAGGAGCTGTAGCCGGCCGCAGCTCCCGCCGCGCCGCTCTGTCGGCGAGTGGCGCATCGCGCAGCCGTGCAACTCGCAGGAGCGCCACTCACCGACCTGCTGCCGCCTCCTCCAGACCAGCGCCGTGGCGGCCGCGAAGCGACCGCCTGGCGCCAACCCCGTTCCGCGCCGGACACCCTCTACATCTGGTAGCCGGCTCGTAGCTCCCGGCGCATCACCTTGGCGCTGGCCGTGCGGGGCAGGGCGCCGACCTCGATGACCTCGTGGATCTTGAACAGCGGGTTGAGGTGAACGCTGATCGCCGCCTGCAGCGCTTCGCGGTCCGGGCCACCGTTCGCCTCCGGCACGACGAACATCACCAGCCGACTCGGCCCCCCGCCTGACGGCTCGACGGCGACCGCGGCCACCTCCGCCACGCCGGCGACGCCTGCGAGGACCCGCTCGAGCTCCGCCGAGCTGACCTTGATGCCGCCCAGGTTCATGGTGTCGTCGATGCGGCCGTGCGCCCGGTAGTACCCGCCGGGCAGCCGCTCGATGTGGTCGCCGTGGCGGCGGAGCACCTCCCCGCCCGGCGACGGGGTGCCGGCGTAGTACACCTCGTGGTGGTCGCGGTTCAGCAGCTCGGTGCTGAGGCCGATCGACGGGGGCCGCAGGAACACCTCGCCGGAATCGGTCTCCTCGCCGTCGTCGTCGAGCAGCACGAAGTCGAGACCGAGCGCCGGCGTCGAGAAAGCCGCTGGGACCGCCGGCTGCACCATCGTCCCGGTGACGTAGCCGCCGGCGATCTCGGTGCCCCCGCAGTATTCGATGACGGGCCGGCCGCCCGCTCGTGTCATCAACCAACGCATGTCGTCCGCGTTGGAGGCCTCACCGGTCGAGCTGAACCGTCGCACCCCCGACCAGTCGACGCCAGCGAGGGCGCCGGATGCCCGCCAGGCCGCCACCAGGCTGGGCACCACGCCCAGCATCGTGACGCCGGCCTCCTCCACGAAGCGGGAGAAGCCCGGCGTCGTCGGCGCGTCGTAGAACAGCGCGAGCGCCGCCCCGTTCACCAGCGAGGCGTAGATCAGCCACGGCCCCATCATCCAGCCGAGGTTGGTGGGCCAGGCCACGACGTCGCCCGGCTTGATGTCGTGATGGAAGTGCCCGTCCATCGCGGCCTTGATCGGCGAGACGTGTGTCCACGGGATCGCTTTGGGCTCGGCGGTCGTGCCGGACGAGAACAGCACGTTGGAGTGCGCGTCCGGTGCGACGGCGACGAACTCGTACGGCTCACTTGGGGGCGCCAGGAACTCCTCCCACGTGGTGTCGCCGTCGCGCAGCGCCACCTCGCCGCCGGTGCCGACGACCACGACCCTGGGCGCGCCGGCCGCCACCACCTTGGCGTACATCGGCAGCTCCTTGCCGGCTCGCAGGACGCGGTCCTGAGTGACCACCGCCGATGCTCCGGCGATGCGCAGCCGAGTGGCGATCTCGTCGGGCGCGAAGCTGTCGGCGATCGAGACCACCACCCCCCCGGCGGCGACGATGCCGAGGTAGGCGGCCGAAGCTTCGACGGTCATCGGCATCGCGATCGCCACCCGGTCGCCGGGACGCAGGCCGGCCGTGGCGAAGCCACGGGCGACGCGGCCGACCAGCACCCGCAGCTCGCCGTACGTCAGGCGTGCCAGGCCGTGGCCCGCCGAGTGCACGATCGCCGGGGCGGCGGGGTCGGCGGTGAAGCAGCTCGCTGCGATGTTGAGGCGGGCGCCGGGCAGCCACCGGGGCCGCTCGACGCCGCCCGCCACGTCGAGGACGGAGCCGGGCGGCCGGGCGAACACGATGCCGAGGCGACGGATCGCCGCCTCCCAGAACGCGGCGCGGTCGGCTGCCGACCAGGCGTGCAACTCGTCGTAGGACGCCAGGCCCAGCTCGCGGCTCAGGGCGGTGACGTTGGCCCGCTCCACGTCGTCGGGGGACGGGATCCACTCGGCAGCGGTCATCATCGGCGACGATAGAGCACGCGCGGGGTAGCTTGAGGGCCGAGTCAGCGGGGAGGAAACAGCATGGTGGACGATGGCATCACGACTCTCGAGACGCCTGCCGCGAATCGCTCCCGGACGAGGTGGTGGCTCGGTGCCGGCGCCCTGGGCGTGGTCGTCGCAGTGGTGGCGGCGATCGCGGTGGTTGCGGCGGTGCGAGCCAGCTTCGGTGACCGCATGGCGACCGCGTCGGCGCTGCCTCCCGAGACCGCCGTCTACCTCAGCGTGGACCTGGAAGGCATGGCCCGCTTCGACCGGGTCATCGCGACGTTCGAGGAGGTCACCGAGGAGGCCGGGATGGAGCCCGGCACCGACGTGCTCGACTTCATCGATGAGATGGTGCTCGGCGAGTTCGGTCTCAGCACCGACGACTTCGAGCCGTGGATCGGGCGCGACGTCGGGATCGCCGTGCTCGACCTCGACCTCGGCGTGCAAGGGATCGCCTCCGGGATCGCACCGGTCGTGGTAGCCGCCTCGGTGCGGGACGAGGCGGAGGCGGACGCGTTCATGCCCAAGATGGTGGCTGCAATGGAGCGACAGGACATGATCGTGCGCACCGATTCCTACGGCGAGCTGGCACTGTGGGTCGCCGAACCGGACCCCGACGGGTTCACCGTCGGCGCCCCGGTCGTGATGGGGCGGTCGGGGGACATGATGCTGCTGGCGACCGATCGTGACGCGCTGGAACGGGCGGTGGACGCCCAGGACGGCGACTCCTTGCGCGAGGCCGAGCACTTCGAGGACCTGGTCGGCGACCTGCCCGACGATCGAGCCCTCACCTTCTACCTGGGGCCTGACGCCCTCTCGTCGCTCACTGACCTGTTCTCGGACCCGGAGCTGGGGATACCCGAGCAAGCCGCCGAGCTCGAGGAGGCCATAGCCGGGTTCCGCGGCCTCGCCATGGCGCTGACCATCGACGACGCCGGGGTGCGGCTCGACGCCGTGCAGGCCTATGCCGAGGGCGAGGAGCCGGCCGTCGGCGTCCAGTCCGGCTCCGACCGGATCGCCGACGCGCTACCCGCCGACACGTTCGCCTACTTCGGGATCGGGCCGTGGAACGTGGAGGCCGCCTGGTCCCAGCTCCAGGAGGCGCTGGAAGCGGCCGGCGCCATGCAGGACCTGGCCCTCTTCGAGGAGGAGCTGGGCATCGACGTAGAACGCGACGTGGTGGCGGCGCTCACGGGCGAGCTCGGCCTCGGCCTGTTCGCCTCGCCCGGCGGGCTGTTCACCGAGCTCGGTGGCCCGCCGGTGGGGGGGATGCTGTTGCTGGGCCTGGCCGACCCCGAAGCGGCGGCAGCCACGCTCGACCGGCTCAACCGGCTCGTGGGCGACGCCGGGCTGGCAGTCGACGAGGACGACGGGATGTTCTCCGTGTCGCCCGACGGCCAGAACAGCATCGTCTACGGGATCCGCGGCGAGCTGTTCGCAGTCGGCACGGACGGGGACGCCGTCCGGGGCCTGGGCGGCGACGGCGACCGGCTGGTCGACGGCGAGCTGTGGGCCGACACCCGCGACGCGCTCGACACGGGCGGCCCGCCACTGCTGTTCGTCGACATCGGGGCCGCCCTCGACGCGTTCGACGCCCCACCCGACGTGCGCGGCCAGCTCGCGCCGCTGCGGGCGGTGGCCGCCGCCGCCGAGTCGAGCGGCGAGCGTACCCGCGCCACCTTCATGGCGCTGATCGATTGGGCAGAGGAGTAGCGGCGAGCCGGGATGCGGTCGACGCCGCCCGGCCCGCCAACGCGTGCCACAGCGCGGCCGTCCCGAGTCGCTCCGCGCCGAGCCGTTCCCACCGGCGAGCGGCCTCCTCGTAGCGCCGGGGGTCGGCGCCGCCGTCGACGAGGCCGCTCCACAGCGAGGCCACCAGGTCGCTAAGGGGCAGATCGGGCGAGAGCGGGCCGTACTCGTCGTGGCCCGGCGGCACGCTGCCCTCGCGCCCGGTGAGCCGAGGAGCCGGACGGAGGCGGTCGCCCAGATCGAGCAGCGCGTCACGGGCGTCGACAGCGCCGATGGCGTCCAGCCAGGGCACCGCCCAATGCACGATCCGGTCGCCCAGCAAGAAGCGCCGGTCCTCGAACGCGCGGGTGGCGACGTGCGGCTCGTCGGCCTCCCACGCATCGGCCTCCGCCAGGGCCAGCGCCGCCGCGAAGCGGCACAGGTCGGCGAGGTCGCCGGCCCCGAGCGGGTAGCCCCACTGGCGGGCGCGCCGCTCGAGATCCGCCCGGGGATCGTGGAACCGCACCACGTCGGCTTCGGACACCTCGGGCAGCCCAGCCCCGGCGAGCCCCGCCCACACCCCGACCTCGGCCCGAGCGGCGTCGGCCGCGGCACTCGTCACGGCACTGCCAGCGCGGCACGGGGTTGGCGCCAGGCCGCCGCCTCGCGGCGGCCACGACAGGGCCCAAGACGCGAGCGGCAGCCGCATCTCGGCGAGCCGCCTGGCGCGGTCACCTCAATCGACGCTCGTCCGAGGTGCCATGTAAAAAGCATCTTCGGTGGGCTTCACCGGGCGGTTGAGCCAGAGGGGGCGGCGGAGGCCGCCTGGGCCCGGGGCCGGTTTGGTGAGGGTGAGCCACTCCCGGTAGACCTCCATCGACTTCGCGGTGTCGACGACGACGTCGCCGTATCGGTCGCCGGGCTCGGCCGCCGCCAGACGCACACGCTGGTGCCAGGCGTGCATGCCGGACACGGGGTCGGGGTGGGGCGGGAAGGCGAGGTTCTGGTGGACACCGGCGTCGCGCCACCAGATGCGTTCCGAGTCGGGATCGTCCGAGGCGAACGGCTCGATCCCCTTGCGTTGCCGGAGCCGCCAGCGGCCGTCGTCGAGGCGCTCCAGGTCGACCAGCGCCGACGACCAGCGCTCGTTGCCCGCTGTGTCGCTCAACCGCCAGCGGCCCATGTGGTGCGACGCCGCCACGACGCCCGGGCGTATCCCCTCGGTGCGCCAGGCCCGCATCACGAACCAGCCCGTGTCGGTGCTGATGCGCACGAGGTCGCCGGTGTCGAATCCCAGCGCGTCCGCGTCCCGCGGGTTCATCCACAGCGGGTGGCCGTGGGAGATCTCGTAGAGGTACTTGGCGTTGCCCGACCGGGTGTGGATGAGGGTGGGCAGCCGGAAGATCGGCAGCAGGATCCGCTCGTTGCCGCCGAGGTCGAGGTCGCGCCAGTGGACGTGGGTGCGGAGGTGGGTGGGGATGGCCTCGTCCTCCCAGCCCCACTCGGCCATGGTCTGCGACCACCACTCCATCTTGCCCGACGGCGAGTTGAAGCCGACCTTGCCGTCGCCGTCGGGCTTGTCGCGCTCGTGCACCAGGTAGATGTCCTTCTCCACCTCGTACGCGCCGTACTTGCGCATGAAGCCCAGCGGGGTGAGGCCCTCGGCAGCGGCCCGGTCCGGCAGGCCGGGCACCGAGTGGTCGAACATCCAGCCGTAGTACTCGTCGACGCTGACCGGCCGGTCGGGGTCGGCGGGCGACGCGAACCAGCGCCGGATGCCGAGCTCGCCGTCGGGGTCCACGTGCCACGAGAGGTCGATCCAGAACTCGGTCTCCTCCCACACCTCGCCGGGGTTGGCCTCGTGGGTGCGCCGGTACTCCTTGCCGTCCCGCTCGCCGGCCACCCGTAGCACCGGCT
>JBFJZV010000019.1:0-24008 GCA_041621915.1 Acidimicrobiia bacterium | reverse complement strand
GGAGGACCCTCAGCCGATAGTTGGCGAAGTTCCGGAACCCAAAGCCGGTGCGCTTGACGTGCTTGATGACGAGGTTGCGGGCCTCGGTCCGTCCGTTCGTCAGCCGGGTCTCGAAGTAGGCCAGGAACTGGTCCTCCCATTGGCTGAGGGTACGGGCCAGGCGGATGAACTCGGCGACGTCGTAGTCGACGACCAGCTGGTACCAGCGGACGAGCATGCGGTGGGCGTGGTCCCGATCGGTGGCTTGGGCGTAGATGTCGCGTAGGGCTTCTTTGAGCACCCAGCCACATTCGACATCGAGGTCGGTGTCGGCGGCGAACGCAGCTTGGATGCGGTCCCATGCGCGGGAGGAGAGCTTCTCCCGGCCCGGAGCAGGTCGCGGCGGGCACCCCACAGCGAATCGTCCTTGCGGCCCCGGTGGGCGGTGAGCTCTTGCTGGCGGCGGCACCGCACGTCAGTGAGCGCCTGGTTGGCCAACCGCACGCAGTGGAACCGGTCCATGGTGATCCGCGCGTCGGTGTGGTCCTGGACGGCCCGGTTGAACCCAGAGTACGGGTCCATCGCCACGCCCCACCTCCTCGATCGCTCGACCGCGTCACCGAAGCCCACCAGCCAGTCCGCCACCACCTTGCGGGAGCGGCCCTCCACCAGATCGACCAGTCGGCCGGTGTCCAAGTCGACGAACCCAGTAGCGAACTTCTGAGGGCGGCGGAAGCTGGTCTCGTCCAGCCCCAGCCGGGTCGGCGGCACACACGCCGCCAGCCGATCCTCGATCCGCTCACGGGAGTGTCGCCACACCGTCCGCCAATCGACGCCCAGCTCGGAGGCCACCTCGAGCGCCGGACGGGTCCGCACCCACTTCCACGCCAGGTCCCGCAGCCGCTCCGACGTGCGGGCCCGCGGCCGGATCTCCTCGGAGGTCGCGGTGAACGACCGCTGCGAACACCACGACTCCCGGCACCAGTAGCGGCGCTTCCACCACCACACCACCACCCGCCGCCCGAACGACGGCGCATCCTTCACCCGCACCGGCGAGGGCCGCTGCTTCAGCGACCCCGAGAACGTCCCACAACCCGGACACGGCGCCTCGGATCGGACCAGCTCCACGTCGATGTGGAGCTCCCCATCCACCTCGGAGGCGTCGCGGACCAGGAAACCACGGAGACCGACCAGCACCTCAGTAACGTCACCACGCACCTGGGGCTCCTTCCGACTCGACTGCTCGACACAGTCAGAGTCACAGGACCCCGGGTGCCGTCCAAGGACCCCCGTGCCCGCTCAAGTCAGAAGAGCCTCGATACCGGCCCTGACCACCGTGGCAGATCACCAGCTCACCCTGCTCGCGTGCAGTGACGCCCTCCTGGCCCGCCCGTCAGGCACTTCCGACCTCGTTGTCCGTGTGGGCGAGTCCCCTCGATGTTCTGGGTGAAGGACCGCAGCGACAGTGAGTTCGATACCTCGAACGTGTTGCGGCACACGATGCCGCCTGGCGCGGGCGATCGGCGGGAGGAACGTGCCCGGGCGTAGCGCCTTGGCGTAGGCTGCCAGCCGTGGGGAGGCTGCACCTGACCGCGATCGCGATGACGCTCCTCGTTGCGGCGTGCACGGGCGACGGAGCGGAGACGACGACGAGCAGCGGCCCGCCCCCGGACCCCGTCACCACAACGACGACTCAGACCACGACCACGACCACGACGCCCAGCACAACGACGACGGTCGCCGGCCAGGCCACGGAAGCAGCGGGATCGTCGTGGACCGTGCTCGTCTACGTGATGGGCGACACCGACCTCGAGCCGTTCGCCTTGGAAGACATCGTCGAGATGGCGTCGGTCGGCTCCACCGACGACGTGAACATCGTCGCCCTCGTCGACCGGCACCCCGAGTTCGCCGACGGGCGCGTGCTCAACTTCGACGACTGGGAGGACACCAAGCTCCTCTCGATCCGCCGCGACGAGCTGGTCGAGCTGGCGGGCGGCGAGGAGCTGAACCTCGGCGCAGCGGCCACACTGGCCGACTTCATCGAGGTCGGCATCTCCAGCTTCCCCGCCGACCGCTACGCGGTGATCCTGTGGGACCACGGCGCCGGGTGGCCCGGCATGGGACCCGACGAGACCGACGGGCTCGACGTCCTCGACCTCGCCGACATCGAGGCCGGCTTCGCCGACGGACTGGCGCGGGCAGGGGTCGAGTCCGTCGACCTGGTCGGGTTCGACGCCTGCCTGATGGCGACGTACGAAGTGGCCAGCGTGATGAGCGCGCACGCCGACTTCATGCTCGCCTCGGAGGAGCTCGAGCCGGGGCACGGCTGGGACTACGGATCGCTCGGCGTCCTCACCGCCCGGCCCGACGCCACCGCAGTCGACCTCGGCACCGAGATCATCTCCGGCTTCGAGGCGCAGGCGGCGGCGCTGGGCACGGGCGAGGACATCACGCTGTCGCTGCTCGACCTCAGCAAGATCGGCGCCGTGCAGGCGGGGTTGGCACAGCTTGCCGCACCCCTGGCGGCGGCGCCCGCCGACGTAGCACCCACGCTGGGCCGGGCCCGCACCACCACCCTCAGCTTCGGGCGCAACCCCGACCCCTCGCTCGACGCCAACATGGTGGACCTCGGCGGGCTGACCGCCGCCGTCGCCGACGCCACCGGCATCGACGCGACGGCGACGCTGGCTGCACTCGACGAGTTGGTCGTCGCCAACGTCACCGGCCCGGCCACAGCGGGAGCCACCGGACTGGCGGTGTACTTCCCCGCTTTCGCCGAGCACTTCCGCCAGGGCTACCTCTTCATCGAAGGGGTCCCCGAGTGGCCCGAGCTGCTCACCAGCTATTACGAGGCGGGCGCCGCCATCCCCGCCGAGGCACAGCCCGACTTCGTCAACGTGGGCGACGAGGCCGAATACTTCTTCGACGAGGACGGCCTCAACGTCTTCGGCACGTTCGACCTGGCCGCCGAGGGCAACCTGACCGAGGCCGTGATCTTCTATGGGATACTCGACGAGTCCGACGACTCGATCGTCTTCATCGGCGAGGAGCCGGCTGAGATCAGCGACGACGGGTCGGGCCTCGTCGCCGCGATCTACGACCTCACCGTGCTGACGATCTCCGACGGCATCGACACGGCGTTCGCCTACTTCGCGCTGACGGTGGACCCGGACACCGGCCTGGCGTTCGTCGACATCCCGCTCGCCTACGTCGCCCCCGGCGGGTCGCTCGACGACGGCAAGGACGTCCTGCTGACGCTGGTGCTCGACCCCGACACCGGCGACATCCTCGAAGAGGACTACTACGTGGTGAACGAGGAGGGGACATTCGGGGAGATCACCACCGATCCGGAGGGCCTGATCTTCCCGGTGGTCCTCAACGAGTTCCCCGACGGCACGGAGGAGTGGATCCCGACCAGCGACGTCGGCTTGTTCGCCGACCTGCCCGAGCTGCAGTACGACCTCACGCCCCTCGACAGCGGCACAGGGATCTTCGCCGAGCTGGCCGTCTACGACTACGGCGGCAACAGCGCGTCGGTCACCATGTTCGACTTCGTGCCGTAGGGCGCCGCCGCCGGGCTACCCGCCGGCCTCGCCGATGACGTCTGCGATGAACTGCTGCGAGTGGGCGATGTCGAGCCGGTAGTAGAACCCCATCGCCGCACAAGGTACGTCGCCCCACGAGGTGACGCCGACGACCACTTCGACGCCGCCGACCACCCGCAGGATCGGGCCGCCCGAGTCGCCGTAGCAGGTGCCCTCGTCGCCCCTCGCCTGGTTCTGCGACACCCGCAGCCACACGTCGAGCAGCTTCTGGAACGCGCTCTCGGCGTGCTGGCGCCGATCGAGGTACTCGATCACCCACGGCGGCGGGTCGCCCTCGAAGCTGCCGCCGTACCCCACCACCGGGAACCGTTCCCGGTTCTCGCCGTTGCGCGGCTCACCCAGGTGGCGCAGGTCCTCCAGCGCCCCCAGGCCCGCGTACGGCATGGGGGTGATGTTCCGGACGCGCTTCTTGACGATGATGGCGGCGATGTCATGAGGGTCCGACGTCGGCCCCCAGTCGTAGAGCGGCGAATTCACCACGCGCACGATGTCGAGGCAGGTGTCGCAGCGGGTCTTCGACGGCGGCGGGTCGAAGTCCGAAGGATCTGCGTCGAAGCTCACCCAGATGTCCGCCTTGCCATCGCGGCCCGGGACCGGGACGCCGGTGGCGTCGGTGATGCCATCGTCGACCAGCCCCTCGGCGCAGTGGCCCGCCGTCAGGAACACCCGGGGATGGATGAGGGTGCCGCTGCAGTAGACGCCGAGCCCGAACTCGGGCACGCCGATCACCCGCCAGTCGATCATGATGGCCCCCACCGCCGGGTAGCGCCCGGTGGTGTCCAGCTCGCCCCACGTGATCGCAGAGGCGGGCGGCGCACCGCCCACCAACATGCCCACGACCATCCCGACCACGGCCAGCCGGTGCAGCAGCCTGCTCATGCTTCGACCCCCTCGGTTGCCTGACAACGTGAGGGCATTTTCGCACGTCGCGGGCCCCGCCGGGAAGGGGCGGCGAGGGATTCGCCGGATGCTAAGCGGGGCGCTCCAGCCCGACGGCCGCCGGCCGCATTTCCACGCGGAGCCGGCAGGCGTCGGAGCAGAATCGGTGTCCCAGCAGCCAGGAGCGCAGACCGAAGCTCCCCCGCCCTTCGACCAGCCGCCCGCACTCGGGGGCGTCGCAGGACCGGCCCAGCGACCAGCTCTCCAGGTCGGCGACGTCGCGTCGCATGACGCGCAGTATTCCACCCCGACCCGGCCGGAACGCGGATTTAGGCGCCGGGCCCAGAGCCATAGCTCTCGAATGCCTCCAGCACCTCGGCCATCTGGTCGCCGGTCAGCAGCACCGGCTCGCCGGCCTGCAGCGCCCTCCAGTACATCTCGGCCAGCGTCTCCACCTCGACGCCCAGCGCCAGCGCCTCGTCGAGGTCGCCGCCCAGCGCCAGGATGCCGTGGTTGGCCAGCAGGCATGCCCGCCTCCCGGCGAGCGCGGCGACCGCATGGTCGGACAGCTCCTGGGTGCCGAAGCGGGCGTACGGGGCGCAACGGACGTCGGCGCCGCCGGCGACCGCCACCATGTAGTGGAAGGCCGGGATCGGCCGGTGCAGGCACGCCAGCGCCGTGGCGAACGGCGGGTGGGCGTGCAGCACCGCCCTGACCTCCGGCCGGGCGGCGAGCACGTCGCGGTGGATGCGCCATTCGGTGGACGGCCGCACAGGCCCGGACGCCTCGCCGCCGAACGTCATCTCCACGATGTCGCGCAGGTCCAGGCGCGCGTACGGGACCGCCGAGGGCGTGACCAGGAAGCCGGCGCCGTGGCGCACGCTCAGGTTGCCCGACGTGCCGCGGCTCAGGCCGAGCTTCGCGATGCGGCGCGCCGCCGCGGCGAGCTCGGCCCTCACGAGCGCTCGGGGAACAGAGCCTCCAGCCCGGCCTCGCTGGCCGGGGCGACGCCCCGTTCGGTGACCAGACCCGTCACCAGCCGGGCCGGGGTGACGTCGAACGCCGGGTTGGCGGCCGGTGAGCCCTCCGGGGTCACCCGCACCTTCACCGTGCTGCCGTCCTCGGCCCGCCCCGTGATCACCGCCACCTCTTCGGCCGACCGTTCCTCGATCGGCACGTCTCGCCCGTCCCGCAGCGACCAGTCGATGGTTGGCGACGGCAATGCGACGTAGAACGGCACGCCGTTGTCCTGGGCCGCCAACGCCTTCTGGTAGGTGCCGATCTTGTTGCACACGTCGCCGGTGGCGGTGGTGCGGTCGCTGCCCACCAGGACCACGTCGACGAGGCCGCGCTGCATGACGTGGCCCGCCGCGCTGTCGACGATCACCGTGTGCGGCACGCCTCGCTCGCCCAGCTCCCAGGCGGTGAGGCCGGCGCCCTGGTTGCGCGGCCGGGTCTCGTCGACCCACACGTGCACGGGGATACCGGCCTCGTGCGCCTTGTAGATCGGGGCGGTGGCCGTCCCCCAGCCGACCGTCGCCAGCCACCCCGCGTTGCAGTGGGTGAGCACGTTGACCGGCCCGTCGGCGGGGATCGCCCGCAGCAGCTCGAGCCCGTGGTCGCCGATGGCCGAGTTAATGGCCACGTCCTCGTCGCAGATCGCAGCGGCGAGGGCGTAGGCCGCCTCCCCCCGGTCGGTGTCCTGCAACGGCCGCAGCTCCCGGGTCGCCCGCTCCAGCGCCCACCGCAGGTTGACGGCGGTGGGGCGAGTCGCTGCCAACAGGGCGGCCGCGTCGTGGAGCGATGCGTCGGAGGGGTCGTCCCGCATCGCCAGGGCGAGCCCGTACGCGGCCGTGGCCCCGATGAGCGGAGCACCCCGGACCACCATCTCGCGGATGGCGCGGGCGGCGTCGCCGACGTCGTGCAGGCGGGTAACCGCGAGCTCGTGGGGCAGCCGCGTCTGGTCGATGACCTCCACCGCCCCGTCGGCGGCCTCCCAGATCGTGCGCATCGGCCGGCTGGGGACGTCCACGGCCCGACGGTACCGCGCTACTCGCCCTCCTCGGCCTTCAGGCCCGTCGTGCGCCACGTGCGGTCCGGATCCGGGAAGACCCACGGCTCGACGTCGTGGTCGACGCCGAGGATCCACGGGTTGTACGGCATCGGGTTGCCCCGCAGCGCGGCGGACTTCGCCCTGCGGACCACCGACTCGTGGACGATCGGCTTGTCCGGCCGGGTCGCGTCCCACTCCCGCACCTTGCGTCGGTAGATCTTGGTGACGCGACGGCCCCGCGAGTTGTGCATGAGGTCCTCGTGGTCGGGCTTCAACGCCTGTGCGTGCTCGGGGTAGATCAAGAGCCCGTGGCGCACCGCCTGATCGACCATCCAGATGAGCGCCACGTCGGAGAGGCCATGCTCCCTGTAGCCGCCGCCCACGTCGGTGTGCATGCCGGTGAACCAGACCTGCTTGACGTTCGGGGCGGGATTCCACAGCACCGGGTGGAAGGTCTTGCGCTCGTCGTCGATCGCGACCGCGTGGTAGGCATGGTTGACGGCCCTGCTCAACTCGAAGTTGTGGAACGTGTGCCGGAAGAACGGGACCTGGTCGAGCAACGACGAGACGGTCTTGAACGGGAACCCGAGGGCGGCCACGGTGTCGTAGCAGCCGAGCACCTCGATCTCCGCCCACATCGTGTGGTTGAGCCCGATGAAGCCCTTCGCCATCTGGGCCCGCTTGTCCGGGTTGCGACGCCGGTAGATCTTCCATGCCGCCTTGATGAGGTCAGGTCGGGACTGGGGCAGCAGGCCGAAGTGGTGGATGAAGCTCGAGAGGCTGCGCACCGTGGCCGCACCCCGGCTGAACCCGAACATGAAGATGCGGTCGCCCGCCTGGTAGTTGTCGAAGATGAACCGGTAGCCCTCCTGGATGTTGCGGGAGATGCCCATCCCCGATGCCATGCCGGTGACCCTGCGAAACCCCGTGCCCAGCCCTGCGTCGTAGAACACCACCTGGCGGGGCGTCCGATCCTCGAGCATGTTGAACAGCTTGTAGACGTTGGTGTTGGTGGCCAGGCCGCCTTCCTGGCCGGTGCCGTCGGACAGCACGACGATGTTCTTGGGCTCGGAACCGGGGCTCGGGCCCCGTGACGGCTTTTCGGTTGACTGTTGCTCGGCGGCGGCTTCGGTCGCTGCGTCGTCGGCCATGTCGTCCCCTGATCTCCCGGGGGGCCGTGAGCGGGCCCACCCCTGCTCCCTCGTTGGCCAAACCCTAACTCGGCGGGCGATCGCTCGCCGGACGAACGGTCACCGGGGTGGCGCCCCGGTTCGACACATGCCGCCCTCGCGTCGCCACCCTGACCGCTGCCGAAGCGCGATCACGCGCGGTTGCCCGGGAGCACGCCAATATGGAGCCATGGCCCTGCCTCCCCCTTCGCGCTGGTCGGTGGTCTACACCCGCGGCGACGGGTGTCGCGAGCTGGGCAGCGTGGTGGGCGGGGACCGGGCCGTACCGGCGGGCCCGAACCTGGTGGAGGCCTGCGTCGATGCCCGCGCCCACTTGCTGGTGGCGCGCCGCCTGTCGGTGCCGGACATGGTGCCGGTGGCGGTTCCGCACGGCTTCGAGCCCGCTTCGATCGAGTCGGTGGTGGCCGCAGTCGGCGGGGGGCCCCACTCCCGGCTGGCGGCGCGGCTGGCGGCGCGTATCGCCGACGAGCTCGACGCCCCGGCCCGGCTGCTGAGCGTCTACCCGGGTCCTGCCCTGAAGGCCAGCGCCGAGGAAGCGCTCGCCGAGGCGGGCGCCGACGCCCGGGGCGTGCATGCCGACGCCGTGGAGGCTGCCAACCCCGCCGACGTGGTCGCCGAGCTGCCGCTCGGCACCCTGCTGGTGGTCGGCGCTCCGGGCGGCAACTGGTTCCAGCGCCATTTCTTCGGCCGGGGCGTCCGCGTCGTCCACCGCGCCCCGTCGGGTTCCGTGGTGGTGCGCGACGCCGCGGAGCGGGTCTTCACCCGGATGCGCCCCCCTGCGTGGGTGGCACCGGAGATGTCGGCCGCGGATGCCGCCCGCATCCTCCACGAGCCCACCGTACCCGTGGTGGCCGAGGGGCGGGTGGTGGGGCTGGTGCTGGCCGACATGCTCGCCGACGCAGGCCCGGACGCGCGCGTGTCCGACGTGATGATCGACCCTGTGACCGTGCACGTCGCCGACGTCATCGACGAGCTGCCCGTCGTGCCGGTGCTGCCTGCCCGAGCGCCGCTCCCGGTGGTGAACGGCGACGACCGGCTCATCGGCCTGATCGATCCGCGTTGACCTACGTAGTCGACCCGGCGCCGCCTCGGGTGCCGTGCAGGGCGTTCACGCCTATGTCCGCGATACGGGGACCGGCGTCCTGCAGCGGCCACACCCCGACCAGCCCGGCTGAGCCCACGTCCACCCGGCTGCGGCAACGCCCGGACGATTCCCGCGTTCGCCGTGCCAATTGATCGCACGACAAGCCGTCGCTCCGTCACCACCATGGTCCTCTCACCTGGCCCGAACCCGCTGCGGGGGGCAGGCTACCGGCTGAGTGGCGACCAATCATGCAAACCTAGACAGACGTACGTCATTCTGCATCGATAGCAGTTCCAGAATCTTTCTGGCCCTTTGGTGTCACCTCGCTGCAGGCGGGCGACCGTGGCGCGTACAATGGTTGATCACCGGAGGAGGACCCGTCCCATGCCGTTGTTGAACCGCGATAGCAAGGCAGCAGCCCTCCGTGGCGTGCCGATGTTCGAGGGGCTTCCCAAGTCGCAACTGCATCAGATCGCCCGCCGCGTGGACGAGGTCGAGCTGGACGCCGGGACCGCCCTCACCGTCGAGGGCAAGGTCGGCAAGGAGATGTACATCATCGTCAAGGGCGCGGCGGTGGTGCGCCGCAAGGACCGCAAGCTCGCCGATCTGCAGGAGGGCGCGGTGCTCGGCGAGATGTCCGTGCTCGACGGCCAGCCGGCGAGCGCCACCGTGACGCTGACGAAGGACAGCACGCTGCTGGTGACGTCGCGCCGCGAGTTCAAAGAGGTGCTCGACGC
Organism: Acidimicrobiia bacterium; assembly: GCA_041621915.1. Lineage (GTDB taxonomy): Bacteria > Actinomycetota > Acidimicrobiia > Spongiisociales > JAOTWH01 > JBFJZV01. The sequence continues at coordinate 14,481 of JBFJZV010000019.1, read as the reverse complement.
CAGCCCACGGCTCGCCTACCGGCTGCTGGTGACGCTAGCCAACCGGCTGCGCGACGCCGATCGGCGCCTCGTCGGGTGATCCTCGGCTGACCGCCGGAGCTGGGCTCATTGATCCCCGGCTGACCGCCGGGGCTGGAGTACATTGCTGCCGATGACCACCCAGCGGCTTGCCCTGCTGCTCACCGGCGCCATCGCGGCGGCTGCCGCCCTGGCAGTGGCGGTGGCGGCCTGGCAGGCACCCGCCCGCGCCGCCACCCCGGCCGGGATGGACAGCGTCGGCCTGGTTGACACCGCGATGGGGGTGTGGCACCTCCGCGACCTCGACGGCGACGTCAAGTTCTTCTTCTACGGCAACCCCGGCGACCTGCCGTTCATGGGCGACTGGGACTGCGACGGCGTCGACACGCCAGGGTTGTACCGCCAGTCGGACGGGTTCGTCTACCTGCGCAACGACAACAGCCAGGGCATCGCCGACGTCCGGTTCTTCTTCGGGAACCCCGGCGACGTGCCCGTGTCCGGTGACTTCGACGGCGACGGCTGTGACACCGTGTCGATCTACCGGCCGTCGACCGGCCGTTTCTTCGTCATCAACACGCTGGGCAGCTCCGGCTCGGGGCTCGGGCCGGCCGACTTCGACTTCCTCTTCGGCAACCTCGGCGACGAGCCCATCATCGGTGACTGGGACGGCGACGGCGTCGACACCGTCGGCCTGTTCCGCGAGAGCACTTCGCTCGTGTACCTGCGCGACTCCAACACGGAGGGCACGGCCGACCTCCGCTTCATCTTCGGCGACCCGTTCGACCGGCACGTCGCAGGAGATTGGGACGGGGACGGGGACGACAGCACGGCGGTCTTCCGGCCGGGTGAGACCCGCTTCTACCTGAAGAACGAGAATGGGTTCGGCGCGGCCGACGCGTCGTTCCTGTTCGGCCGGTTCGACTGGCTCCCGATCGCCGGCGACTTCGGCGACTTGGAGGCGTCGGCGACGACCACCACGACCTTCCCGCCGGGGACGCCGTTCTTCTTCGAGGACGGCGTGCACGAGGTCGGCATCGACATCCCGGCCGGCACGTACCGCAACGTCGACTCGTCGGAGGGCTGCATCTGGGAGCGGACCACGCCGGGCGGCAGCGTGATCGCCTCCAACGTGAGCCTCGATGTTCAGATCGTGACCATCGAGCCGGGCGACGGATTCTTCGAGTCGACCAACTGCGAGCTGTGGGACAGCGACCTCACGTCGCGGCGGTTCGACACCCGCCTCCCATTCGAGAATGGGCACTTCCTGGTGCCACAGGAGGTGGCGGAGGGCGTGTGGCGCAGCGTGCCCCAGGTGGACACCTGCGTGTGGGAGCTGCTGGAGGGCTTCACCGGCGAGCCCGCCGACGTGGCCGCCGCCGGCACCGGCGACGGCCCGACGACAGTCCTCGTCGACCTCGATGCGCCAGCCTTCGCCGATGTAGTCGGCTTCAACAGCGAAGGCTGCGAACTCTGGGAGTTCATCGGCCCCTGAGTCAGTCAGCCGGCACTTCCAGCCAGCCGGAAGCTACCACCGCGACGATCTCACCCTCCGGTGGATCGCCAGCGGCGGTGGGGCTAGGCGCCAGCTCGTAGGCGAACGTCCCCTCGCCGCCGGCGCCGGCGTACGCACCGATGCCCCCCTCGACTCGCCACGTCATCGCGAGCCCCGATCCGGAGCCGGCGATGAAGGAAGGCGGCCTCACCTCCATCATCGTGATCGTGCCCGAGCCGTCGGCACAGGTCCACTCCTGGCGGCTGCGGACCTCCATCTCCTCCCACGGGATGCCCGCTGCGTCGGCCAACTCGGCGAACTCCGTGAACGTGATCGGAGTGCCGTCGGGCGCGAAGAGGCCGGCGTTCCGTCTCGAGCCCTCCGGACAGACGGCCCCAGCGTCGACGAGCTCGCCGCTGGCGACCCACGGCTGGGCAGGGACGGGCTCGAGCTCGAAGCGGATCGCACCTTCGGGACCGGTGCGTGAGCAAGCCGCAAGAGCCGCGGCCGTCACCAGCACGAGCAGCGGCGACAGGCGAGCAAGTCTCGGGCTCACTGCGCCCACCCATCCTCCCCGCAGGCTGTCATCGGCTCACGGCCGGTCAGCAGCCGGAACCGCTCGGCCAGCTCTTCGCACGTCGGCGCGGGGAACATCGGGTATCTCGCATCCGCGGTACCGGCGATCCCCCACGCGATGGTGAAGGCGGCGTGCTCGACCCCCCGTTCATGCCATGGCGCCTCGGGGCCGCGCCAGACGGCGAACCCGGCCATGTCGTCGAATGCGCCCCGGGTTTCGTCGTCGAGGTGATCGAGCATCCAGACGTGGGCCAGCTCGTGGAGGCCGTACGCCACTGCGGTGGCCGACCAGCCCGACGGCGAGTCCGACCGCACGACGCGATCTTCGGCGAAGCAAACCACGACGGTGTGCCGTCCCTCATACCGTTGGTCCGACTCGATGGCGAGTCCACCGCGGCTGGTGCACTCGGGAACGGGCGGGAACCACACGACCGCGATCTCGGGTACGCCGATCCCCGCCGCCAGGTAACGGCCGAACAGCCAGCGAGCGAAGTCTGCGTGGCTGGGCTCTGCATGAACCAGCTTCACCAGCGATCCGCCGGCGTCGATGACCTCGGTGACGTTGTCCACCAGCTCGGGCGGTACCTCGAATGCCGTCCACCAGCCGTCCGGGGCTGCGGCGAGGCACCGGCGGGCCGACGGCACATGCGTGAAACGGAGCTCGCGCACCACCGACTCGCCGTCCAGCACCAGCCACCGGGCCTCGAGCATCGGGCACACCCCGCCGACCTGAACCAGGACAATCGCCTCGACGTGGCTCCTCGCCTTGTAGACGAACACCCGGGGCCAGGGCCCCGGCTCCAGCGGAGGACTCTCGCCCAGCGTGGCCACCAGCTCGTCGACGCTCCTCCACTCGCGCCCTGCGATCGCGTCGAGCACGACGGCGTCGGCGGCGTAGATCTCTCTCACCGCCTCAGGGTCGCGCGCCGCCCATGCGTCGACATACCCGTCGACTAAACCGACGAGCCACGTGTCGGCCGCCCCGAGATCGGCCAAGCCCGATTCGATGGCACGGAACGCCCGAGACGCCGTACGCCCCTCAGGGCCGAAGAAGTAGCTCTGGACCCAGTCCTGGCCACCGCCCTCGTCGTAGGCCCACCACCACACGACGGCGCCGTCCGGTGACACGAAGAGATGCTCGGCCTCGACCTTCGCCCTGCCCGGCTGCTGGTGCCAGAGGTTTTGCACCATCTTGACGACGCCATCCGGTGACGTGGCGACACCGCCACCGAAGGCCGTGAGATCCAGGGAGCCGCCTGCACCGAAGAACCGGGCCGTCTGGTACGGGTCCGTGGCGTCGTACGCGTCTGCGAGGAGGCGCACGACCTCGTCGGCCCGGTCGGCCCAAGCACGCTCCGCGTCGGGCGAACCCGACCCACAAGCCGCCACGAGACTCACCGCCAGTCACAGCGGCCCATCGCTCCATCATGGCCACTCACATCGTCCTGCGGCGGCAGGTCGACGCAATAGAGCCGATCGTCAAGTCATCCGGGGTGGCGGGGACCTCTCAGTTGCTGAAGGTCAACGCCTGGGCGGCGGCCCAGCGGGAGGCGGCGGCGGCGTAGTGCTCACCGGCGAGGTCGAAGTCGCCTTCCCGCAGCGCTTCGAGGCTGGCGGCGATGTCGGCGGCCGTCTCGTCGAGCGCCAGCTCGCCGTCGCTGAATGACTCGGCCACCGTGCCGTAGTCGAGCTCGACCATGGCATCCGCCGGGAACTCCGCGAGCCACTCGTGCAGATCGTGCACCGGCTCCACGATGGCATCGTCGAAGCCGGCCTCCTCGAGCACATCGGCCGCATCCTCCAGCCGTTCCAGCGCCGACCCGAGGGTGGTGCGGTAGCGAACCGTATGGGTGCCGTCGCGGCGGGTCACGAACTCGCGCTCGACGGGATCGAACGCTGCGAACCAGCGCAGCGGGACGTGCCACGACGACGTGAGGATGTGGGAGCGGGCGTCGGGGCGGACGCGGTAGAGGCGCTCCAGCTCGGCGGCGGCCGATCGCACCACCCGCTCCGGGGCGAGGGCGGATCCCGCCACACCCGGGTAGGCGTTGCGGAACGCGACCAACCCCTCCAGCATCCGCAGCCGCGGGTAGCGCGGGCACACCCAGCGGTGGCCCGACCACTCCGCGACGTAGGCGTCGTTGCGAAGAGACTCCCGCCACACGCCGAACTCCCCCATCACCAACGCCCCGCCGTGTCCGGCGTCGACGTGGGGGTCGAATCGCCCCGCCTCCCGCTCGGGGAGGTACACCCGCAGGTACGCCGCTCTGATCACCCGTCCCATGGTACCGCCGGATGTGCCGTTTGGGCCTTCCCCTCCAGACCCCGCTCGCCGTTACACTGACGACGTCCCCAGCGAGCAAGGAGTGGACGCCTTGGGCGTATTCGACGCCGACAGCTTCGCCGGCCACGAAGAGATCGTGTTCGGAGCAGATCCCGTATCCGGCCTTCGCACCATCATCGCCATCCACTCCACGGCTCTCGGTCCCGCCCTCGGCGGGACTCGCTTTTTCCCGTACGACACCGAGGACGACGCGCTGGACGACGTGCTGCGCCTCGCCAGGGCGATGACGCTGAAGTCGGCGGTCGCGGGGCTCGACCTGGGCGGCGGCAAAGCCGTGATCATCGGCGATTCGCGGACCGACAAGTCCGAGCGGCTGTGGCGGGCGTACGGCCGCATCATCGACTCGCTGCAGGGCCGGTACATCACCGCCGAGGACGTGGGGACGAACCACTTCGACATGGAGGTGATCCGGAGGGAGACTCGCTGGGTGCTGGGCGTGCCCGAGCCGGAGGGCGGCTCCGGCGACCCGTCGCCGGCCACCGCCCGCGGCCTCATCAACGCCATGCGGGCCGTCGCCGAGCACCTGTGGGGCGGCGGCGACCTGGCGGGACGGCGGGTGGCGGTCCAGGGCGTCGGGAAGGTGGGCTCCAACCTGGTGCGGCGGCTCGTCGACGTCGGGTGCGAGGTCGTGATCGCCGACGTGTACGCGCCGGCCGCCGAGCTGCTGGTTGACGAGCTGGGCGTCAAGCAGGTGGGCGTCGACGAGGTGCTCGAGGTGGATTGCGACATACTGGCGCCGTGCTCGCTGGGTGGCGCGCTGAACGCCGCGACCGTCCCCCGTCTGGCCTGCCGGGCGATCGTCGGGTCGGCCAACAACCAACTCGCCGCCGACGAGGACGCAGCCGCCATCGCGACCCGCGGCATCCTGTACGCGCCAGACTTCGTCGTGAACGCCGGCGGGCTGATCAACGTGTACGAGGAGCTGCGCGGCTACGAGGTCGAGCGGGCCCGCCACGCCATCGACAAGGTCTTCGCCAACACCAAGCGGGTCCTGGAGACGGCGCAGCGCACCGGGGTCACGCCCCAGCAGGCGGCAGTCGACGTCGCCCAGGACCGCATCCGCAAGATCGGCAACCTGCGGCTGTTCCGCCGCAGCGGGGACGATCGCAATTGATGGGCCAGATCGAGAGGAGTGAAGGGTGACCCTCGAGGACACCGGCACCGGCACCGAACACCAGGCGCTCGGCCTCGACGACGGGGCCGTCGTCGACATGTACCGGGCGATGCTGCTCGCCAGGCGTCTCGACGACCGGATGTGGGCGCTCAATCGCCAGGGCCGCGCCCCGTTCGTCGTGTCATCGTCGGGCCACGAGGCCGCCCAGGTGGGCACTGCGTTCGCCCTCGATTCGGAGATCGACTGGGCACTGCCGTACTACCGCGATATCGCTGTGAACCTGGCGCTCGGGGTAACTCCGGAGGACATCCTCCTCGGCGTGTTCTCGAAGGAGTCCGACCCGGCGTCCGGCGGACGCCAGATGCCCAACCACTGGTCGGACCCGGGGCGCCGCATCTTCACCCATTCGTCGGTGATCGCCACGCAGTACCCGCATGCGTGCGGCATCGCCTACGCGCTGCGGATGCAGAGCGAGCCGGGCGTGGTCGCGGTCTACGGCGGGGAGGGCTCGACTTCGGAGGGCGACTGGCACGAGGCGATGAACTTCGCCGGCATCCACCGGCTGCCCGTGGTCTTCGTGATCGAGAACAACCAGTACGCGATCTCGGTCCCGGAGCGCCAGGAGGTGGCCGGCAAGCTGGCCGATCGCGCCCAGGGCTACGCGATGCCGGGCCTCACCGTCGACGGCAACGACATCCTCGAGGTGTTCGCAGCGATGAAGGGAGCCGTGGAGCGAGCCCGGGGCGGCGAGGGCCCCACCCTGATCGAGGCCCGCACGTACCGCTACTACGCCCACACCTCGGACGACGACGACAAGGTCTACCGCACCGCCGAGGAGGTGGAGACCTGGCGCAAGAAGGACCCCATCCTGCGCCTCAAGCAGTACCTGGTCGAGAACCGGTTGCTCGACGCAGCCACCGAGGAGACGATCGAGGCCGAGGCCACCGACGCCATCAGCGCCGCGGTGAGCGCCGCCGAGCCGGCCCCCGAGCCGGCCGACGCCCTCGCCAACGTGTACGCCCGGCCGATCTCGCCGGGCCCGGCCGTGACCGAGCCCGTGGCACCGCCTGAAGGCGACCGGATCAACATGGTGACCGCGGTCAACCGCACGCTCCACGAGATCCTCGACGCCCACCCCGAGGCCCTGGTCTTCGGCGAGGACGTGGCCGATCCCAAGGGCGGGGTCTTCAAGGCCACCCAGGGCCTGGCGGATGCGTTCGGCGACCAGCGGTCGTTCAACGCGCCGCTGGCCGAGTCGTTGATCGTGGGGCTGGCGATCGGGATGAGCGCCGCCGGCGCCCGGCCGCTGGCGGAGATCCAGTTCGCCGACTTCATCCACCCGGGCTTCGACCAACTCGTCTCCGAGGCGGCCCGCATCCACTTCCGCTCCAACGGCGGCTGGGCATGCTCGATCGTCGTGCGGGTGCCGTACGGCGGCGGCATCCACGGCGCGCTGTACCACTCGCAATCAATCGAGGCGTTCTACGCCCACGTGCCCGGTCTCAAGGTGGTCATCCCCTCCACCCCGGCCGACGTCAAGGGGCTGCTGTGGTCCGCCTACGAGGACCCGGACCCCGTGATGTTCCTGGAGCCCAAGAAGCTGTACCGCCTGGCGAAGGGCCCGTTCCCCGCCGGGGAGCACCGGGTGCCGCTCGGCCAGGCGGCGCTACGGCGAGCAGGCGACCACGTCACGATCATCGCCTACGGCACCATGGCCTACTTCGCGCTCGAGGCCGCGGAGCGGCTCGCAGACGGAGGGATCGACGCCGGGGTCCTCGACTTGCGGAGCATCAAGCCGCTGGACTGGCCATCGATCGAGGCGCAGGTGCATCGGACCGGGAAGATCCTCGTCGTGCACGAGGACAACGAGTTCGTCGGGTTCGGCGCCGAGGTTGCCGCCCAGATCGGCGAGAAAGCGTTCGAATGGCTCGACGCCCCGGTGAAGCGCTATGCCACCCCCGACGTACCGGCCTTCCCGTTCGCGACCGTCCTCGAGGAGCAGGTGATGCCCAACGTGGACGGCATCGTCGCCCACGCCACGGAGCTGGCCGAGTACTAGGGCCGGCAAGCGGGCTTGCCGGCCAATTGATCGGGCGGCCTGCGGCCGCGCCGTCCATCGCTCGTCGACCGGGCGGAGCCCGGCCGACGAGGCCGAGAGGGGCGTGGCGGAGCCCGCCCCCCTCGGGCACCCCCCAGCCCGCGCATGCGCGGGAGAGGCAGCCGGATACCCTCCCGGCATGGAATTCACGGTGCGGCCGGCGCGGATGGAGGATCACTCCGCCATCGCGTCGTTCACCAAGGAGACGTTCTCCTGGGGCGACTACGTCACTCGCGTCTACAAGGACTGGCTGGCCGACCCCGACGGGATCGTGATGGTGGCCGCCGACGCCGACGACCGGGCGGTGGCCATGGCCAAGGTGGCGATGCTGTCGGCGCACGAGGCATGGGGGCAGGGCATCCGGGTGCATCCCGACTGGCGGCGCCGCGGGGTCGGCAGCGCGGTCAGCGACGAGCTGTGGGCGTGGGCAGCCGAGCGCGGCGCACGGGTCGTGCGGCTGATGATCGAGGACTGGAACGAGCCGGCCATCGCCCAGGTCGACCGGATGGGGTTCCGGGCCGCGTCACGGTGGGCGATCGCCAACCGGTCGGTCGGCGACGCGTCGCCGGTCGTGGAGGGGAACGGCGGCCGCCGCCGCCAGACCGGCGAGGCGATGCGGCGGGTGCCATCTTCGGAGGCCGAGCCTGCGTACCTGTCGTGGACCACCGGGCCGCTCTCCGTGGCGGCGCGCGACCTGATGGCGTTCGGGTGGATGTGGCGGCGGCTCGACGTCGAGGACCTGGCGGCCGCCGCCAGGCGGGGCGCGTTGTGGGAGGGCGCCCCGGGATGGGCGGTCGCCGAGGTGGAGGGCGATCAGTTCTCGGTGACCTGGCTCGAGACCTCGCCGGAGGGCGCCTACCGCATGGTGCGGGCGCTCGTCGACGCGGCGGTGGGACTCGACGTCGAACGGTTCCACGCCAAGGCGCCGCACCTCGACTGGCTGGTGAGGGCGCTGCGACGCGCCGGGTGCGAGATCGCCCCGATGACGATCTACGCCAGGGCGCTGTAGCTCAGCCGCGCCCGAGCAGGTGGGCGAGCTCTTCGGCGAGCCGGCTCCCGTGCTCCTCCGAGTCCAGGATCCGCTCGACCGCGCCCGCGACCGGGGGCGAGCGGGGATCGACCGGCGCCGGCTCCGGCTTGCGGTCGTTGCGATCTTCTCGCGGCGCGTCCATGCCGCTCCTTCCGTTGGGTCGAGCTTGATGCACTGCGCGGTGGCGCCGCCAGAGTCGAAGGTCCTGTGCGCGGTTGCCCCCCGCGTATGCGGGGGAAGCAAGCTCCGGCGGAGCTAGCTCGAGTAGCTCGTCAGGGTGCGCATGTAGTTGGCGCGCTCGAAGGCGGCCGGGTCGGGGGCGTGGCGCTGGCTGAGGGAACCGCGGGCCTGAGCCACCGACTGGTACCCGCGCTCGACGAACCAGGCGCGCACCTGCTCCAGGACCTTGCCCAGGTGGTCGGCGCCGCGCAGGAGCAGCGCCGAAGCCATCATCGTGACGTCGGCGCCCGCCAGGATCAGCTTGACGACGTCCTCGTGCGTGTGCACACCGGTGGTGGCGGCCAGGGAGGCGTTGATCCGCCCGCTGAGGATCGCCATCCACCGCAGCACCAGCCGCAGCTCCGACGAGGAGCTCAGCTCCAGGTCGGGGAGGACTTCGAGGATGTCGAGGTCGATGTCGGGCTGGTAGAAGCGGTTGAACAGGACCAGCCCGTCGGCCCCCGCCTCGACTAGCCGGCGGGCCATGTGCGCCATCGAGCTGAAGTACGGGCCCACCTTCACGGCCAGGGGGATGCTCACCGCCCGCCGCACCGCCTCCACCAGCTCCATGTACTGCCGCTCGACGTGCGTCCCCGGCACGTCGATGTCGGCCGCCACCAGGTACACGTTCAGCTCCAGCGCGTCCGCGCCTGCCTCCTCGCACAGCCGGGCGTACAGCGTCCAGCCACCCCGCGACGTCCCGTTGAGGCTGGCGATCACCGGGATGCCCAGTGCCGCCTTGGCAGCCCCGACGTGCTCCAGGTAGTTGCGGGGCCCCGTGTTGTAGTCGTCCATCTCGGGGAAGTAGCCGCCGGCCGCTTCGGCGTAGCCGCCGGCGCCGTACTCCAGGGCATGGTGCACCGCCATCGCCTCGTGCTCGACCTGTTCCTCGAACAGCGACGGCAGCACGACCGCGGCCGCGCCGGCGTCCTCCAGCATCCGCAGCCGGTCGACGCTGCCCGTGAGCGGGCTGGCCGACGGCACGATCGGGTGGGCCAGGTCGAGGCCCAGGTAGCTGGTCGAGGTGTCGAAGCTCACGACACCACCTCCTCCTCTGCGTCTTCGTCGGCGACGGGATCGTCGTACGTGTCGACGATGGGCACCGAACGCTCCACGTCGACCATCTGCGAGTAGAGCCGCCACCGCTCGTCGATGTCGGCCTGCGCCTGGGCGATGAGCCGCGCCGACTCGTCCGGGTTGGCGCGGGCCAGCATCGCGAAGCGGGCCTCGGACATGGCGAACTCCTTGAACTGCTTGGACGGGGTGCGGCTGTCGAGGTGGAACGGGTGGCCGTCGGGATCCGGCGTCGGCGTGTAGCGATACAGGGGCCAGTAGCCCGTCTCGCTGGCGAGCTTCTGGTGTCCCATCTGGTCCGTCATGTCGATCCCGTGGGCGATGCACGGGCTGTACGCGATGATCAGCGACGGCCCCGGATGTGCCTCGGCCTCGGCGAACGCCTTGACGGTCTGGGTCATGTTGGCCCCCATCGCGATCTGGGCGACGTAGACGCCCCCGTATGCCATGGCGAGCATGCCCAGGTCCTTCTTGCCGGTCGGCTTGCCGCCGGCCGCGAACTTGGCCACCGCGGCCCGCGGGGTCGCCTTCGACGCCTGACCGCCCGTGTTCGAGTAGACCTCGGTGTCGAGCACCAGCACGTTCACGTCGCGGCCAGTCGCCAGCACGTGGTCGAGGCCGCCGAAGCCGATGTCGTACGCCCACCCGTCGCCGCCAACGATCCACACGCCCGTCCGCACCAGCGCGTCGGCCACCGCGTCAAGGTCGTCCCATCCCTGGCCGGCGATGCGGGCCCGGAGGTCGGCCACCCGTTGCCGCTGGGCGGCGATGCCCGCCTCGTCGCTCTGGTCGGCGCCGAGCAACCCGTCGACGAGGTCGTCGCCGAGCTGGGAGCGGACCGACTCCAAGAGGTGGCGGGCGGCGGCTGCCTGGGCGTCGAACGCGAGGCGCATCCCCAGCCCGAACTCGGCGTTGTCCTCGAACAGGGAGTTGGACCAGGCCGGCCCCAGGCCGTCCCGGTTGGCCGCCCAGGGGGTGGTCGGCAGGTTGCCGCCGTAGATCGACGAGCAACCCGTCGCATTGGCCACGACGATGCGGTCGCCGAAGAGCTGGGTGAGGAGCTTGAGGTAGGGAGTCTCGCCGCAGCCGGCGCAGGCGCCGGAGAACTCGAACAGCGGTTCCAGCATCTGCGATCCCTTCACCGTGTCGGGCCTGAGCGCGGTCCGGTCGGCCTCGGGCAGGGCGAGGAAGAAGTCGAAGTTGTCCCGCTCCCGCGCCAAGTGATCTCCGATCGGCAGCATGTCGATCGCCTTGTGGGCGGCCACCTCCTTGGACTTCGCCGGGCAGATGCTGACGCACACGCCGCAGCCCGTGCAGTCGTCGGGCGCCACCTGGATCGTCATCAGCTTGCCCGGGTCCTTGCGATCGGTCCACTCCTTGGCCAGGAACCCTTCGGGGGCGCCGGCAAGGGCGCCGGGCTCGAACACCTTCATGCGGATGGCGGCATGCGGGCACACCAGCGCGCAGCGGGCGCAGTCGATGCAGATCTCCGGGTCCCAGATGGGGATCTCGTCGGCGATGCTGCGCTTCTCCCACTTGGCGGTGCCCATGGGGAAGGTGCCGTCGACCGGCAAGGCGCTCACCGGGAGCAGGTCGCCGTCGCCGGCGATGATGCGAGCCGTGACCCGCTGGACGAAGTCGGGGGCAGCCGCCGGCACCGGCGCCCGCACGTGCGCGTCGCCTTCGAGCGTGGCGGGCACCTTGACCTGGACCAGCGCCTCGAGAGCGGCGTCGACGGCGGCGAAGTTGCGCTCCAGCACCGCGGGGCCCCGCTTGCCATAGGTCGATCGGATCGCGCCCTTGATGGCCGTGATCGCCTCGTCGCGGGGCAGCACCCCGGACAACGCGAAGAAGCAGGTCTGCAGCACGGTGTTGATCCGTCCCCCCAGCCCGGCCTCCCGGGCGACGCCGTGACCGTCCACGACCCAGAGGTCAAGGTCCTTGTCGAGGATCTGGCGCTGCACCTCGACCGGGAGCCGCGCCCACACCTCCTCGGCCGGGTAGGGGCTGTTGAGGAGGAACGCGGCGCCCGGGGCGGCCACCCCGAGCAGGTCCCGCTGGGCGAGGAACCCGAACTGGTGGCAGGCGACGAAGTTGGCCTTCCGAACCAGGTAGGAGGATTCGATGGGCCGGGGCCCGAAACGCAGGTGCGACGTGGTCCACGAGCCGGACTTCTTCGAGTCGTAGACGAAGTAGCCCTGCGCCCACAGGTCGGTGTGCTCGCCGATGATCTTCACCGAGTTCTTGTTGGCGCCCACCGTGCCGTCGGCGCCGAGGCCGTAGAACACCGCCCGCACGACGTCGGCCGGCTCCTGCCAGGCGTCGCGGTCGACGTCGAGGCTGGTGCCGGAGACGTCGTCGACGATGCCCACGGTGAAGTGGCGGCGCGGCTCCGGGCGGCCCGCTTCGGAGAGCACCGCCATCACCATCGCCGGGTCGAACTCCTTGGAGGAGAGCCCGTACCGCCCACCGATCACCCGCACGTCGCCCCGCCCCTGCTCGGCGAGCGCGACGAGAACGTCCTGGTAGAGCGGCTCCCCGACCGCACCCGGTTCCTTGGTGCGGTCGAGCACCGCCACCGTGGTCGCGCTGGGCGGCAGCGCCGCGGCGAAGGCCTCGCTGTCAAACGGTCGGTACAGCCGCACGACGAGCACGCCGACCTTCTCGCCCTGACCGACCAGCGACGTGACCGCCTCCCTAGCGGCGCCGGCGCCGGAGCCCATCAGCACCACGACCCGCTCGGCATCGGCGGCGCCGTGGTAGTCGAAGAGGCGGTACTGGCGGCCGCACCGAGCGGCCAGCTCGTCCATCGCGTCCTGGACGATGCCGGGGACCGCGGCGTAGAACGGGTTGGCGGCTTCCCGGGCCTGGAAGAACACGTCGGGGTTCTGGGCGGTGCCCCGCAGCACCGGCCGGTGGGGGTTCAGGGCGCGCCGGCGGTGCTCCCGCACGTCCTCGGCGGCCACGAGCGCCTGGAGGTCCTCGTCGTTCAACCGGGCGATCTTGTTGACCTCGTGCGACGTGCGGAACCCGTCGAAGAAGTGCACGAACGGGACCCGCGACCGCAGCGTGGCGGCATGCGCCACCGCCGCCATGTCCTGCGCCTCCTGCACCGACGAGGCGGCCAGCAGCGCCCAGCCGGTCTGGCGGGCCGCCATGACGTCGCTGTGGTCGCCGAAGATGCTCAGCGCGTGGGTGGCGACGGTCCGCGCGGCAACATGGATAACCGCAGGCGTGAGCTCGCCCGCGACCTTGTACATGTTGGGGATCATCAGCAGCAGACCCTGGGAGGCGGTGAACGTCGTCGTCAGCGCCCCGGCCTGGAGCGCGCCGTGCAGCGCACCTGCGGCGCCCCCCTCACTCTGCATCTCGATCACTTCGGGGATGGTGCCCCACAGGTTGGGACGGCCCTGCTGGGACCACGCGTCGGCCAACTCGCCCATCGGCGAGGCAGGCGTGATCGGGTAGATGGCGCACACCTCGCTGAGCTTGTGGGCGACGTGCGCGGCCGCCTCGTTGCCGTCGACGGTCACGAACTGAACGCTCACCGGGGTTGCCTCCGTGGTGCTGGCCGGCTGCGCGCCAGTGTCCCCGTCCGCCGGCGGGACCATTAGGTCCGATGGTCCCCGCCTGCGAGCCGCAAGTCATTACGGCCCGCAGCGGGGAGCCGGGCTACCGGATGCGGCGGGACAGGCTGCGGCTGCGCCTGCGCACCCACCACGCCGCGACGCGGTGGCGGTGGACCGCCATCCGCTCGGTCGGCGACAGTGGCAGCAGGTTGGCACGCAGCCGGCCGCCGATGCCGTCGGGCGCGAGGCGCAGGCGCCCGGCGCCGCCGAAGAGCGCGGCCGCCAGGGCCAGCATGCCCAGCGAGATGAGGATCAGCCCGAGGCCGGCCGCCTGGTCGGTGTCCAGGCCGGTCGCAGGCAGCGTCGCGGGTGGGGTGGTCGTGACCGGGAGCACCGCCACCAGCGGGACCGTGGCGTCGTCCTGGTCGGTGACCTGCTCGCCGCCGGGGCCCTCACCGGTGACCGTGGCGACGTTCACCAGCGGCCCGGGCAGGTCGGTGCTGGCCACCGTCGCGGTGGCCGTGCCCGTAGTGGACTCGCCAGGCGCCAGCGTCGTCGTGGCCAGCGTTATCGCCCCCAGCTTGTCGTCGGCCAGCGAGACGTCGGTGAGCGTCACGGTCCCGGTGTTGGTCACCGTGTACGTGTAGGTGACCTGGTCGCCGGCGGACGCCGAGGTGGCGTTCGCGACCTTGAGCACCGAGATCGCCGCGATCTCGACGGCGGCGTCGTCCTCGTCGGTGACGTCTTCACCGCCCGGCGCTTCGCCGGTGACGGTCGCTACGTTGGTGAAGGCCGCCGTGACGCCGGCCACCGTGCAGTCGTAGCTCGTCGAAGCCCCGACCGCCAGGTCCCCGATCGTCGCATCGCAACCCGGCGCCAACGGATCGCTGACCGCCACGTTCGACAGGTCCACGTTGCCCGTGTTCGTCACCGTGATCGTGAACGTC
>JBFJZV010000018.1:0-24720 GCA_041621915.1 Acidimicrobiia bacterium | reverse complement strand
CGGCCAACCCCGTCGAGCTGGCGTGGACCGACCCGCCGCCGATCCCGCCGCCGGGCGGGCCGTTCTGCGGCGGCACCGGGTGTGAGATCGGCGGGGTGTGGTCGTCGTACTGGTACGACGGCTTCATCTACGAGACGAACATCACCGAGGGGCTCAACGTCTGGCGGTTCAGCGGCAAGGAGACCGCCAAGGCGGTCAAGCTCGGCCGGCTGAACCCGCAGACCCAGGAGTTCACCCGGTAACCAGCGAAGCGCGCAGGGCCCCCGCCCGGCGGCGGGGGCCCTGCTCGCGCCGTTCCGCGTCGGCGAACCTACGAGGCGGCCGTCTCGGGACCGATCACCGCGGCGACCTGCACCACGGCATCGGCTGGGAACCCGCCGCGGCGGGCGTGCTCGCGGACCGTCTCGGCGTCGTCGGCCTCGTGGACGCAATAGAACTTGTCGCCGGCGACGTAGCTCTGCAGCCACGTGTAGGGCACGCCGAGCCCGGCGACCACCTCGTTGGACTTGGCGGCGATAGCCGCCAGCTCGTCGCCGCTGAGGGTGCTCGCACCCGGGATCTCCCGCTCGATGATGAACTGGGCCATGACGTTCTCCTCTCCTCGGCCCGTCGTCTTCGAGGCCAGGGTCGCAACCACCCGTGGGCGCCGGCGTGTGCCCCGGCGCAGTTTCTGCAAACCCGCCGGCACACGGCTCGTCACACGCCCGGGCGGTAGCGTCACGACCATGAGCGTGCGTGTCCGGCTCATCGGGCCGCCCGAGATCCGCCACGGTTGCGAGGAGCCGGTGCGGATCCGGGGGCACAAGCCGTGGGCGATCCTCGCTCGGGTGGTACTGGCGGAGCGGCCGGTGAGCCGGCAACGGCTCGCGGCCGAACTGTTCCCGGAAGCCGACGACCCGCTGGGGTCGCTGCGCTGGTCCCTGGCTGAGCTGCGCCGCGGCGTGGGCTCGGCAACGGCGTTCACCGGCGACCCCGTGCGGGCCGGCCTACCGGACGGCGCCGACGTCGACGTCACCGCGCTCAAGGCCGGCACCTTTGACCGGTTCGACGAGCTGGGCGAGCTGCTCGAGGGCGTGCACCCCAAGGCTGCTCCCGGGTTCGAGTCGTGGCTGCTGGTGGAGCGCGAGCGGGTGGCCGGACTCGTCGATGCCCAGCTGCGCCAAGCGGTGCTGCGGGCACTGTCGCTCGGCGACCACGAGCGGGCGACCCTGCTCGCCCAGGTCGGCGTGACGCGCCGACCCTACGACGAGAGCACCCACGTGCTGCTGGTCCGCGCCCTGGTGGCGGCCGGTTCCGAGGCGGCGGCCGACCACGTCGCGGCCACCGAGGCGCTGTTCCGGGCCGAGCTCGGGACGCCACCAACCGCTGCGCTGCGGAGCGCCCTGCGTCCGGCGCTCGCGGGTCCCGCCCCGGGGGTATCGGCGCGCTCGACGACGGCCGCCCTCCTCGATGCCGGGCTGGCCGCGCTCGACGCGGGGGCGGTCGACGCCGGGATGGAGTGCCTGCGCCGGGCCGCTGCCGAGGCCGAGCGAGCCGCCGACGACCGGCTGCGGGCGGCGACGCTGCTGGAGCTGGGGACCGCCCTCGTCCATGCCGTCCGCGGCTACGACGACGAGGGGGCGGTGCTGCTACGCCAGGCAGCCGACCTCGGGGTCGCCGTATCAGACCCGGCCCTGGCGGCGAGGGCGCTGCGGGAGCTGGGCTACACCGACGCCCTCGTGGGGCGACGCCGCACCGCCGCGACATACCTCGACGAAGCGGCCCGGCTGGCCGACGGTGACCCGGCCCTCATGGCCGGGGTCGGCTCGGTCGTGGCGTTCAACCTGTCCGAGTGGGGGGACCACGCCGCCGCCGTCGACCGGTACGGCGTGGCGATCGAGCTGGCCCGGTCGGCAGGCACGGCACGTCGAGAAGCGTGGGCGCTGGGGCTGGGCGCCCGCGCCCAGCTGCTGGCGGGCGAGCCGGGGCGGGCGGAGGCGTGGCTGAAGGCCTGCATCGACATCGTCGACGCAGAGCAGTGGGTGGCGTTCCGTCCGTGGCCGCATGCGCTGCTCGGCGAGATCCGCCTCGACGGCGGCGACGACCCGGCTGCGGTGCGCTCCAACCTCGAGGAGGCTTTCGTGCTGAGCTGCCAGCTCGGCGACCCCTGCTGGGAGGGATCGTCGGCCCGGGTGCTGGCGCTCACCCACGCCGCCGGCGGCGACCTCGAGCAGGCGCTGACCTGGATCGCCGACGCCCGCCGGCGCTGCACCCGCGAGACCGACACCTACGCGGGGATGGAGGCGTCGATCCTGGCGACCGACGCCGAGCTGGCGCAGCGAGCCGGCGACCCGGTCCGCGCCGAGGCCGCGGCCCGGTCGCTGCTCACCCTGGCGGCCCGCACCCAGCAGGACGGCTTCGTCGCCACCGCCCTGGAGCTGCTGCGCTTGGGCTGATCGGACCCGTATTGGGGGACGCCCGCAACTGCCCACCGGGGCCGCCGTCTGGCAACCTGCCACAGTGGACGGCTCCACCCGGCTGGTGCTCCGTGCGTCGCTCGTGCTGTTGGCGCTCACGGCCGTCAGCGGCGCGCTCCACGGCGTAGGCCTGATACACAGCACCGAGGATGGGCTCCACGGGGCGTTCGGGATCGTGGGCTGGCTGGGCCTGGCCGTCCTGGCAGTGGTTGCCCACCTCGTTGCAGCGACCCCGCCACGCCCGCTCGCATGGGCGGCGATCGGTGCGCTCTGTCTCTACGCCGTCGCCACCCCCACCGGACTGCGCGCCGCGGCGGCCGCGGCGACGTTCGTTGCCATCGTCGGTTTCGCCGCCGGCCTGGTCCCGGCGCTGCGGAGCGAACCGCCGGTGACCGTGCCACACCTCGGGGCCCTCGCCGCACTCGTCGTCCTCGCGACGCTCCCGCTGCTCGACCTGCTGCCCGAGGTCACGGGGATCGGCGGCGCCGACTGGGTGCCGTTCCGGGTCGCCGGCGCCCGCTCCCCCAGCATCGTCACTGTGGCGGTCCTCGCCGGGACCGCCCTCGTCGAGTCCCTCCTCGCCCCAACTGGGCGCCCGGCCGGCACCTGGGGCCTGGCGCAGGTGCTAGTGCTCGTCGTCGGATGGCTCACCCTGCTGGCCGGGACAGCCGCCGACAGCCTCGACCTGCTGGTCGCAAGCGTGCTTTTTCACGCGGTGGGTGTGGTCGTCTTCCTCGTCCGGATCGTGCCCGGTCTCGCGGGAGACCGGTGGGCGGCCGTCGCCGTGGTGTGGTTGGCCGCCCACCTCGGCCTGCTGGGCCACCTGGCGCTCGGCGTCGCCGACGGCCGGTACCTGGAGTTGGCCGTCGTGCCTGGCTGGTTGCTGTTCGCCGTCGATCACGTCGTGTTCGTTGGGCTGGTAGGCAACGCGATGCTGGGGTGGGCGGGCGCCGGCACGGTCGCGTTGTCGGCCGTCAACACCGGGCTGGCCGGTGTCACCATTGGGCTCGCCGCCGGCGTCACCGGGGTCAGCCGGGCCGCCGCCGTGGTCCTGGCGGTCGGGCTCGTGCTGGGCGCCGCCGCCGGGCTCGCGCCGTCACAAAGGGCCGAACGGCGGTGGCCCGCCGCCCGCGGCCCGTCGTAGCGTGATCGACAGCGTGGTCGCGCCGCGCGCGCAGCGCGCGGCAGGAAGGGCGGTGGTTGCGATGCGCATGTCACGATCGGCGGTATTGAGCCTCGTCGTGGTGGTGGCGGTGGCCCTGGCCGCGTTCGCCTCGGCGAGCTTCGCGGTGCAGGGCGTCACGACGACGGGCGACGTGCTCACCGACGACAT
Source organism: Acidimicrobiia bacterium (assembly GCA_041621915.1). Lineage (GTDB taxonomy): Bacteria > Actinomycetota > Acidimicrobiia > Spongiisociales > JAOTWH01 > JBFJZV01. Next base: position 20,931 of record JBFJZV010000018.1, on the reverse strand, counting down.
CAAGCCGGTGGAATCGCTCCGCATGAGCGGCGCGGTCAAGGTCGACGACCGCCGCGGCGACCGGACCTACAAGATGAGCTTCCAGGCCACCCTGCGCATGCATCGCAACGATGCCCCGATCGCGCAGGGCGACGACACCGGGAACTGGCCCGACGTGGTGATCCACCAGTCGATCCGCTACCCGGTGCCCGGCGGCGACCAGGTGGAGTTCGTGGGGCCGGTGGGCCTGCCGTTCGACTCCGAGGAACTGGCGCTGCGTATCGGCCTGCTGGGAGCGTGCTTCGACGCCGACGGCCGGTTCGTGCCCGACACCCAGGTGGACGCCCGGTGCTCCGGCGCGAGCCTCACGCTGGGCGACGAGACATTCGACGTCGGCGACCTGCTGACGGCAGTGGACGGCCGGGTGTGGCGGACCGGCCGGGACGGGGCGACCGTGAAGATGAAGCTCAGCGCCGCGTTCGCCGATCCCGGCTACCCGTTCCCGATCACCAGCCTCGGCGACGGGAGCACGATCACCGTGATGTTCGGGCCGTTCGGCGGGACGACCGAGGTGGGCCGGGTCAGCTTCAGCGGCTGAGCCCCCGGGGCTCAGCCGTCGTCGCGCTCGCCGTTCTCGCCGCCCTCGCGGAGGGTGCCGGCGAGCCCGTCGATGAGCGCCTGCTCCTCCGCGTCGGAGAGCCGCGCCTCGGGGTGGGCCACCAGCGTGTAGTAGCGGGGCGGCATGCTGCCCTCGGCAACCGTCTCCGCCGACTCGTCGGCTTCGTCCTGCGGCCGGTCCCACTCGGAGAAGTTGACCTTGGCTCGCCCGGCATCGACGTGGCGCTCCACGGCCCGAGACATCGGCGCCACGTGGGCGTACCACGGGTAGCGGACCTCGTTGCTGTGGCAGTCGAAGCAGGCCCGAGCCGTCAGCTCACGAGGGCTGCGGCGAGTCCCATGCGGGCTCGGCGGTGACCGGCGGGTTGGAACGGGCCCACCCGTACGGCACGACCTGGATCGCCAGCGCCACGGCCAGCGCGCCGAGCAGCCCGCTCGTGACGAGCCGGCCTCGGCGCTGCCCGACGGGCCGGTAGGCGAGGGCCGCTATCAGCGCCGCGGCGACGACCAACGCTACGAATACCAGCGGGCTGAGCCCGAGCAGCAGCGGGAAGGCGGCGGCGCCGCCCGCGACCGCGCCACCCCGGCCGCCACCAGCGGCCACCTCATCGGCGGACCTCCGCCCCGTTCCGGTGAAGCCAGGCCGCGTACCCGATCACCGCGGCCCCGACGGCGACGAAGAGCCCGAGCTGGGCCGCCGCCGCGTTCGGATCGTCGTTCACCAGCATCGTCGCCGACATGCACGCCACCGCGATCGTCGTGAGGGCGAACCAGGCGACCGCGCCTCGAAGCACGTGCCACGCCGCCACCGAGCCGCGCAACACGGCCCACCCGGCGCCCCCGGCGAGAGGGACGAAGATCCCCAGGTCCATCAGCACGATCAGCCAGTACATCGCCGGGTCGGCGGCGATCTCGGCGGGCAGCGCCTGCTCTCCGAGGCTCCCGGCGAGGCCCGGCAGGTAGCGCAGCAGCACGAACCCGGCCAGTGCCATCAGCACGTAGCCGTGGCGGCGTGACCGGACGTCGGCGCTGCCCTCCGCCCGCAGCGCGGCCCAGGCCGTCCCGGCCAGCGCCCAGCCGCCGGCGAAGATGGCGAGCTGCAGCACGAGTACCCGCGGGTACATCAGGTGGTCGGGCCCGGCGACGTACTGGGCGAACATGTAGGCGGCGTAGGTGGTCGGCCCCAACGCCAGCAGCGGCGCCAGCCGGTGGCCGCGCAACGCCAGCACGCCGACCAGCACCGCCAGCGGGGCGACCACGACGAGGTTGGCGAGGTCGAGGCCGATCGTCTGGTTCCGCATCGACTCCGACACGGGGTAATCGATGGTGTCGAGCGCCAGCGGCCCGAGGAGCGAGTTGGCGGCAATCGCGACGCCGAGTGCTGCTGTCCCCCAGCCGAGCACGGCGCGGCGTGGGCTCTCGGTGGCGGTGACTTCCCCGGGTCGCGGCGGTCTGGTCAGCGTGTACGTCATCGGGTGGTCCTCCTGTCCACCCGCCAGCATCCGCCCGGCGGCGGCGCGCCGGGTAGTGCCGAAGCGCCCGGGAGGCAGGGACGGTTGCCTCCCGGACGCGGGCCGTTCGACCGCTCAGCGCAGCCTGAACACCGCCGTATGCGACGTGCCGTCGACCAGCTTCACGATCAGGAGGCGGCAGGTACCCGCCCACGCCTTCGACGTGGCCCACACCACGTTGTAGGTGTCGGTGGCGGCGTCGTAGGACAGGCCGCTGGACCCGGGCGACTCGATGGTCGTCAGGTCGGACGTCGGCAGCGAGGTGTCGCACGCCACCTGCTGCGACTTCGGGTACCCGGTGGCGAGGATGCCCAGTCCCTTGTCGCCGGACAGGCTGAACTTCACAGGCACCTTCTGGCCGGCCTTGATCTCGTTGAGGGTGGGCTGGTTGGCCACCGGGGCGAAGAACCCGGTGAAGGCGAACTGCACGTGATGGGCGACCGTGTTGGAGCCGGTGCCGCCGTCCTTGTCGGTGACGGCCACGGTCACGACGTAGGTGCCGATGCTCGCGTACGTGTGCGCCGGGCCGGTGCAGCTCCCGCCGCCGACCGTGCCCGGCTGGGGGCCGGCCCCCGCCCCGTAGTCGACCGAACAGGCGAACGGGCCGTCGGCCGGGCCGGGGTCGGCGAACGTCGCGGCAGCGACGACCGCCTGGCCGGGCGTCGACGGCGCCGGTGACGTGCTCGGCGTGGCGACCACCGGCGGGGCATTGAGGATGGCGATGGTGGCGCTCTCAACCGCGGTGAGCCCGCCGGGATCGGTCGCCCGGACCTTCACCACGGCGCTGCCCGGGCCGTCCAGCCCGGCCGCCGAGAAGGTGGCCGTCTGACCGGCGGTCTCGAACGTGCCGTCGTCGTCGAGGTCCCAGGCGTAGGCCAGCGTGCCGCCCTCCGGGTCGCTCCCGGACGCGGTGAGCCCCGCATTGCCGCCCTCGGCGACCGAGTAGAAGCCGCCGGCGCCAACCGTCGGAGGCATGTTCAGCTCCAGGCCCACGAGCACCGGGTCGTGGTCGGCCGAGCGGTACGGCGTCGGCGTGTACAGGTCCTGCGACTTGAACTCGGTGTTGTAGTCGAGCACCGACGGCTCGTCGGCGTTGATGTGCCACTCCGTCACGCCGGTGACCTGGGAGGCGAGCGACGCCGTGGCCAGCGCATGGTCGAGGTAGCCGGACTGGCCGTCGAACGTGAACGAGTACGCCGACGATCCCATGAAGGACTCGATGAGGTTGGTGTAGCCGGCTGATTCGATCGCCGTGATCGGGTCCTCCTCCGCGTAGGCGTTGAGGTCGCCGATGATCAGGAAGTCAGGATCGCCGCTGCCGGTGGGGTCGGTCGCCAGCCACTGAGTGAGGGCGGTGGCACCGTTGACGCGGCTCTGGTTGCAGTTGCCCTGGCCCGTGGTGACGTCGTCATCGCCGGCGCCGCACGCCGAGCCCTTCGACTTGAGATGGTTGACGGCCACCGTGAACCTGGCGCCGCTGGCGTTCTCCGCGAACGTCTGAGCCACCACGGGGCGGTGGCGGTTGTCGTCGAACAGCGGGTTCACCGCTTTGGTGAGCACCTTGTGCGCCCCTACCGGCGTAACCGCGGCCGGCTGGTAGACGATGCCGACGCGGATCTGGTCGGTGCCGACCACGCCGGTGTTGACGAAGGCGTAGGTGCCGGGGGCGGTGGCGGCGTTGAGGCCGGCGACGAGGTCCTCGATGGCGCTGTGGGGCGGGGCGTCGTTCTCCAGCTCCATCAGGCCGACGACGTCGGCGTCCATGGCGACGAGGGCGGCGATGATCTTGTCCCGCTGCCGGTTGAACTCGGCCAGGTTGTTGGCGCCGCGGGCGGTAGGAAAGCCGCCGCCGAGTCCGTTGCCATTGAAGTAGTTGAGCACGTTGAACGCGGCCACGGACAGGTCGCCGCCGACCGCCGGCGGGGCGGAGGTGCGGTGGTTGACCCGGGTGAACACCGGCGCCACGGTGGGCTGAAGCCGGTAGTCGCGAGGCGCTGCGCTGGCGGTGATGGAGCCGTAGTCGAGCACCCCGGTGAGCCCGGCGACGGTGTCGCCCGCCCGCAGCGTGTCGTCGGCCCCGATGTAGGGGATGGGGTTGGGGTTCTGCGACGTGCGGCCGTCGTCGAGCACCAGGAGGCGCCTGGCGTTCTCGTCGGCGAGCGCGACCGCGGCCGGGCTGCCGGGCGGGAACTGGTTGGTCGGCGTGAAGAGCCGACCGCCGGACGCCAGGCTCACCTGCCCGAAGCGGCCCTGAAAGAAGTTCTGGGTCACGGTCAGCGCCTGCGGGAACGTGATCAGCATGCCCTCGTAGCGCTCGAGGTCGTTGTTGACCGCCTCCGGCAGCGTCACCGGGGTAGGCGGCGGCGGGGTGTCGATGCCGCAGATGGTGATCGCCGAGACCAGGTCGATCTCGGTGAGGGTGTTGAACTCGAACACCCGTCCCGTAACCCGCACCACGTCGCCGACGTTCACGTCGACACCGGCCAGCGGGTTGCCAGACGGCACGAAGACGAACAGGCCGTCGGAGGTCAGCGCATCGCCGTCGCCCGCCGAGTCCTGGAGGTAGAACCCGTTGAGCGCCGCAGTGCCCTGGAAGTCGCCGACCACGACCGCCTTCGTCGACACGGTGCTGCCGGCCAGCGGGCTGGCGGCGCCGCTGCCCTGGATGGCGTAGGTGGGCGTGTACGACAGGTCGCAGACGTTCAACGCCACCGTCTCGAACGAGAAGGCGAAGTCGGCCGCCATGTTGTCCGGCGGGTCCTGGGTGTCCAGGTCGGTGACCTGAGCGGCGACCACGGTGACGGTGCAGTTCTCCCCGTTGGCGAAGTCGGGGTCGGGGTTCAGGGTGAACGTGGTCGGGCCGCCGGTAGCAATGGCGGTGTGGCTGCCGCTGGTGGCGCAGGCGATGGTGAACCACGCCCCGGCGACGTCGACCGGCTCCGTGAACGTGATGGTGACGTCGGCGTCGACCGCGACGTTCACGGCGCCGTTGGCGGGGGTGGTCGCCTGCACCGCCGGCGCCTGGTCGAACCCGACCGTCGAGTTGCGGGGGGTGGGCGCGCCCACCACGAAGTCGGCGGAGTTGACGTTGGTGTCGGTCGCGCCGGCGTTCTTGCGGACGGCGGCGGTGGCGTTGGCGGGTGCGGGGGCGGCGGCGGAACCCTCGAAGCAGTTGGCGGTGCCGTAGCCCACGAAGTCGACGACGGCGGCGGTGAACGGGCAGCCGGTGCCGGTGAGCAGGGTCGTCGTGTTGACCAGCGCGACCTTCCCGGCCGTGGCGCTCATGTTCGCGGTGCCGGTGGCGTCCGGCGCCGGCAGCGGCGCGCCCACGGTCGCGTTGTTGGTGGCGAGCTGCACGAGGTAGTACTGCCCGGGCTGGAGGGTGCCCGAGACTGCCGTCGCCTGCCAGGACGTGCCGCTCGCCGAGGCGTACTGCACCGACCAGCCGGTGATGCTCACCGGAGCGCCGCTGCGGTTGTACAGCTCGACGAAGTCGTGGCTGAAGGCAGCGCCGCTGTTGCCGCCGCCGCCGTACACCTGGCTGATGGTGACCGGGGCGGCCGGCGTCGCGGGTGGGTCGACGGTGAGCGCGATCGAGGTGTTGCCGCTGCGGGCCTGGGCGTCGGTGATCGTGGCGGGCAGGGTCTTGGCGCCGGTGGGCGTGGCTCCGGGGACGGCGGCCTGCCACGAGAAGACGAGGTCGCTGGGCGTGGCGTCGCCGTTGGTGCCGTCGTCGAAGAAGGGCTGGGCGGCCGCCCCACCGATCTGGGTGAGGTCGGCGCTGACCGCGAGCCCGGTGCTGGCCGGGTTGGCGCCGGGTGTGACCGTCACCGTGAGCAGGGTGGTGCCGCCGGCGGCCACCGGGTTGGGATTGGCGGCGCCGGTGCCGGTGGGGCTGGTCGTCACCGGGCACGGCGCCGGCGGCGATGCGGTGTTGCGGGGGTTGGGGGCCGCGACCTGGAAGTCGGCGGCGTTGTTGTCGGTGTCCTGGCAGCCGTTGCCCAGGCGGATGGCGTCGGTGGTGTTGCTGAGCGTCGGGGTGGCGCCGCTGCCCTCGAAGCAGTTGGTGGTGGAGCCGAAGCCGACCAGGTCGACGACGGTCGTCCCGCCGGGGCATGACGTCCCGCTGGTGATGAGCGTGTTGGTGTTGAGCAGCACGACCTTGCCGGCGGTGGCGCTCATGGCGATCGTGCCCGTTGCATCCGGGGTCGGCAGCGCCGTGGTGCCCCCCGCGCCCTGCGCCTGCTGAATCAGGTAGTACTGGCCCGGCTGCAGCGTTCCTGCGAGGTCGGTCTTCGACCAGGACGTGCCGGTCGTCGACGCGTACTGCACCGACCACCCGCTGATCGACACGGCCGTCGTGCCGCGGTTGAACAGCTCGATGAAGTCGTGGGTGTAGGTGGCGCCGGAGTTGCCGCCGCCGCCGTAGACCTGGCTGATCACGACGTTGGGCGACACGGCGAGCGCCGGCCGGGAGGTCACGGCGGTGAGCGGCCCGAGCAGCGCCAGGGCGAGGGCGAGCACGACGAAGTTGCGTCCACGCATCAGGAGCGGGTCCCCTTTCAGGAACGAAAAGCGACTCGCCCCATTTGGCGAGATGGCGGGAATGTACAGATCCCGAGCCGCGCTGAGAAGATCCCGGTTTTCGCGTTCTCAGCCGATCTCGGCCGGGTCCCGGTAAGGTCAGGGGGTCCCGCGGTGCCGTCGCGGCGCCCGCGTCCTCAGGGGTCGAATGACTGGGAGGTCCCATGCGATTTGTCAGGAGATGGCGCGTCCTCGCGCTCGTGGTCACCACTCTGGCGCTGGCTCTGGTCACGGCCGCCCCGATCGGGGCGCACCCCGACCACGGCAACGAGCACCTGCCGCCCGGCGCCACCAACGCCATGCGGGCGTTCCACGCCAACCGCCCCGGCGCCCAGAATCTGGCGGCGCAGGCCGCCACCCCGTGCGTGAACGGCTTCGCCGGCCAGTACCCCTGCAACAACGTCGACCTCGAGGCGTTCCTGCCGCTCAACCAGATCGGCGCCACCTCGAGTCAGGACGAGGCCAACGACATCTGGGGCTGGACCGACCCGGTCACCGGCGACGAGATCGCGATCATCGGCACCGTCTTCGGCACCTCGTTCATCGACGTCACCGTGCCCGACTCCCCGGTCTTCCTCGGCGAGCTGCCCACCCACGGCGCGTTCGGGTCGAGCTGGCGCGACATCAAGACCTACGCCGACCACGCGTTCATCGTCAGCGAGGCCAGCAACCACGGCATGCAGGTGTTCGACCTGACCCAGCTCCGCAATGTCACCAACCCGCCCGTCACGTTCGCCGAGACCAAGCACTACAAGAAGAACGCGCAGGCGCACAACATCGTCATCAACGAGGACAGCGGCTTCGCCTATCTCGTGGGCACCACCGGCCGCAACAACTGCAACGGCGGGCTGCACGTCGTCGACATCTCCAACCCGACCAACCCGCGGTTCGAGGGCTGCTACTCCGGGGACGGCTACACCCACGACGCACAGTGCGTGAACTACGCCGGGCCGGATCCCGACCACCAGGGCAAGGAGATCTGCCTCAACTCGAACGAGGACACGCTGACGATCGTCGACGTGACCAACAAGAGCAACATCGTGCAGCTCTCCCGCACCGGCTACCCGGGAGCGCAATACACCCACCAGGGTTGGCTGACCGAGGACTCTGCGTACTTCCTCATCGACGACGAGCTGGACGAGACGAACCTCGGCCACAACACCCGCACCCGGGTGTTCGACGTGTCCAACCTCGACGCCCCCGTGCTGGTCGGCTCCTACGACAGCAACAACCCGGCGATCGACCACAACCAGTACGTGAAGGGCAACTTCTCGTACCAGTCGAACTACCGCTCGGGCCTGCGGATCCTCGACATCTCGCAGGTGGCGACCGCCAACCTCAGCGAGGTGGGCTTCTTCGACGTCTGGCCGGCGGACGACGCCACCGGCTTCAACGGCACGTGGAGCAACTACCCGTACTTCGCCAGCGGCATCGTCGTGGTGAGCGGCATCGAGCAGGGCCTGTTCGTGCTGCGGCCCAACCTGGGACCGCAAGACAACCCGCCGAGCGTGACCATGACGGACCCGGCCGATGGCGCCACGGTGTCCGGCAACGCCGTGCTGGTGGCCGCCGACGCCTCCGACGACAACGGCGTGACGCAGGTGGAGTTCTTCGTCGACGGCAACTCGATCGGCGTCGACACCAGCGCGCCGTACTCGGTCGACTGGGACTCGACCACGGTGCCGGACGGCCTGGTCGCCGTGTCGGCGACGGCCACCGACACCATCGGCCAGACGGCCAGCGACTCCCACAACGTGACCGTCGACAACGTGGCCGACCCGACCATCCACGTCGGCGACCTCGACGGCGCGTCGGCGGACGCCGGCCGGGGCGGCAAGTGGAACGCCACGGTCACGATCACCGTGCACGACTCCGGCCATGCCACGGTCGACGGGGCCACCGTCGACGGGTCGTGGAGCAACGGCGCCAACGGCTCCGGCTCCTGCCTCACCAACGGCAGCGGTCAGTGCTCGATCACGAAGAACAACATCAACAAGAACTCGTCGTCGGCGACGTTCACCGTCACCGGTGTGAGCCACGCGACGTTCGCGTACGCCTCCGGGGACAACCACGATCCCGACGGCGACAGCGACGGCACGACGATGGTGATCGCCAAGCCGTAGCCACGGTACGGCTGCCCGCGCCGTCAGCGCCCGCCGAGAAAACCCGTGCTCAGGCGGACCCGAGATCGACGCTGTTGCCATACTGGCTGGTGAGCGTCCCAAAGCACGCGACAGAGGGGGCACCCATGGTCCAGGCATTGACGACGAAGCGACCCGTCCACGCGCTGGCGGCCGCCCTGGCGGTCCTCGCCGGTCTCCTGCTCTGGACGGCGCCGCCGGCCGACGCGGCCCCGCCGCAGCTGCCGCTCGATCACTTCCGTTGTTACCGCGTGATCGAAGCGCAGCCGCCCGCAGCCGGCGTGCTGGTGCTGCTCCAGGACCAGTTCGCCATACCGGGCGACCTCGCGGAGGCGTTCGTGCGCGAGCCGTCGTGGTTCTGCAACCCGGCCGAGAAACGCCACAGGAACCGGGTCTTCGAGATCACCAACCCTGACGGCCACCTGAAGTTCTATCGCATCGAGACCGCACCGAACCCGGAGCGGGTGATCAAGTATCGCAACCAGTTCGGCGCCGGCAAGGCCCGGCTGGGCCAGGCGGTCATGCTCGCCGTCCCCACGCAGAAGGAAGGCCACCCGCCGCCCGACCCTGCGTCCCTCGACCACTTCAAGTGCTACCAGGTCCTCAAGGCCAGGCCGGCCAACGCGGTGGTGGGCCTGCGGGATCAGTGGCGCACCGAGCCCGACGTCGAGGTCGGCGGCGCAGTGCTCTTCTGCAACCCGACCCGCAAGGTCCATCCGGACACCGGGTTGACGGCGGGCATCAACAACCCGAATGCCCACCTGATGTGTTACCGCACCAGCCAGACACCCGGCGTCATAACCACGGTGTTGACGTTCAACCAGTTCGGCGACGAGTTCTTGATCGTCGACAGCGCGGACGTGCTGTGCGTGCCCACCCGCAAAGGGAAGAAGTGGAAGACGCTCGGATGACGCCGAGGTGACGGGCCGAGCGCGGCGCCCGAGCGTCGCTACCGGGCGATCACTGCCTCGTCGAACATGCGGGCGTCATGGTCGACGACGCGCAGCACCAGGCGGTCGGCGAACACGTTGACCTCGACGAAACTGGGGGTGGCAGCGGCGTAGGCGGTGTAGTCCTCGGTGCCCGTGCGGCGGGCGGCGGCCGCGGCGCCGCTGACCACGTACGTCACGCCGTCGATCGGCACCGAGCGCTCGTAGTCGTGCTCGTGCCCGGACAGCACCAACTGCACGCCGTGCTGGGCGAAGATCGGCGAGAGCGCGTCGCGGACGTCCTGGTTGGAACCCTGGTAGCCGGACGAGTGGGGCGGCGCATGGACCAGCACGATCTTCCACAGGGCGTCGCTTGCCGCCAGCGTCTGCCTACCCCTGTGAGGAACGGTCGTCGTTCGTATACTCCCGCCGATGCACGGGGAGCCGGGGAGCCGCAGGGGGTGACCATGCCGCTGGTCGACCTGCGCGACGTCGTCAGGGCCTACCCGACCCCGGCCGGCGATTTCGTGGCGCTGCGGGGCGTCGACCTGGAGGTGGAGGCCGGCGAGTTCGTCGCCGTGATCGGCAAGTCGGGCAGCGGCAAGTCGACGCTGATCAACGCGATCGCCGGCATCGACCGGCCCACCAGCGGCGAGGTGCGGGTGGCCGGCACCGCGGTCCACGCGCTCGACGAGAACGCGATCGCCGCCTGGCGGGGCCAGCACCTTGGCGTCATCTTCCAGTTCTTCCAGCTCCTCCCGACCCTGACGCTGCTGGAGAACGTGATGCTGCCGATGGAGTTCGCCAAGCGGGGCTCCGCCCGGGAGCGCCGGGACCGGGCGCAGGCGCTGCTGCAACGGGTGGAGATGGGCGACCACGCCCACAAGCTGCCGTCGGGGGTGTCGGGCGGCCAGCAGCAGCGGGTGGCGATCGCCCGGGCGCTGGCCAACAACCCGGCGCTGATCGTCGCCGACGAGCCCACCGGCAGCCTCGACTCCCGGACCTCCGAGACCGTGTTCCAACTGTTCGAAGAGCTGGTCGAAGGCGGCACCACGATCCTCATGGTCACCCACGACGACGCGCTGGCGAGCCGGGCCGACCGGGTGGTGCTGATCGTCGACGGGGAGATCGTCGAGTCGTACGTCCGATCGGCGCTGGCCGGCGTGTCCGAGCGCGACCTGGTCGACGTCAACGCCCGCCTCGACCCCCAGATCCACCCCGCCGGCGCCACGATCTACGGCCAGGGCGACCCCGCCGCCCACTTCTACATCGTCGTGCGGGGAGCCCTGGAGGTGGTCCGGTCGGGACGGGTGGTCGAGACGCTCGGCCCCGGCCAGCACTTCGGCGAGCACGAGCTGCTGCACGACCGGTCCCGGCTCGACACGGTCCGGGTGGCGGCCGGCGGCGACGCCTCGCTGCTGGCGCTCGACGGTGACGTGTTCCGGCGGCTGGCCACCGACAACCGGCTCGCGTCGGGCGCCATCGCCAAGGTGGCGCGCCGCACGGTCGACGCCGACACGGTGCGGACGATGACGGGCGATGTGGACGTCGCCGGCCACGTCGAGCGGCATGCGTACGGGCCGGGCCAGGCGGTATCCGAGGCCGATCGGTTCTTCGTCGTCCTCGACGGCTCCGTCGACGCCATGGTGGGCCGGGAGCTGGAGCGCACGCACCGGAAGGGCCGGTGGTTCGGCTCCGGTGGCGGCCTTCGGGCTGGGCCGGAGGGCGCGACGCTGGCGTCGATCTCGCTGGGCCGTTACGCCCGCATCGTCGCCACCGCCGGACTTCCCGACGAGCACCTCGCGCTGCTGGTCGCTGAGGCAGCCGCGCAGTGAGCGTCCGGGCGCGGAAGGTCGCCCGCGACCTTCTCGGCAACAAGGCCCGCACCGCCCTGGTGGTGGTGGCGATCGCAATCGGTCTCGTCGGCCTCAGCACCACGCTGCGAGCCCGGGCGATCTTCTCCGCCAACCTCGAGGACGAGCTTTCCGCCGCCAACCCCGCCAGCGCCACGGTCATCGTCGAGGACGCCTCAGTCGAGGACGTGGCCGCGGTCGCCGCCCACCCCGATCTGGTGGCTGCCGAGGGCGTGCGTCGGGCCTTCGGCCGAATCGAGATCGACGGCGAGCTGCGGCCGCTACGGATCACCGTCGTCGACGACCTGGCCGGCCCGAGGATCAACCGGCTGCGGCCCGAGGCCGGCGAGTGGCCACCACCGGACGGCATGCTGGTCATCGAGCGCTCGTCGCTGGACGCCACCGGGCTGGCCCTTGGAGACATCGCTGTCCTCGAGGACCCGACGGGCGCCATCCACGAGCTGCCGGTCGCAGCCACGATCTACGACGCGACCGTCGTCTCGGGCCGCCTGGTCGACCAGATCACCTTCGCCTATCTGAGCATGGCTACTTGGGAATCGCTCGGCCTGCCACCCGGCTTCAACGAGATCGTCATCGACGTCGACAGCACCGACCGGGACCGCATCGCGGAGGTCGCCGCCGAGGCCGCTTCCGGCCGTGGCGTCCTGGTGCCGGAGCCTGGCAAGCACGTGCTGGACTCGACGATCGCCTCGCTGCTGCTGATCCTCGGCTCGCTCGGCCTGCTGTCGCTGCTGCTGTCCGGGTTCCTCGTGTTCAACACGGTGGCCGCCACGATGGCCCGCCAGGTCCCCCAGATCGGGGTGATGAAAGCGATCGGGGCGTCGCGTCGCGAGCTGTTGGCGATGTACCTGGCGACGATCGCCGTCTACGGCGGGTTGGCCCTGCTGGTGGCCGTCCCTCTGGGGTGGCTGGGCGCCCGGGTCCTCACGACCCAGCTCGGCTCGCTCCTCAACATCGGCATCTTCGGCTTCGGGGCGCCCGCCTGGGTGTGGGCCCTGGAGCTGGGAGCCGGCCTGGTGATGCCGCTGGTGGCGGCGCTGGGGCCGATCCTCGCCGGGACCCGCGCCACGGTGGCCGAGGCGATCCGGGGCGGCGGGGGCGCCGCCGCCTTCGGAGCGAGCCGGGTCGACCGCGCCCTGACCCGGCTGCGAGGCCTGCCCGGCTCGGTCAGCTACGCCGCCCGCAACGTGTTCCGCCGCAAGCTGCGGCTCGCGCTGACCGTCGTGGCGCTGTCGCTGGCCGGGGCGATCCTCGTCACGGTCGTCTCGCTGCGCAGCTCGCTGCTGGCGACCATCGACGGCATCGCCGCCTACTGGCAGCAGGACGTGACCGTCGACCTCCAGCAGCCGATGCCGTTTGAGCAGCTCGCCCCGCTGCTGCCCCGCGAGGCGGAGGGCTGGCTGGTGCTTCCCTCGTCCGTGGTGCAACCCGGCGGCGGGACGGCCGGCGAGGAGACGGTGGTGTTCGGGGTACCGCCCGGCAGCCGTTTCGTCGACCCGACCCTGCTGGACGGCCGCTGGCTGGAGCCCGGGGACGCCGATGCCGTGGTGGTCAACGTCGACGTGGCCGCCAACGAGCCCGGCCTCGACGTCGGCGACTCGCTGGTTCTGCGGATGAGGGGCACCGACGTGGCGCTGCGGGTGGTCGGCGAGGCGACCACTCAGCTCGTCGCCCCGGGGGTGCCCCGGCCCGAGATCCCCATCGCCTACGTCCCGTATGACACGCTGGCCGCCGCAATGGGCGCGCCTGGGGCGGCCAACCGGCTGGCCGTGGCCGGCGACGCCGCCGAGGTGGAGGCGACGCTGCGGGACACCGGGATCGCCGTGCGGTCGGTGGAGACCCGGGAGCGGCTGCGGGCCCAGGTGGAGCGGCTCACCACACCGATCCTGCTGCTGCTGGCGGCGATGGCGGTGGTGTTCGCCCTGGTGGGCGGCATCGGGCTGCTGGGGACGATGAGCCTCAACGCGCTGGAGCGGACCGCCGAGTTCGGGGTGGTGCGGGCCGTGGGCGCTACCGGACGCACCGTGCTCACGATCGTCCTGGTGGAGGGGGTGGCGGTGGCGCTGCTGGCCTTCGTCGTGGGGTCGCTGGCGGCGATCCCGCTGGGCTGGGTGATGGCCCAGGCGGTGGGGATAAGCTTCATCAAGGTGCCGCTGGCGTTCCGCTTTGCGCTGGCCGGCCTGGTGTTGTGGCTGGCGATGGCGGTGGTGCTGGCGGTGGTGGCCTCCTGGCTGCCGGCCCGCAACGCGTCCCGCATTAGCGTGAAGGACGCCATCGCCTACGAGTAGATCGATCCCGATCAGCGCTCATCGGCGCGCAGTTGCGCCACGACCGCTGAGGGCGACTCCTGTCCTGGTTCGAGTTCGATCGGAGGCTCGGGGTCGTCGAGGTCGGGAGGCGGACCGTCGGCGTCCCCTGCGGCGCGTAGTTGCGCCAGCGAAGGCGCTTCCGGCGTGTCGATCGGCGTCATAGCGTTACATGTACCACAGGCACGCGGCGCGGGCCGACTTCAACGGTGCCGACCGTATCCCCCGGGTAGCATGCACCGGGTCGCCGAGTGGGGAGGAAGCGCCGTTGACCACCGAGACCGGTACGCCCACCGAGGGCCACGCAACCTCTGAGCCTGACGTGATCACCCCGGTGGTGGTCGACCTCGGGAAGGTCAAGCGCAAGCACGTGAAGCGGCTGAAGCGGGGCGAGGGGAAGCTGGCCGACGAGGTGCTGGAGGTGCTCGACGAGGTCGTCGAGGAATTGGGCGACGAGCTGGAAGGCGCGACTCTGGTGCCGGTGGTGATGGTCTACGAGCGCAAGCCCAAGCAGAAGCGCCGCACGATCGAGCTGCCCTGGTGACCCGGGTCTTCGGAACGCCCATCGTTTACGAGCGGCGCCGCAAGAAGAAGAAGCGCCGCTCCGACACCGACCACGTCGAGCGCCACCTCTACCGGGCGGCGGCCCGCACCGCCGACGCGATGGACCGCGGCGTGCGCCGCTACGAGCGGGCCCGCAAGAAGTCCGGCGACGACCGAGTCCTCGAGCTGCTCCCCAACATGGCGCGCGGGATGAGCACGGCGGCGGTCCGGATGGCGCCGGTGCCCTTCGACCTGCTGCGGGCGGGTTGGACCCCGTCGGTGCGGCGAGCGACCCGGCGGACGCTGCGCCAGATGGACCGGTGACCCGCCCGGCGGTCAGGGAGGCGGCGAATCGGTGGCGCGAACGCCACTCCCCCGCGTTCTACGACCCTGCGGACGTCGACCCCGAAGTCGTCGCCGCCGACGAGGTGATGGCGGCGATGCCCCGCCCGCCGGCCCTGCCGGCCGCCGCCGCCACCCGCCTCGCACCCCGCGGCCTGCGGCTCGCCGCCCCCTTCAAGGCCGGGCTGTGGCACACGTTGGGTCGGCTGTTCCTGTGGCTGCGCGCCATCGCCCGGTTCTTCGGCGGCGTCGTCGCAGACAAGCTGCGGGGCCAGGACTCGCCGGCGCGGCGGGCGCAGCGCCTCAAGGCGACGATCACCCGGGTCGGCGGCACGTTCATCAAGCTGGGCCAGCAAGCGTCGGTGCGGGTGGACCTGCTCCCCCAGGCGTATACGGAGGCGCTGACATCGCTGCTCGACCAGGTCGACCCGTTCCCCACCGAGCAGGCCATCGCCGCCGTCGAGCGGGTGACGGGCCGGCCTCTACGGGAAACGTTCGCGGTGTTCGACCCGGTGCCGATCGGCTCGGCGTCGATCGCCTGCGTGTACCAGGCGGTGCTGCCCACCGGCGAGCGGGTGGCGGTGAAGGTGCGCCGCCCGAGCGTGGGACGGGACATCGCCGCCGACCTGCGGGTGCTGGGCTGGGTCTTCTGGATGGCCGAGCGGCTCACGCTGGTTCGCCCCGGCTTCAGCGCCAAGGTGCTGGCCGAGCTGCGGACGACGCTGTTCGACGAGCTGGACTTCTACAAGGAGGCACGCTTCCAGGAGATCTTCCGGCGCCGGGCCGGCAAGGCGCGCCGCAAGTACTTCACCGCCCCGAAGCTGTTCCCGGAGCTGAGCGGCGAGGACGTGATCGTCGAGGACTACGTGTCCGGGGTGTGGCTGTTCGAGCTGCTGACGGCGGTCGAGAACGGCGACGCGGAGACGCTGGCCCGCCTGGCGGAGCTGGACATCGACCCGGCGGAGGTGGCCCGCCGGCTGATCTGGGTGAGCCACTGGGGGCTGTGGGACAGCGTGTTCTTCCACGGCGACCCGCACCCGGCGAACATCATCGTGCAGCGGGGCAACAAACTGGTGTTCATCGACTTCGGGGCGATGGGGTCGCTGCACGCGTCGCGGCGGGCGTCGATGAGGGAGATCTTCAACCTCATCGAGCACGAGGACCTGGAGGGGATGGCCCGGCTGTCGCTGACGCTGCTCGAGCCGCTGCCGCCGATCGACACCGACGAGGTGATCAAGGCGGTCGAGGAGGTGTTCTGGGAGGCGCTGCTGGCGTACCGCTCGAAGCACTCGGAGTGGTACGAGCGGACGACGGCGCAGCTGTGGCTGGGGTTCTTCCGGGTGACGAGCCGGTTCAAGATCCCGATGAGCTACGACACGGTGCGGCTGATCCGGGCGACGCTGCTGTACGACACGCTGGCGGCCCGCTTGGACAACGACATCGACCTGCCACGGGAGTACCGGCGGTACCGGCGCGATGCGGGTCGCGACGCCCGGGCGCGGGTGGTGAAGGCGGTGGAGCGCCGGGCCGACCGGGGGCTGCTGGCGGAGGACTGGCTGCGGCTGGACCAGTTCGCCTCGCTGGGCCGGTCGGCGCTGATGCAGGCCGAGCGGTTGGCGAAGCTGCGGACGTTCAGCTTCGGGGCGTACGTCGGCAAGCTGGTGTCGACGGTGGTGCTGGCGGTGGGGTTGCTGCTGCAGCTCGGCGCGGTGACGCTGGTGGCGGTGGGCGCGGTGGCGCTGTTCACCGACGGCGACGCGTGGGCGACGGTGTGGGGGTCGTGGCTCTACTGGGTGGTGATCGGCGGGCTGGGCCTGATCGCCTTACGCCGGATCATGTTCCGCTTGAAGGACCGGGAGCTCTAGGACCCTGTCCTGGCGCCTGCCCCGGACCAGCTCACGGCCAGGTCTCCGGTAGTGCACTGCAGGATGGAGTCGAGGGTGTAATCGAAAGCCACGGGCCCGGCGGCGTCCCATTCGGTCGGCTCGATGCTGCCGGTGATCGGGTTGGTGGGGCAGTCCTCGTTGGCGGCGTTCTCCAGGACGACGTCGAACGTGTAGGTCTCGGTGGCGGTCTGGTAGGCGATGACGAACGAAAGGCGGCCGCGCGGCCCGCCGTCTACCACCGTGCCGTCGCAGCGGCCATCCTCGCACGGCCACGCGATCTCCCAGGTCGCGTCGGCCTCGTTGCCCACTCCCCCGGTGGACGACGCGGTCACCGTGCTCTGCACGTCGTAGCGCATGGTGTGGGTTGCGGCCGTCGTGGAGGTGGTCGGCGCGGCCGTGGTGGTCGTGGTCGGCGGTGGCGGCGTTCCGACCACCGTGACGCCGAGCTGCGCCTGCTGGACGGCGCCTTCCGAGTCGGTGACGGTGATCGTCACCACGTAGTCGCCTGGCGGCGTCGTGGCCGCGTCGACGAGCACGCCTGCCCCGGTCCCGCCGGTGATGGAGGCGGGGGCCAGCTCGACGGCCAGACCATCGGGGGTCGGGGCGGCGGCGAGGTCCAGTCGCAGCGAGTCGGACGCGGCGTAGCTCTCGAGTCGCGATTCACCGCGTGAGGTGGCGGAGGTCGTGGCGACGAGCCGGAGCTGCGTCGGGACCAGTCGGATGACGAAGCCGGGCCCGTCGGGCTGATAGGCCACCTCGATCCGGTCGCGGGCGGTGCCGGCCTCCCCGGTGGCGGTGGCGACGATCTCGTGGATGCCGGGGGTGAGCGCGATGCGGGATGCCGGCACCTGCCAACGCCCGAAGTCGTCCGAGGGCTGGGCTCCGATGGCCGGGCCCCCGTCGATGGCGATCTCGATCCGGTCGACCTGACCTGCGAACGTCCCGCTCACCTCGAAGCTGGCGGCGGGGACCACGCTGCGGTGCTGCGGCTGGTTGATCGACACGCCGGGCTGGCGCGGCTGGCCGGCCTCCCCGTTGCTGGAGTCCGACGACGCCGAGTCGGCCACGGCGAGCAGCAGCAGCATCGCCACCAAGAACCAGCGGCGGCGCAGCAGAAAGCCGGCCCCCCCGTCGACGCCCATAGGGGCGAACCTACTCCTGCGTTGGCGAGGCCGCGCCGGCGAGCGCCCCGACGATGCCGTCGAGCAGGGCTCGCATCTCCGTGCGGTCCATGTCGGTGTCGAGGGACGTGGCGTCGAGCGTGAGTCGGCCGTTGGCGATGCCGGCCCGCATCGCCAGCTCGGGCCCGATCGGCAGGTTCGACACGAAGGCGTGCACGCCGCGAACCTCCGGCCTGTCGAGCCCGAGAGCGGCCGTGTAGCTGAGCGCGGTGTTCCCCATCCGTAGGCGTTTCGTGGCCAGCGCCATCCGCATCAGCGGCAGGGCGGCGCGGGCGGCGCGGAACTTTGCGTCCCCCCGCACCGACGCCTCGACTTCTTCTTGGACCCTGGCGGCCGTCTCCCACAGGTCGTCTCTGGGTCGGATGTCCTGCGAGGTGAGCGCGACGTAGCACGCCAGCGCCTCCGAGGTCAGCGGTGGATCGAACCGCGGCCGCAGGTCGGCGAAGCTGAAGGTTCGCAAGGGGGCATCGGCGCTGTCGTAGCGGGCTCGGTGGATTTGGGTCAGCAGCGCCGCTTGCACGACGCTGGGCACGGTGAGTCGGCGTCGCCGCGCTTCCTGCGTGAGCTGAGTCGTGGTGTTTGCCGGGAGTTCGGCGTGCGCGATCTGCGTCCGGGCTCCCCGGTCCACACCCGGCCCGCCAGCCCGCCGCATAGCAAGCCGATAGCGCGGCTCGCCCGCCATCTCGCGAGCAAGATGACCGGCCAGCTTCGCCTTGCCGGCTAGGCCGTCGAGCGGGTCGAGTTCGTCGGCGCTCGGCGGCACCGGCAGCGCCTCGCCCTCCCCGTCGCCGAGCACCTCGTCGAGCAACGCCGCCACCGACGCCCCATCGACCGCAGCGTGGTGGAACGCCATCACCAGGTCGCCGGCGTCGTCGCCCCGCAGCAGCGTCGCCGTCGCCAGCGGCCCGGTGTCCGCGGGCAGCGGCTCGTTGAGCAGGCGCTCGGCCTCGGCTAGCCAGTCGTCGTCGCCGGTCCGCCCCCGGACGTCGAGCGGGATCGCCGGCACGTCCTCGTACACGAACTCGAGGTCATCGATACGCGCCCGCAGCGCCGGATGCCGCCGCTGCGTCAGCGCCAGCGCCTCCGTGAGCTGGTCAGGATCTGGGGCCGGAACGAGGCGCGCGACGGCGACGAGGTTCATCGGCCACACCCGGTCGAGCAGGGTGAGGGCCGATTCCATGCTGCCCATGGCCCGGCTCACCATCGACCGGTAGTGTACGGCTCCGTTTCTCCGGGGGTTCGAGGTGGATGAGGTGCAGCGGATCGTCGGCGCGATCCTCGGCGTGCACGACGTGCGGCCTGACCATCGGCTGGAGGAGGACCTCGAAGCCGAGTCGATGGACGTCGTCAATATCGTGGCGGCGATCGAGGAGCGCTTCGAGATCACGTTGGAGGACGAGGCCCTAGCCGACGTCCACACCGTCGCCGAGCTGGCTGCGGTCGTCGAAGCCGCCCGACAGTGAGGACCCTCGCCGAGATGCTGGCGCGGCGAGCCGAGGACTCGCCGGATCAGCTCGCCTACACCTTCGACGGCCGGGCGTGGACCTACGCCGACGTCTGGCAGGAAGCCGGCCACGCCGCCTCCTGGCTGGCCGCCACCGGCGTCCGCCAGGGCGACCGAGTGCTCATTGCCTTGGAGAATGGCTCCGCCTTCTTCGCGGCGTTCTATGGGTGCCAATGGCTGGGCGCGACAGCGGTCCCGGTCTTCCCCCGCCTTGGCGAAGCCCAACGCTCCCGCCTAGCCGAACGCTCCCGAGCCACCCAGGTCATCACCGAGCCCGCCTGGCCCGACACCGCCACGCCTCTCCCATTGGCCGACGCCCACCCCGACGACATTGCGTTCTTGCAGTACACGTCGGGCAGCACCGGCGAGTCGAAGGGCGTGATGCTGAGCCACCGGAACGTGCTGACGAACGTCGACCAGATGGTCGCCGGCATGCGGATTACCCCGGAGGACCGGTTCGTGAGCTGGCTCCCGACGTACCACGACATGGGCCTGATTCTGATGACGATCGTGCCGTTCGCCCTGGGCGCCGAGCTGCACGTCCTGCCGACCAGCCTCCGCCGAGTGGCGAGTTGGTTCGAAACCATCGCCGCTGTTCGGGGAACGCTCACCGCAGCCCCCGACTTCGCGTGGCGCCTGGCCCTCCGCCGGGTTCCCGCCGACGTCGACCTGTCGAGCCTCCGCATGGCCCTGAACGCCGCCGAGCCCGTCCGAGCCAAAACGATCGAAACTTTCGACGAGCGCACCGGCCGAGAAGGGGTGATGGTCGCCGGCTACGGCCTGGCCGAATGCACGGTCGGAGTGACAACGTGGCCCCCAGGCACCCGCCCGAACGTCGACGATCGCGGCATCGTGAGCGTAGGCCCCCCCTTCCCCGACATCGACATCCGGATCGCGGCAGACGGCGAGATCGAAGTGAAAAGCCCCGCCAACGCAGCCGGCTACGACAACGACCCCAAAGCCACCGCCGAAACCTTCGGCCAAGACGGCTACGTGCGCACGGGCGACCTCGGCTTCGTAGACGCCGCCGGCAACCTGTACATCGAGGGCCGCAAGAAGGAGATCATCATCGTCGGAGGCCGCAACCTGGCCCCTCAGGAGATCACAGCGATCGTCGATGACCGCCCCGAGGTCCGCATGTCGGCAGCGGTAGGAATCGACCGCGGCGACCTGGCTGGCGAGCAACTCCACGTAGTAGCCGAGGTCCGCAACGTCGCCGATCCCCACGCCCTGGCCGTAGACATCACCGCCGACCTCTGGCAGCAACTCGGCATCCGCCCGGCCCGGGTCCACCTAGTCCGCCCCGGCACGATCCCCCTAACCCCCAACGGCAAACTCCGCGCGGCCGAGCTGCGCGCCAGGCTCCGTGACGGTTTGCTGTCCGGGAGCTGCCGGCCAAGCGCCTAAGCCACGACGCGTACAGCGCCCGCCGGAGATCCAGGCGGTCCGGCGACCGCAGAGCCGGAACGCTGCAAGGCGGAGTTACTACGTTCCGACTGAGTTCTGGCTAGGCGCCGACGTCACGCCCGGCAT
>JBFJZV010000017.1:0-25636 GCA_041621915.1 Acidimicrobiia bacterium | reverse complement strand
TCCTCCGCCGCCCGCCCTCCGAGCGCCCCGACGATGCGGCCCGTCAGGTATTCCTCCGAGTACGCGTAGCGGTCGCTGTCGGGTGCCTGGAACGTCACGCCCAGCGCCCGGCCGCGGGGGATGATCGACACCTTCCGAACCGGGTCGGCGCCCGGCTGCAGCATCCCCAATAGAGCGTGCCCGCCCTCGTGGTACGCGGTCCGCTCCCGGTCCTCCGGCGACATCATGATCTTGCGCTCGGCGCCGAGCACGATCTTCTCGAGGGCGTCGGTGAAGTCGTTCATCTGCACGAGCTCGTGGCCGCGGCGGGCGGCCATCAGCGCCGCCTCGTTCACGAGGTTGCGGAGGTCGGCGCCCACCATCCCCGGCGTCGACGACGCCACCGCCCCCAGGTCGACGTTGGCGGCCACCGGCACGCCCCGGGTGTGCACCTCGAGGATCGCCTTGCGGCCGACCTGATCCGGCGGGCTCACGTGCACGTGGCGGTCGAAGCGGCCGGGCCGCAGCAGCGCCGAGTCGAGCACGTCGGGACGGTTGGTCGCGGCGATCACGATGACGCCCTCCGAGCCCGTGAAACCGTCCATCTCGGTGAGGATCTGGTTGAGGGTCTGCTCGCGCTCGTCGTGCCCCCCGAAGGACATCGCCCCGCCCCGGGCCCGCCCGATGGAGTCGAGCTCGTCGATGAAGATGATCGCCGGAGCCGCCTCCTTGGCCTGGTTGAACAGCTCCCGCACCCGGCTGGCGCCTACGCCGACCACCATCTCGATGAACTCCGAGGCCGAGATCGAGAAGAACGGCACGCCCGCCTCCCCGGCCACGGCGCGGGCCAGCAGCGTCTTGCCGGTGCCCGGTGGACCGCTCAGGAGCGCGCCCTTGGGGATCGCCCCGCCGAGCTTCGTGTACTTCTGCGGGTTCCGCAGGAAGTCGACGACCTCGACCAGCTCCTCCTCGGCCTCCTCGATGCCGGCCACGTCCTGGAAGGTGACGCGGGTGCCCGAAGCGTCGTAGCGTTTGGCGCGGCTCCGCCCCAGCCCGCCGACGCCGCTCAGCGCGCCCGCGCTGCGGCGGTAGATCGTGAACAGGAGCCAGACGAACAGCAGCGTCGGGCCGAAGCCGAACACGAGCTGCTGCCAGAGCGGGGTGGGACGGTCGGGCGGCTCGGCGTTGACCTTGACGTCGGCGGCGATGAGCGTCTCGAGCAGGTTGTCATCGGCGAACGCGGGCCGCTCGGTCTCGAACTCCGTGGCGGTCAGCTCGGCGTCCTCCGGGTCGGTGACCGCTTCCTCGAACGTCCCCTGGATCGTCTCCCCGGTGGAGGTGACCGCCTCGACGTTGCCGGCCTCCACCTGCTCGAGGAACAGCGTGTACGGCACCCGGATCCTTGTGGCGTCGTCGCCCAGCAGCGCCGACGACACCAGCCAGTTGATCGCGAAGAGGGCCAGCAGGACCACCAGGAACCAGCGTCCACCGGGCAGCCGCTCCCACCAGGAGCGAGGCCGTCCCCGGTCGCCCTCGTCCCGGTCGGGCATCCCCTCGACCCGCCAACCGGGTTGCTGCTGGTCGGTATCTGATCGGTTGGTCATGCGGGCGGCTTCCTCCATGGCGGCGACGTACCCGAATGTGTCGGCAACGATACCGGCGGATCTGGAGCAGCCATTTCCTGGGTCGAGGTAATCCTCAAACCTCGGCCGGGAGGCGCCGATGCAATCCGACGGCGAAGTAACACATCGACGGAGTCGACATGGCACAACCGCGAAACCGCGCCGCCCGGTTCCTGTGGCCGGGGCTGGCGCTGCTGGCCGTCCTCGTGGCGGCAGTGGCCTGGGGGATCGCCCAGGAGGAGGACGACCTCCGGACGCGGGCACGCGCCGCACTCGCCGATGCCGGCATCGAGGCCGAGGTCACGGTCGAAGGCCGCGACGTCGCGCTCGCCGCAGAGACGCAGGACGACGCCGAGCGGGCGGGAACGATCGTCGAGGGCCTGCGGGGCGTCCGCACCGTGAGCGCGGTCGCCGCCGTCGTCGGCCAGCCGGCCCCGACCACCAGCATCGCGGCGGCGGCCCCCACCACAGCGGTCCCGTCGACCACTCCGCCCACGACCACGCCGCCCACGACCACGACACCGCCGACCACCGTCGCCCCCACGACGACCGTCCCCGAGACCACGACCACCACCGCGCCGCAGCCGGCAGGCGCCACGGTCACCGCCCGGCTGGCGCAGGGCACGCTCACCGTGCAGGGCACCGTGCCCAGCGAGGAGCTGGCCGCCGGGGTCGCCGCGGTGGCCGACCTCATCTACGCCCCCTTCGTCGACAACCAGCTCCAGGTCGATCCGGCCGTCGCACCGGCAGCTTGGCTGCCGGCCGTCCCCGGCGCCATCGCCGTGCTGCCCGTCGTCGGGGAGGCCGAGCTGCGCCTCGAAGGCGACGGAGCGACCCTCGTCGCCAAGGCCGCCTCTCCCGAGAAGGCAGTGCGGCTCCAGGGCGCGTTGGAAGCTCGGCTGCAGGGCACCGTCCCGCTGGAGGCCGACATCGAGGTGACCGGGCAGAACCCGCCCCGGTTCAGCGCTTCGGCGCCCGGCGACGGGACCGTGACCATCTCCGGTTCCATGCCGGATCAGGCCGCGGTCGACCGGATCGTCGGCGCCGCCACGCAGGCCTTCGGCGCCGACAACGTCGCGTCCGACGTCGTCGTCGGCGACGACGTCTCGGCGGAGTTCACGGTGTTCCGCATCCCGCTGGTGTTCATCCAGTTCGCCCCGATCCCGCAGTGGGAGTTCAACATCGACGGCGACGTCATCACCGGCAACCTGCGGGGCGGCGCGACCTTCGCCTTCGGCAGCGCCGAGCTCACCCCGGAGCTGCAGGCGCTGCTCGGCACCGCGGCGGGAATCATCGCCCGCAATCCGACGCTGGCGCTGACGGTGGAGGGCCACACCGACTCGATCGGCTCCAATGCGTTCAACCAGGGACTCAGCGAGGCACGAGCACGGGCCGCTGTCGACTACCTTGTGTCTCTCGGCGTCCCCGCCGAACGCCTCGTTGCGGTGGGCTACGGCGAGACCCGGCCCATCGCCGACAACGCCACCGAAGAGGGGCGGGCCCGGAACCGGCGCGTCGAGTTCGCTTTCGGTCCCGCTACGCCCCAAGGAGATCAGTGATGCGAGGGATTCTGTACGCCGGCACCGAGATCGTCGTCTTCCTGCTCATCGCCACGCTGATCGGCATCGTGATCGGCCGGATGTGGTCGACCGCCACCCGCCGGCCCGACGCGCCGCCTGTTGCGCCGGCCCAGGAGTCCGCCGACGCCAAGGCCAAGTCCGAGCTCGCCGAGGCTCGCCAGCGACTCGCCGCGGTCGAGGCGGAGAGGGCGGATCTCGCCAAGCAGCTCTCCGTGGTGGAGTGGCAGGTGGAGACGCTCGAGGAGGAGCTGGCGAAATCCCGCCCGGCGGAGGCCGACGCCGAGTAGCCGGCTCAGCCAGACAGCGGGGCGACACTCACCCCGGCGCTGGCTGCGGCATCCCCCAGCCGGGCGTCCCAGACCGCCATCACGACGTAGCTGCCCGGGAAGGCGTGCGCGCCGGAGAGGTGCACGGCGTCGTAGCCCCGGAGCTGGTGTTGTTGCGGCGTGCCAGCGGGGAAGGGCCCGTCAGGTGACCCGGATCTCCGCTGCCACTGCGTTCACGATGGAGACGAGGCCCGGATCGGCGTCGCCTGCCCCGATCAGCGCGTGGAGGCAGAAGGCCCGTCCCGCCGTCGTGAAGAACCGCTGCGCCCCCAACAGCCCGGACAGTCGGCGGGGCATGGTGCGGTCACTGAAGTCGGTTGGGTCGAGCACCGGCATCCCCTCTGCGGCGAACAGCGGCGCAGTGGCGCTCTCCGGGCCGTACTCGAACAGGATCACCAGCACGTCGCCGGGCCGCATCAGCTCAACCGCCCCGCTCCCGAAGTCGCCCCGGCCGGGCGGTAGTGGGAAGGTCGCCGCGTGCAGCACCGCCCGCCGGGCCGAACCGGAGGCGGCCACATCCGCGACGTCGGCGGCCGGGTAGATCTCACCGTCCCAGCCCGGTGGCAGGGCGGCCGTGAGCCCGAACGCGGTCAGGTCACTCATCGGTCATAGCAGCGCGACCGCAGCGGCGGACGCCGCCAGCGCCATCTGGCCCGCCACGGCCGCCCCTCGCATGGCGGGTGCGGCACGGGCCAGCCGGCGGTGCAGCCGGCGGAGCTGCTCCGGGCGCTCCACGCGGGCGGGCAGCAGCACGGTGGCGCCCCGGGCGGCGCCGAACACGAGGCCCACGAGGGCTCCGACGGCCGGCGACGCGGTGAGTGCCGCCAGCGTCACGACGACGTAGACCAGCCCCGTGGTGACGATCGTCGCCACCCCCAGCCCGAGCTGGAACCCGAAGCCCAGCCCGTACGCCCAGCCTCGGTAGCGGGTGAGCCAGTCCTCGTTCACCTGTCGCCGCGGCGACGGCAGGCGCAATGCCGGAGCGAGGTCGAACGCCGCCCCCGCCAAGCCGAGGCCTGCCGCGGCCAGCGCGGCGGCCGTCCCATCCCATGGAGCGACCTGGTGCAGCGCCCACCCGACCGTCCCGGCGACCGCGCCGATGGCCACCCCGCCGGCTGCGGCACCGGTGACGTGGGCGGCGACGGTGAGGCTCCATCGGCTCTGGCGGGCCCGCTCGCCGAGCGGGTGGATGCTGGCCAGCATCGACTCCCCTCACGGCGACCAGCTCGAGCGGATTGCGGCGAGCACGCCGAGCACCATGCCTGCCGCGACGATCACGGCGCCGGCCGCCCGGGGTACAGGCTCGGGTCGCCGGGCTCGATGCCGGCCGCGGTCAGCTCGGCGTCGGTGTCGCGCAGCCGATCGAGATGCCGGCGGCGCGCCCGTGCCACATGGCCGGCGTCGGCCGCCGCCCGGCCCAGCAGGCCGGCGAGCTGCTCCCAGCTCGTGGCGGTTCCTTCCCCGGCGACGCGGCCCGACGGGCCGTCCACGAGCACGAAGTAGGGGGTGGCGGGCACGCCGTAGGCCTCGTACGCCTCGCTCGACATGACCACGGTGGCGCGCGGCGGCGTCAATGCGGCCACCGCCGGCGGGCTCTCCTGTTCCGGGCCCTTCGTCACCACCACCACCCGAGGGTCGCCCGGGGGCAGGGGGAGGTCGGCGCGGCCCAGCCCGTCCCAGAACGGTCCGCACGTCGCGCACCCCGACGAGAGGAACGCCAGCAGGGTCGGTTGGCCGGCGGCCAACACGCCGACGCGTACGGCCCCGCCCGCCGGCGTGGCGCCGGTCACGTCTGCGGCCGCCGCAGTCGAGAGCCGCACCGGCACGCCACCGGCCGGCGGGCGGCTGCCGAGAACCTCGTCCTCGGTGACGCCGAGGCCGTGGAGTATGCGGAGGATCTCGGCGTGGCTGCGCAGCAGCCCGGCGACGAGCAGGGCCAGCAGGCCGACCGCCACTGCGAGCACGACCACCAGCGCCGTGGTCACGGCACCACCACATGGGCCGGTCCACTCGTGATGTGGTTGCGCAGGTGCCAGGTGCCGTCCCGGACCACCCCGGGGCCGGCCGCGCCGTCGCCGTCCCAGTCGCCGGCCACCGGGGCGTCCCCGGGATCGCCGTACCGGAAGGAGCGGTCGGCGATGCCGGTGCGGGCACGGTCGCGGACATGCCAGATGCCGTCCCGGACCACGCCGGGGCCGTCCGCCCCGGTGCCGCTCCAGTCGCCCGCCACCGGGACGTCGCCTGGGTTTCCGTAGCCGAACACGGTCTCGCCGACGCCCCGCCGGTTGGCGTTCTTGACGTACCAGACACCGTCCCGCACCACGCCGGGGGTGTCGATGCCGTCGCCGTCCCAGTCCCCGACGACCGGGGTGTCGCCCGGGTTGCCGTAAGTGAACGAGATGTCGGCCGCGCCGGCGCGGTTGCGGTTCTTGAGGTGCCACACACCGCCGCGGACGATGCCGGGGGTGTCGATGCCGTCGCCGTCCCAGTCGCCCACCACCGGGATGTCGCCCGGGTTGCCGTAGCGGAACGTGGTGGCGACCTTGCCCTCGACGTCGCCCAGGTACCACACGCCGTCGACGACCACTCCCGGGCGGTCGATTCCGGAGCCGTCCCAGTCGCCCACGATCGGGATCCCGACCGGCAGCGGATCGGCAGGCCGAGCGGTGCTCCCCTCCAGGCAGGGCGCGTGATGGAAGCGGGTGGCGTTGCTGGTGGCGGAGGCCTTGGTGCACGTGGCGTCGATCTCCCAGGGCGGCGTGCAGGTCACCATCCGGCAGACGAGGCGGCTGATGCACGCCAGCTCCTGATGGCATTGGCCGTACCGGAAGTTCGTGCACGACGTCATCCGGTTACCGCAGTCGCCGAGCGCGCACTGGCAGGGTCGCTCGTTGCCGCAGGTGGCGTTGCAGTCGAGGTAGTAGCGGGGCTGTTCGACGCCGCCTTCCACGCAGAATCCGGATCCATCGGCCTTCCACCACCCGGCGGCGACGGTGCCCGGTGGGCAGCTGTTCGACCCGGTGAGCGTGCAGCAGAACTCGGTCCACCCATCGCAGCACATGGCGTTGCAGTCGCACGTGGAGCCGTTGCACCCGCACACCGCCGCCCACGCCGTGCCCGGTCGCAGCGCGTACCGGACGGGGGCGGCGGCGAGAGCGGCGCCGACCACTGCGGTGCGAGTGAGGAAGGTGCGGCGGCTGACCCTCGATGCGAGCAACCGTCCTGCCCGGGCGGCGAGGCTGCGGTCCGAGGAGAGCGTCATCGGCGGGCCAGCACCTGCAGCTCGGCGAAGCGGGTCATCGTCAGGTACAGCAGGTACGCGGTCGCCCCCACCAGCAGCACGAACGGCAGGGCGGTGGCGGGTTGGGCATCCAGCACTCTTCCGGGGCCGGGGAGCGGCGCGATCGCCACTGCGGCGGCCACGGCTGCCAAGGCCAGGTTCACCGTGACGTGCAGCCCGCCCAGCGGGGCGTCCGCCGCGCCGAAGCAGCCGCACGACGCCGCCCGACCCGCGGCGTGGCGGGCATACAGCGCGAACCCGAGGTAAGCCGCGGCCAGCCCGGCGGCGCCCGCCGGTCCCGCCGTGACCGCCAACGCCGCGATGGCGAGCTCCACGATCCCGAGGGCGCGCACCAGCGGCGAGCGGGCGGGCAGTCCCGCCGCGCGCAGTGCGGTGATCGCGGCGCCGGGCCGGGCGAGCTTCACGATCCCGGCGACACCGGCCAGCAGGGCGGCGGCGTAGTACGGCCCGGCGAGCAGTCCCATGGGCAGGGGAGCGTAGTGCGCCGCGGGCTACATCCCGAGGCTGAGCTGGCGGGCGGCCGCCGTCTCCGGCCGGGGGGCCGCCCGGGGTTGCGGCCGGCGGGGAGCCACCCGGCCGCCGTGGCGGCGGACCATTGCCCGGACGAGGCTCGCCAGCTCCCGTTGGTCGGCTAGGGGTGGGTAGGCACGGTCCCCGTACCGCTCCTCGTACAGCGGCTGGAGGTCGGGCCGGGAGGCGGCCAGCCAGGCGAGGTACTGCTCCTTGACCCCCCGCCGCAGGTGCAGCAACATCGGCGAGACGAACTCGGCGCCGGCGGCGACGCAGGCGGCCACCACGTCCTCGAGCTGGTCGGGCCGATCGCTGATGCCGGGCAGGATCGGCGCCACCAGCACGCCCGAGCTGATGCCGGCGGCGCGTAGCTTGGCCACTGCGTCGACGCGGCGGCGGGGATGCGGCGTGCCGGGCTCCGACGCGTTCCAGGCCGCTTCGTCGAGCGTCCCGATCGAGAAGTTCACGGACACCTGCGCGTGGCTGGCGGCCTCGCCCAGCAGCTCGAGGTCGCGCAGCACCAATGGTGACTTGGTGAGGATCGAGAACGGGATGCGCCGCTCGGCCAGCACCTCGACGATGCCGCGGGTGAGCCGGTACTTGCCCTCCGCAGGCTGGTACGGGTCGGTGTTGGTGCCCATCGCGATCGGGTCGCCGGCCCAGCGCCCCGGGGCGGTCTCGGTGCGGGCCAGGTCGACGGCGTTCACCTTCACCACGATCTTCGTCTCGAAGTCCCGCCCGGCGTCGAGGTCGAGGTAGGTGTGGGTCGGGCGGGCGAAGCTGTAGGTGCAGGCGTGGCTGCAGCCCCGGTACGCGTTGATCGTGTACCGGAAGGGGAGGGGCGCGCCGGCGGGGACCTCGTTGATGAGCGACTTGGCCTCCACCTCGAAGAACTCGAGGCCCCGGTACTCGCCACGTCCCACCTCACGACGGGCCCGGCCGAACAGGGCGAGCTGCGGCCGGTCGGCGTCGGCCAGCTCCCAGCGGATCTGCGCCATGGCGCGCAGGCTAATCGAACAGGCGTTCGGTTGCTAGATTGGCCGGCGTGCCGGTCGTGGTGTTCGATGTCAACGAGACGCTGCTCGACCTCCGCGCCCTCGATCCAGTCTTCGCCGACGCGTTCGGCGACGCGGGGGTGCGCAGCGAGTGGTTCGGGCAGGTCCTCCAGTCGGCGCTGGTGCTGACCGCCGTCGGCGAGTACCAGGACTTCGTCGTGATCGCGGGTGGCGCGCTCGACGTGGTGGCTCGCCGCCGTCGCGTGGATCTCACCGTTGAGCAGCGGGAGGCCATCCGGGAGGGCATGCGGACCCTTCCGCCCCATGCCGACGTCGCCCCGTGCCTCGATCGGCTCTCCGCCGCCGGGCTCCGCCTGGCGGCACTCACCAACTCGCCGCAGGAGGCCGCCGAGGCACAGCTCTCCAATGCCGGCATCGCCGGCCGCTTCGAGCGGATCCTCAGCGTGAGCGCGGTGCGGCGCTTCAAGCCGGACGCCGCGGTCTACGACATGGCCGCTCGGGAGTTGGGAGTGCCGGCTGCGGGGATGACGATGGTGGCCGCCCACGACTGGGACGTCGCCGGGGCGATGGCCGCGGGTTATCGCGGGGCGCTCGTGATCCGGCCCGGGGTCGTCACCAACCCGCTGTACCCCGAGCCCGACGTCGTCGGCATCGGCCTGGAGCCGGTCACCGCCGCGCTGGTCCACCTCGCAGGCGCGTGACCCGAGCCGAAACGGGCACGGCGCGGGGAGAACCGGGAACGCCGACCCTACGCCGCCCGGTACGGGAGGTACACCGGCTCCCACATTGACTGGGCGATGCGGCTCTCCACGTCGACGATCGGGTCGGCGACGCCCTCGGCGACCGCCTGTTCGGCGACGTCGTGCGCGATCCGGCGGGACACCGGCCGCACCAGCCCTATCGGCGGGAACAGCGCGCCGGCCTGCAGCACGTCAGCAGGGACGCTGTCGGCGAGGCAGCGGGCCGCGGCCAGGAACATGCCGTCAGTCACGGTGGCTGCCCGGGCCACGTAGGCGCCGAGGCCGACGCCCGGGAAGACGAACACGTTGTTGGCCTGCCCGATCCGGTGGCACACGCCGTCCAGCTCTACCTCGGCGAACGGGCTGCCGGTGGCCACGAGCGCCCTGCCGCCGGTCCACGCGAGGATCTCGCTGGGGGTCGCCTCACAGCACGACGTGGGATTGGAGAGCGGCATCACGATCGGGGTCGGGACGTGGGCGGCCATGGCGCGCAGGAGCGGCTCGGTGAAGAGCGCCGCGGTGCCCGACACCCCGATCAGGGTCGTGGGCCGCGCTCCCTGCACGACGTCGAGCAGATCCCAGCCGGTCCCGGTCCGCTCCCAGTCGGCAACGGCCTCCCTGGGGACCGCCAGCTCAGCTTTGCGCTCGTCGATACCGGCCCGCCCTGCGAAGAGCAGGCCGCGGCTGTCGGTGACGAAGATCCGCGCCACCCCGGCGGCGCGCAGCAGCCGTGAGATCCCGGTGCCCGCCGACCCGGCACCGGCGATCACCACGGTCTGGTCCTCGAGCCGCCCGCCGGTGGCCCGCATCGCCGCCAGCATCCCGCCCAGCACCATCCCTGCGGTGCCCTGGATGTCGTCGTTGAACGACGGCAGCTCTTTGCGGTGGGCGTCGAGCGCCGTGAAGCTCGTCCGGTTGGCGAAGTCCTCCCACTGGAACACCGCGTGCGGGAACACCTCCCGGACGGCGGCGACCAGCTCGTCGACCAGGGACCAGTACTCGTCGCCGCGCAGCCGGCGCTGGCGGACCCCGAGGTACAGCGGGTCGGCGAGGAGCGCGGTGTTCTCGGTGCCGACGTCGAGCGAGATCGGCACGGTGCGCGCGGGGTGGATCCCGGCCGCGACGGTGTAGAGGGCCAGCTTGCCCACCGGGATGCCCATGCCGCCGGCGCCCTGGTCGCCGATGCCGAGGATGCGCTCGTTGTCGGTGACCACCACGATCGCGGCGTCGGTGAAGCCGCGGCTCCGCAGCGCGTCGGCGACCCGCCCCCGGTCGGCCGGGGTCACGTAGATGCCGCGCGCCTGGCGGAAGATGCGGCTCCAGTGCCGGCACGCCTCGGCGACGGTCGGCGTGTAGACGATCGGCACCAGCTCCTCGAGGTTTTCCAGGAGGAAGCGGAAGAACAGCGTCTCGTTTCGGTCGTGCAGCGATGCCAGGTAGATGTGGCGCTCCAGATCGGTGCCCTTCTCGTCGTACTGCTCGCGTACCCGGCTGAGCTGCTCGCCCATCGACGATGTGTGGGCGGGCAGCATGCCCCGCAGGCCGAGCGCATCACGCTCCTCGGGCGTGAACGCGGTGCCCTTGTTCAGCAGTGGCTCCTCCAGGACCGCCCGGCCGCGCTGGGTGACCGGCAGGTACAACTCGCCGCTGTCTGGATCGATGGCAGGCCGGATGCGCACGGGCACCTCCTCGTCACCCCGACCGTACGGCGCGGGCCCGCGCCACGTTCATGGGCCTACGTCACATCGGCGACGGCGGTCTGCTCAGCGTTTCGTCGGGTCGGCGGCGCCCGGTTCGCTGCATGGCGGCTCGTCGGTGAGCACCGGCTGGCCGGGCCGGGCGATGTAGGCGGGGATGATGCAGGCCCGCAGGTCGCCGCTCGGGGGGACGATCACTCGGGCGACGCCGGTCGTCGCCGATGCCTCCGAGAGCTGCGGCCACACGAAGTTGCCGAGCCCCCAGAAGATCGGCTTGCCCTTGTACCAGCCCAGCGGGTTGAGACGGTGCTGGTGGTGGCCGAAGATCACGTCGGCGCCGGCGTCGATCAACGCATGGGCCCGGGCGGTCTCGTCGGCGTTCGGCCGGGTCTCCAGCTCCCGGCCCCAGTGGATGGTGACGATCACGAGGTCGGCCTCGGCGGCGGCCTCCGCCACCGCCGCAGCCATCGCCTCCGTGGCGTCACCGTCGGCCATGCCGGGGCGCTCGTCGGTGGCGATCCAGGACTGCGACGGGATCACGCCCCCGAAGCCGAGAACAGCGATGCGCCAGCCATCGATGTCGAATAGTGCCGGCTGGTGGGCCTGGGCGGCGTCCTCGCCGACGCCGATGGCGGCGATCCCGGCTCCTTCGACCCGGCGGCGCCCGTCGAGCATCGCCTCGACCCCGTAGTCCTGGCCGTGGTTGTTGGCCAGGTTCGCGACCTCGATGCCGGCGCGGCGGGTCGGCGGCAGCGCCTCGTGGTCGCAGCGGAAGGTGAAGGCCTTGTCGAGCGGGCTGCCGAGCGGCGACGGGGAGCACTCGAGGTTGATGACGGTGAGGTCGTCGTGGAGGAAGAGCCCGTCGAGGCCTTCCCACGCATATGCGTAACCCTGGCTGCGGAACACCGGGATATACGACGGGTCGAGGTTCACGTCCCCCACGCCGTGGATGGTGAGGGTGCCGCGCTTCCTCCGGGCCTGCTCGTCGGTGAATCGCCCGGCCAGTGTCGTCGTGGTGGCCGGGGCCATGGTCGTGGTAGTGGTGGCTGGCCGCGTCGCGGTGGTCGTCGTGGACGGCCCCCCCGTGGGGGGCGACGCCGCGGTGGGTGCCGCCGAGGTGCTCGGCTGCGCCGCAGCGAGCTCCTCGCCGCCGGAGATCGCTGACGCGACCAGCGCGCCGCCCAACGTGGCGGCGGCTATCGCGATCACCACAGCGGCGGTGATCGTGTACCGGCGGGCGGCGCGTTCCTCGGGGCTCATGGTCCCCGGAAACGTAGCGCCGTTCCTACGGTTCCCGGTACAGGCCGGCGCCCCAGTGGGCGCCGGCACCGAACGTCACGAAGCACACCAACCCCCCGGCCGGCACCCGGCCCGCGTGGCGCAGCTCGTGATACAGGATCGGCAGCGTCCCGGCAGTGGTATTGCCGTACCGGTCGAGGTTGACCGGCACCTGATCGGTGCGCAGCCCGAGCGCCTTGCGCACCCCGTCCAGGATCCGCGTGTTGGCCTGGTGGGCGACGACCAGGTCGACGTCGGCCGCGGCCAGCCCGTGGTCGGCCAGCACCGCCTCGACCGCTTCCGGCATGCGCCGCACGGCCTGGCGGTAGAGCTGCGGCCCCTGCATCGCCGGCAAATGGGCTTCGGCTGCCACCTGCTCCGACGCAACGTATGGCTGATGCCTGGACCCGACGGCAGGCACGTGAATCAATTCGAACTGGCTCCCGTCGGTGTACAGGCGGAAGCCGAGGAAGCCGCGCTCGCCGCGCCGCAGCACCATGGCGCCTGCGCCGTCGCCGAAAAGCACCCCCCAGCCGCGGTAGCGGTCCATCCGCTTGCGCTGCTCGTCGGTCGGCGGCGTCCCCTGCTGCAGTGCCCGCCACTCCGCAGCCCAAGGCTGGAGCCCGGCGTGGACCTCGGCGCCCACGACCAGCACCGTGGCCGCCTTGCCGGCCGCCAGCAGGCTGTCGGCGAGGTCGAGCCCATACAGGAAGCCGCTGCACTGCTGGCGCAGGTCGAAGGCGGGCACCGGCCCCAGACCCGCGAGCTCTTGCACGAGCGCCACGCTGCCGGGGGCGTAGAAGTCCGGCGTCATCGTGGCGACGACCAGTGCATCGATGTCGGCTGGTGTCAGCCCGGCATCGTCGATGGCCGCCCGTGCGGCTGCGGCGCCGAGGTCCGCCGAGCCCACGCCGGGCTCTGCCAACCGCCGTTCCTGGACACCCGTGCGGGCGCGGATCCATTCGTCGGACGTGTCCATCAGCTCGGCCAGGTCGTCGTTGGTGACGACCGCGGGCGGGACGTGCATGCCGGTGCCGATGATGACGCTTCCCATCGTGCCTCCGCGTTGGCGCGCATCCTAGGAGGCTGGTCGGCAATTGAATGTGGCGCCTCTCCGGGTCTCGTCGCCCCTGCCTGCGGCCGGGGAACAGGCATGCCAGAATCGTCCTCCATGACGCGCGCTGCGCCGAACGCCTCGGTGCCGCTGGTGGTCGTCGGCCTGCTGGCGGCGTTCGCTCCTGCGTTCCTGCTCGGCTTCTCACGGCCCGAGCCGTACGAGGTGGCGATCATGCGCTGGATGGGCGCCGCGGCGCTGGGTCTGGCGGCGATCCGGCCGTGGGCGGTGCAAACCGGCGACGACCCGGCGCGCCGCATGCGGCGCTGGAACGGGGCGACGGTGACGCTCACGGTCCTCTACCTCGCCACCACCAACCCGCTGTTCCTGATGCTCGCCTTCGCCACGCTGGCGGCCTCGGTCCTCGACGCCGTCGTCGAGCGGGCCATCACCGCTTCCGAGGACCTGCTGCGGCGCCTGCAGCAGGAAGCCGATCGCGCCTGAGCCGCCCGCCGATGTCCTGGTCCGCCGGCCGGCCGGCCGGGGCGCCGCAGCCGCGCACGAGCTGCTCGGCTGGCTCCACCAGACCGCCCCCGGCGTTGCGCCGCGACCGGTGTCGCTGGGCGCCGGCCAGTGGGTGGTCGAGCACGTCGCAGGCGAGGTGTCCGGGGTGCCGTTCGCGCCGTTCCTGCTGCGCACCGGCGCGCTGGCGTCTGTGGGGCGGCTGCTGCGGCGGGTCCACGAAGCGACCGCCCGCTACCGGCCTCCGGCCGGCACGACGTGGGCGGCCGGCGCCGTGGCCAAGTCGCCGGGTGACGTCGTGTGCCACGGCGACGTGGGCGCCGGCAACGTCGTCTGGCGCAGCGGCGAAGCGGTGGCGCTGATCGACTGGGAGCTGGCCGAGCCGGGGGCCGCGCTCCGTGACGTGGCGATCGCGGCGTGGACGCTCGTGCCGCTGGTCCCACCGGCGCGCCGGCGAAGGGCCGGCGTCGACGGCCCGATCGATCCGCGTCTCGACGAGCTATGCGAGGGCTACGGGCGGTACCCGGCCGACGAGGTGCTGGCCGCCTATCGCCGCACCATCGACGACGAGATCGCCCGCCGCCGCGAGCTCGGCGGCCGGCGTGTGGAGCCCTGGGCCCGTTTCCTGCGCATCGGGCACGTGGAGCTCATGAAGGAGTCGGCCGCCTGGTTCGACGGCTCGGTCTACGGCCGCTGAATCCACTCGGCCTAGGCGCCGTGGGCGTGGCAGTCGGCCAGCTTGCGCTCCCCGGCCACCCGGCCTGGCGCGCTAGGCAGCAATCCGGGCCCGGTCCGAGGCGGTCGCCGCTATCGGCCGGGGGCGCGGGCTGCGGAACGCCAGCGTGAGCGGCACGACCTGCAGCAGCGCGATCGCACCACCGAGCACCAGTGCCAGCACCCGCCCGGCCAGGAGCTGGCGGTCGAGGTCCTCCTGCGCCGCGGTGACGAGATCCTTCGCATCGGCGGCGGTCCGCTGGTAGCGGTCCACCAGCGCTGCGGCGTCGTCCAGTCCCAACCGGGTGCCTTGCACCTGGCCGACGAGGACGTCGAGTTCGCGGTCGACCCCCTCCAGGCCGACGGCGGAGCGCCGCAGCCGTTCGGCCTGGCGCCGCAGCCGATCGGGCACCTCGGAGAGGCCGGTCTGGACCGTAGAGAGGGAGTCGGTCAGGTCGCCGATCGGGCCCACTTCCACGCCGACGATGCTCAGCGGCCGCAGCGCATCCTCCAGCCCGGCGGCCACTTCGCCGAGGGCGGCGGCGCTGCCCGCCACCCCCTCCAGCCCGGCTGGCAGGTCCTCGGCAGCGAGCACCGCCAGCTCCTCGATGACCGGCGGCAGCTCGGCAAAGGCCTCCCCGGCTGCGTCCAGGCCGGCTTCGAGGGCCGACAGCCCGGCGTCGATCTCGTCGATAGCGTCGCCGGCCAGCGCTGCCGTGTCCGCGGCAGCGGTGGCGCCGTCGGCGGCGACCGCCAGCGTGCGACCCAGGGAGTCCTCGGCGCGGCCCGCGAGCCACCAGCCGGTGGCGGCGATCACGACGGCGGCGACGAGGCCGAGCACCCCGGCCATGGCATAGATCGGGCGGTTCATGACGGGTGGGTTCCCGGTCCCACCGGTCCGCAAACCCCCGAGCGGTTTCGTCGGAGGCGCAGAGGGGTAGGGGGCCGCCATGCCTAACTCGCCCCCTCCACCCTCCGCCGCGTCTGCGGTACGGGCCGCCGGCCTCACCCGTGACTTCGGCGACGGCACCGGCGTCTTCGACCTCGACCTCGAGGTGGCGCCGGGCACCATCTTCGGGTTCATCGGGCCCAGCGGGTCCGGCAAGACCACCACCGTGCGCCTGGCGTTGGGGATCCATGCCCCCACCTCCGGCACCATCGAGGTGCTCGGCGAGCGGCCGGCGGTGTTCACGCCCCAGACGAGGGCCCGCATCGGCTACATGCCGCAGCTGCCCGCCCTGTACCCGACGCTCACCGTGTGGGAGAACCTCAACTTCGCCGCATCCCTGTACGGCTTGCCGTGGCGGCGGCGCGCCCGGCTGGAGCGCTCGCTCGAGCTGGTCGGTCTGGAGGGCGCACGCAAGAAGAAGGTCGACGAGCTGTCCGGGGGGATGCGCCGGCGCCTGGCCCTCGCCCAGACCCTTGCCCACGACCCCGGCCTGCTGTTCCTGGACGAGCCCACGGCCGGGATCGATCCCGTGCTCCGCCGCCGCATCTGGGACCACCTCGGCGAGCTGCGTGACGCCGACCACACCCTGTTCGTCACCACCCAGTACGTCGGGGAGGCCGCCTACTGCGACATGGTCGGGGTGCTGGTGGAAGGGCGGCTGGTCGCAGTCGACACGCCCGAAGGGCTGCGGCGCGCGGCGTACGGCGGAGAAGTGGTGGAGCTACGCACGCGCGACCCGGTGCCCCCGGCGGCCCTGGTGGGGTTGCGACGCTTCTCGGTCACCGGCGCCCCCCGGACGCTCGACGACCACACCGTGCGGCTCGTGGTCGACGACGCCGGCGAGGCCATACCCGAGTTGCTGACGTGGTGCGCCGGCGAGGAGCTGGCAGTGGAGACGGCCGAGGAGTTCCGTCCACCCTTCGACGACGTGTTCGTGCTGCTGGTGGAGCGCGAGGACGGCGGGACCAGGAAGGAGCCGGTACATGCGGCTGCATGACCCGCGGCGCGGCGTGGTGCGGTCGCTGGCGTTCGTCCGTAAGGAGATCGTCGGCGTCGTGCGCCAACCCAAGCTGCTGGTCACGCTCGTGCTGGGGCCTTTCCTGATCCTGGCCCTGTTCGGCGCCGGGTACCGCAACTCCCGCGACCCGCTGCGGACCATCGCCGTCGCCTCCGAGGGCAACCCGCTCCGCACCGGCATCGAGGAGATCGCCGCCGAAGCCGACCAGACGATCGATTTCCTGGGGATCATGACGTCGGAGGACGAGGCCCTCAGGCGGCTGCAGCGCGGCGAAGCCGATCTCGTGGTCGTCATTCCCGAGGACCCGGAAGCGACGATCCGGTCCGGAGAGCGCGCCGAGTTCGTCATCTGGCACGACGAGGTCGACCCGATCTCGCGCACCAACATCGTGTTCGTCTCCCAGGACGCCGTGCAGGACTTCAACGAGCGGGTCTTGGAACAGCTCGCGGCCTACGGCCAGGAGGAGTCGGAGCGCCTCGACGACGCGCTGCCTGCGGCGCGCAACTCGGCTGCCGCCGTGCGGGCGGCACTGGAGGGCGAGCCCGCGATGGTCGACCGGGAGCTGCGGGGCCTGGAGGAGTCGGTGCGGCTCCTGGACGCCGGCTACCGGCCGTCGGCCGAGCTGTTCGC
Organism: Acidimicrobiia bacterium; assembly: GCA_041621915.1. Classification (GTDB taxonomy): domain Bacteria; phylum Actinomycetota; class Acidimicrobiia; order Spongiisociales; family JAOTWH01; genus JBFJZV01. The sequence continues at coordinate 8,700 of JBFJZV010000017.1, read as the reverse complement.
CGCCGAAGGCTCGCCGGTGGCGCAGGCGCTCGACGAGATCAACGCCGCCACCCGCACCGCGGGCGACGACACCGCTCCACTCGATGAGCGGATCGCCGCCGCCGGCGAAGCGGAGGCGCTGCTCGAGCAGCTCGACGCCGACCTCGGGGACTTCCAGCGCATCCCGCCGAAAGTGCTGGTGAGCCCGTTCGACCCCGACCCGAAGGCGCTGGTGGAGCTGTCGTCCGACCCGACGGCGTTCTACGCCCCCGGCGTGGTGGCGCTGCTGCTCCAGCACCTGGCGGTGACGTTCGCCGCCCTGTCGCTGGTACGGGAGCGGATGCTGGGCACCGTCGAGCTGTTCCGGGCTGCGCCCGTGACGCCCGGCGAGACGCTCGCAGGAAAGACCACCGGCTACCTCGCCATGGGGGCGGTGATCGCAGCCGCGCTGTCGGCGATGATGCTGCTGCTGTTCGACGTGCCGATGCGGGGGTCCTGGCTGGAGTACGTGGTGCTCATGTTGTTGGTGCTGCTGTCGTCGATCGGGCTGGGCTTCGTGATATCGGCGCTCGCCGACACCGACACCCAGGCCGTGCAGTACTCGATGATCTCGTTGCTCGCAGCGATTTTCTTCAGCGGGTTCTTCCTCACGCTGGACCGCCTCCACCCGGCGGTGCGCCCGGTGTCGAAGCTGGTGCCGGTGTCATACGCCATCGAGGGCCTGCAGGACGTGATGTTCCGCGGCATCCCCATCGACGCGGATCTGCTGCTGCTGCTCAGCGCCTACGCCCTGGCGACCTTCCTGGTGGCCTGGGTGCTCACCAGGCGCCGCTTCGCGGCGGCGTAGCGGCCCTGCCTCACGGGCACGGGAACCCCAGCTCCGTCCGCGGGTCGTCCAGGTCCACCTCGAACTCCAGCGGCTCCTGCCCGGGTGCGGTCACCGCGACCAGCGCCCGCAGGTTGCTGCCCGTGCCGAGGACCACCTCGGCGGCGTGAGCCCCGAGGAAGCTGTGGGGGGCCGCCAGCGTGGTGATCCTCCCGCCGGCCAGCTCCACGGACACGATCACACCGGCGACGTCGCAGTCGACGTCTTCGGGCCGCACCGTCAGGGTTGGGGCGTCGCCGTCGTTACGCAACGCCACCAGCCCCTGCGAGTGGTTGACGATGAGCACGTCGGTGTCGCCGTCGCGGTCGACGTCGCCCAGCGCCATCCCGCGGGAGCTTCCGGTCCAGTCGATGCCGAGGTCCGGCCACACGTCGGCGAAGCGAGCCTCCCCGATGCCCAGGAACACCGCAGGCGGGTCGGAGACCAGCACCTCCGTGTCGGGGACCTTGTTTGCGATCCCCGGGAAGGCCCCGTTGGCCACGATCAGGTCGAGGATGCCGTCGAGGTTGACGTCGGTGGTGCCGGCCGCCCACGAGCTGGAGACGTCGCCCGGCGGCGCGTCGACCGGGCGGATGCGGGCGGCGCCCGACGCCAGGAACGGCTCGAACCGGTCGATGCGGCGGATCAGCAGCTCGTTGTCGCCGATGTCGGTGAGGTACGCGTCGAGCAAGCCGTCGCCCGTGAAGTCGGTCAACGCCACCCCCATCCCGTCGATGGCCTGCTCGGCGCCCAGCCGCGACGCGTCGTCGTGCCAGTCGCCATCGGCGATCCCGCGGCGGCTGTACACGGAGTTGGGGCCGTCCTCCCAACCGATGTCGCGCGTCACCCAGATGTCGACGAGGCCGTCCTCGTCCACATCGGCCAGCTCGGCGGCGAGCGAGCGGCGCTTGCTCGACGGCAGCTCGACGGGGTCGAACTCGCGGCGGTCGGGGCGGCGGACCCACACCACGTCCGGGGAGGGCGCCTCGCCGGCCGGGCCATAACCGAGTCGCAGCACGTCGGGGAGGCCGTCGCCCGACAGGTCGCCGGCCAGCAGCCCGGTCGTCGGCTTGCCCGCCGGCAATTCGGTCACCTCCACGCCGGTGAAGTCGCGCCGCGACACCCACGGGCCGCCCCAGACCACCAGGTCGTTCTGGCCGGACGTGCCCACCAGGATCTCCGGGGTGCCGTCGAGATCGACGTCGCTCAGCCCGACCGACGTCACCTGGGCGGTGAGCGCCTCCAGGACCCCCGACGCCAGCTCGAACCGCCCCGACTCGGTGGCGAAGAACACCGCCAGCCCGCCTCCGCCCGCCACCACGTCGGGCCGCTCGTCGCCGTCGAGGTCCATGATCGCCACGCCTCCGCTCGCCTGGTCGGTGCCGAGGTGCTGCCACGCGTCGAGCCCCCACTCGGCGGTGGCGTTGGTCAGCGCAGGCACGGGCCCGCTCACGGGTTGCCACACGTAGAGCTGCTCGGCGGTCCGGCCCGGGTCGCCGGTGGACTCGCGGAACAGCAGCCGGCCCACCAGGACGGCGCCCAGCACCACGACGGCCACCACGGCGGCGATGACCCCCACGATCATCGGGGCGCGGCTGCGGCGCGGCCGGTGAAAGATCTCGTAGGGGGTCGCGGCGTCGTCACCAGGTTGCCAATCCAACGATGCCTCCGGGCGGGTGTGCTTGCGAGAAGCTACCCGACGGTGTCAGCCCAGCAGGAACCCGGGCAGCGGATCGCCTTCCTCCAGCGTGAACGTGGCCCGGCCGGAGTAGAAGGCACGGCCGCCCACCTCGACCACCACGGCCTCGTGCGGCCCCGCCGCCGTCGACCGCACCGCCGTGCCGGTGAACGCCGCTCCGGTCGGGCCGGCGAACTCCCGGGTCGCGCCCACCTCCATCCTTCCCCGTGCCACGTCGGCAGCGATGCGGGCGGTGACGCCGGAGCCGCACGGGCTGCGGTCGACCTGCCGACCGGCGAACACGCACACGTTGGAGGACGGCGAGAGGTTGGCGGCGTCGTCGACGAGGATCGTGCCGTAGAGGAACCCCAGGTCGGGCTCGCCGGGATGCGCGATCGGCACGGTTGCGGCGGTCGACGCGGTGATGGCCGCAGCCGCGTCCACCAGGTCCCGGGTCGGCGACGCCCGCACGTCCAGGCCGACGTCGGCGGCCCGGGCCAGCGCATAGAAGGCGCCGCCGTAGGCCACGTCGACCACGACGGGCCCGTAGCCCGGCACCTCGACCTTCTCGTCGAGCGCCAGTGCGAAGGCCGGGACGCTCTCGAAGCGCACCTCGCCGCCGGCGCCGACGCGGCACTCCACCAGCCCCGCCGGCACCTGCAGTCGCACGGCGGTGTCGGGCGGGGTGGCCGCGACCAGCCCGGTGTCGAGCGCCCAGCGTCCCAGGGCGATGGTTGCGTGGCCGCACATCGTGCTGTAGCCCTCGTTGTGGCAGAAGAGCACCGCCAGGTCGGCGTCGGGGTGGTCGGGCTCGACCGGGATGACGCCGTACATGCCGGCATGGCCGCGCGGCTCGAACATCAACAGCCGCCGCAGGTGGTCGAGGTGGTCGCGGGCGTGGCGGCGCTTGGCGAGGATCGTGTCGCCGGGGACGGGCGGGTAGCCGCCGGTGACGATCCGCACCGGCTCCCCCGCGGTGTGCATCTCGGTGGTGTGCAGCTCGACGGCCACCTGCCGAGTCTACGTGGCGCGTACCATCGCCGCCCATGGCCGTCCCACCCTTCGACCCGCAGGTTCTGGCGCCAGACCCGGCCCGCCGCGGGGTCGTGCTGGAGGTCCTGGCGGCGGCACTGGCAGCCGTGGAGCCGTCCGTTGCGGTGGCGCGGGCGCTCGACGGTCTCGCCGGCCCCGTGACGGTGCTGGCGTTCGGGAAGGCGGCGGCGGCGATGGCCCGGGGCGCGGCGGCGGCCTGCGGCGAGGTCGCCGGGGTGGTGGTGGCACCGGTGAGCGCCGAGGTGCCGGCCGGCTGCGAGCTGATCGTGGGCGCCCACCCGGTGCCGGACGCCGGCAGCGTCGCCGGCGCCCGCCGCCTGCTCGACGCCGCCCACGCTGCCGGAGCGGGCGAGACGGTCGTCGTGCTCGTGTCGGGCGGGGCCTCCGCACTCGCCGAGCTGCCGGCCCCCGGGCTGGAGCTGGCCCACCTGGCCCGTGCCAACGAGTTGCTGCTGCGGTCGGGAGCGCCGATCGAGGAGGTCAACGCGGTGCGCAAGCACCTGTCCGCGTTCAAGGGCGGCCGCCTGGCCGAGGCGCTCGTGCCGGCCGAGGTCACGACGCTGGTGCTGTCCGACGTTGTGGGGAGCCCGCTCGACGTCATCGCGTCGGGGCCCACCGTTCCCGACCCGACCACCTATGCCGATGCGCTGGCGGTGGTCGAGGGGCGGGGCTTGGCCACCGACCTGCCCGCGGTGACGTCCCACCTGCGGGCCGGCGCAGCCGGCGACCTGCCGGAGACCCCCAAGGCGCTGCCGCATGCGCGGGTCGAGGTGGTCGGGGACGGCGCCGTAGCCGCCGAAGCTGCGGCCCGTGCCGCGACTGAGCGGGGGCTGGAGGCTCGCGTGATCTCGACGACGCTGGTCGGGGAGGCCCGGGAGGTCGGGCGGCGCCTCGTGGCTGATCCCGAACCGGGCATGTCGATCTACGCGGGGGAGACCACGGTTACGGTGACGGGCGAAGGCGCCGGTGGGCGCAACCAGGAGCTGGCCCTCGCCGGCGCGTTGGCCATCGCCGGCCCAACGACCCTCGCCGCGTTCGCCACCGACGGGGTCGACGGGCCGACCACCGCCGCCGGCGGGCTAGTCGACGGCGGCACCGGGTTGCGGGCAAGGGCTGTGGGCCTCGATCCCGCCGAGAGCCTGGCTCGGAACGATGCCTGCCCGCTGCTGGCCGCCACGTCCGACCTGCTGGTCACCGGGCCCACCGGCACCAACGTCGGGGACGTGACGCTGGTGTGGCGCTACGCCTGAGCGACTCCCAGCTCCGCCAGCGCGATCGCCTCTGCCAGCGCCGACCGCCAGAACTCGCCGAGGTCAACGCTCTCGTCCGGCCCGTGCGCCCGGCTCTGGCGGTCGGCGGCGCCGGTCAGCAGGATGCTGGCGGCGGGGTAAGCGTCGGCGAGGGCGGCGACCATGGGGATCGACCCCCCGACGCCGATCTCCACCGGAGCGGTGCCCCACGCCGTCTCCATCCCGGCACGGAACGCGTCGTAGGCCGCTCCGGACGTGTCCAGCTCGAACGGACGGCCAGACGAGCCGCGGGTCACCTTCACTTGGGCGCCCCACGGGGCGTGCGACTCGAGATGGGTCACCAGCGCGTCCATGGCTCGGGCCGGGTCGTCGCCGGGCGCCAGGCGCAGGCTCACGACGGCGCGAGCCGACGGCACCAGTTGGTTGATCGCCTCGGCGAGCGGCGGCGCGTCGATCGCCAGCACCGAGATCGCCGGCTTCCGCCAGCGCCGGCCGGTGAGTGACCCGCTTCCGATGAGCTGCACGCCGTCCACGGCGCCTGCCTCCCGGCGGAACTGCTCCTCGGTGAGGTCGAGTGGATCGGCATCGCCCTCCACCAAGCCCGGCACGGCCACGCCGCCGCGTTCGTCATGGAGGGTGGCGAGCAAGCGGCTGAGCGCCGTCAAGGCGTCCGGCAGCGCCCCTCCGTACTCCCCGCTGTGCACGCCGTGCCGCAGTGTGCGCACCTCGACCACGCAGTCGACCAGGCCACGCAGCGAGGTCGTCAGCGCCGGCCGGCCGGTGTCCCAGTTGGTCGAGTCGGCCACGACGACGGCGTCGGCGGCGAGCAGGCCGCCGTAGTGATCGAGGAACTCGCCCAGGTGCTCCGAGCCGGTCTCCTCCTCGCCCTCGACCAGCGCCTTGACGCCCACCGGGGGCCGCCCGCCGTGTGCCCGCACCGCCGCGGTGTGGACCACGATCCCGCATTTGTCGTCGCTGGTGCCCCGCCCGAACAGGCGGCCCGCCCGCTCGGTGGGCGCGAACGGGTCGGACTCCCAGAGCTCCCGGGGGCCGGGCGGCTGCACGTCGTGATGGGCATACAGCAGCACGGTGGGCGCACCGGCGGGCGCGGGGATCTCGCCGAACACGGCAGGGTGGGCGCCGTCGACCTCAAGCAGCCGGACCCCGCCGAACCCGGCCGCCTCCAGCAGCTCGGCCGTGACGCTCGCCGACCTGCGCACCTCTCCCGGGTCGAACCCGGAGGCGCTGATCGACGGGATCCGGACGAGCCGCTCCAGTTCTGACTGCATCGTGGGGAACAGCTCGTCGGTGGCGGCGCTGAAGTCGGTCACGGTCGCGAATCTACCTCGCGGATACGATGCGCCGATGAGCCGCGAGCTGCGCCGCCGGCTGGTGGCCGACCTGTACGGGGATGACCGCGCCGGCGCGATCGCAGACCGCTTGGAGGCGCTGCTCGACCGGCACGGGCGACGCGCTCCCACGGGCGGCTCGCCGTGGAGCGAGCGCGACGCCTGGCTGATCACCTACGGCGACCAGATCCGGGCTCCCGGCGAGCCGCCGCTGCGGACGCTGGACCGGTTCCTGCGCGGCCACCTCGAGCCCCAGCTCAACGGCGTCCACGTGCTGCCGTTCTACCCGTGGTCCTCGGACGACGGGTTCAGCGTCGAGGACTACCTGAGCGTCGACGAGGAGCTCGGCACCTGGGGCGACGTCGAACTCCTCGGGAGCGGCCGGCGCCTGATGGTGGACGCCGTGGTCAACCACATGTCGGCCGGGAGCGAGTGGTTCCAGCGGTTCCTCGCCGGCGCCCCCGAGTTCGCCGGCTTCTTTCGCACCGCCGATCCCGCCGCCGACCTTTCCGCCGTGGTGCGGCCGCGGACGTCGCCCTTGCTCCACCGCTTCGAGGGCGCCGCCGGCGAGCAGTGGGTGTGGACCACGTTCTCCGCCGACCAGGTGGACCTCGACTACCGCAACCCGGACGTGCTGCTGCGGGTCGTCGACGTGCTGCTCACCTATGCGGCCCGCGGCGCCGACGTCATCCGCCTCGACGCGATCGCCTTCCTGTGGAAGGAGGAGGGGACCGCCTCACTGCACTTGCCGCAGACCCACCGGGCCGTCCAGCTCATGCGCGCCGCCGTCGACGCGTGCCACCCGGAGCTGATCTTCATCACCGAGACCAACGTTCCGCACGCCGAGAACGTCTCATACTTCGGCGACGGCTCGGTTCGGGAGGCACAGGCCGTGTACCAGTTCCCGCTGGCCCCGCTCACGCTCCACTCGGCGCTCACAGGCGATGCCACCGTGCTGGCGGAATGGGCGGCGGGCCTGGAGCTGCCGGTCCCGGGCACCACCTTCTTCAACTTCCTGGCGTCGCACGACGGCGTGGGGGTGCGCCCCGCCGAGGGGCTGCTGAGCCGGGCCCAGATCGATGCGCTGGCGGCCCGCTCGCTGGCGGCCGGCGGGCAGGTGGGGATGCGGGCGCTGCCCGACGGCAGCGAGGCGCCGTACGAGCTGAACTGCACCTGGTTCGACCTCGTCGGTCACGATCTGCCGGAGGACGAGGCGGTGGCGCGCCACCTGGCCACCCATGCGGTGATGCTGGCGCTGCGGGGCATCCCCGGCATCTACGCCCACTCGCTGCTCGGCTCCTCGAACGACCAAGCCGGCTTCGCAGAGAGCGGCATCAAGCGCCGCCTCAACCGCGAGAAGCTGGACATCGCGCCGCTGGAGGCCCGCCTGCGCGACCCGGGGACCCGCGCGCATCGGGTGCTGGCGGGCCTGGCGGAGATGCTGGACGCCCGCCGCCACCACGCGGCGTTCCACCCGGACGCCGAGCAGCGGGTGCTCGACGCGCCCGACGGCGTCTTCGCAGTGGAGCGCGTCTCGGCAACCGGGGAGCGGGCCCGGGTGACGGTAAATGTGACTTCCGGCACCTACGACTTTGCCGGACGCCGGTCGACAAGCCGCTGAGCGAGTTACTACGGTTGATCGCCAGGCCGAGAAGCTATGAGGCGACTGTTCAATAATGCCTCGTTTGCCCGGCGGGGCGGCGGGGCCCGTGGGAAGGGACCACCATGCGCCGACTTCGATCTGTCTTTCTGCTCGCTGCGGTAGTCGCGATGGTGGCCGCCGCCTGCGGCGACACCACCGAGGTGACCGTCACATCGGTCGTCGAGCGGCCCGGCGAGACCGTGGTGGTCGAGCAGCCGGGCGAGACCGTCATCGTCGAGCAACCCGGCGAGACGGTGGTGAGCGTCGTCATCGAGCCCGGGACCACGATCAAGTTCTGGTCGACGGAGACCCAGCCCGAGCGGCTGGAGATCACCAAGGGCATCATCGAGCGCTTCACCGCAGCCACCGGCGTCGCCGTGGACCTCACCGCCGCCGACGAGAACCAGCTTCCGGAGCTGATGATCACCAACGCCGCCTCCGGCACGCTGCCCGACGTGGTGTTCCACCCGGTCGACTTCACCGCCGGATGGGCCGCCCAGGGCCTGCTCAACCAAGACACAGCTGCGGCGGTCGTGAACGACCTGGGCGCCGATACGTTCAGCCAGGGCGCGCTGGATCTGGCGACGGTCGACGGCACGGTGGCCGCCGTCCCGAGCGATGGCTGGGGGCAGCTGCTCGTCTACCGCAAGGACCTGTTCGACGCCGCGGGCCTGGCCGCCCCCGACACGTTCGCCAACATCGCAGCGGCCGCCGAGGCGCTGCACAACCCGGGCGACGACTTCTTCGGGATCACTGCTGCCAACGCGGCCGGAGAAGTCTTCACGCAGCAGACGTTCGAGCACTTCGCGCTGGCGAACAACTGCCAGCTCACCAACGACGCCGGCGAGGTGACGCTCGACAGCGACGAGTGTGTCGAGGCGGTG
>JBFJZV010000016.1:0-25688 GCA_041621915.1 Acidimicrobiia bacterium | reverse complement strand
CGCCGGCCGCCACCCCCGCGAGCCGAGCTGCGCCGGTGCCCGAACCTGCGGTCTCGCCGCCCGTCGGGAGCGCAGCCGCCGTCGAGCCCGGCCCGCCGACCGGGCCCGCCGCCGTCGAGCCGGGCCCGCCGCCCCCGCCGATCCTCCCGCACGCGCCCGCCCAGGCCCGCCCGGGGGCCGAGGCGCCGCCACGGCCGGTCCGCGTTCACATCGGGACGGTCGAGGTCCGTGCCGAGCGGCCAGACGCGCCGGCGCCGCCACCCGCCCGGCCACGCCCCCGGCCGCGCGGGTTCGACGACTACCAGCACGTCCGCACCCACGAGCCGTGGGGATGGCGATGAGCACGTACGAAGCCATCGGGGCTGCGAGCGCGACCCTGCAGACGCTGCTTCGGGACCGCATCGACCACCTTCCCGGCAACGGCGCCGTGCCAGTGACGCTCGGGTTCCCCGGCCCGGACCGAGACCCTCAGAACCCCGTCGAGCCGAACCGGGTCAACCTGTTCCTGTACCAAGTGGCCGAGAACGCATTTCTCAAGAACCAGGAGATCCCCGGCCACGGCTCTCGAGGCGCGTTCGGGCGCCCGCCGCTCAGCCTGGTGCTCTACTACCTGCTCACCGCGTACGGCTCGACGCCGAACGGCGACGACTTCGCCGACGACACGCCGGCCCACACCCTGCTCGGCAGCGCGATGCGGGTGTTCCACGACTATCCGGTGATCGGGGAGGGCCTCGTCACCGAGCGAACCCCCCCGGGCCGGCCCATCCTCCAGGACCCGCTGCGCGACGAGTTCGAGAGCGTCAAGGTCACGCTCCAGCCGCTGGACCTGGAGGACCTCTCCAACGTCTGGACCGCCCTCGAGCTGTCGTTCCGGCCTTCGGTGACCTACGCGGTGAGCGTGGTGCAGATCGAGAGCAGCCGGCCCCGGCGCCACCCGCGCCCGGTGCAGGAGCTGCCTGCCGCCGGCCCGCGCGTCCACACCATCGCGCTCAGCCGCCCCAGCATCGCAGCGGTGGCGGTACGGCGCGCCGCCGACCCGCCGGGCACCGAGCGGTCCACCCCGTTCGCCCGCATCGGGGACACGCTCGTCGTGCGCGGTGCCAACTTCACCGGCGAGGTCGTCGCCCGCCTCGGGGGCCTGGACATCGACGTCGTGCCCGGCTCCCCGGACCGGCTCGAGATCGAGATCCCAGACGCCACCTACCCGGGTGGGGCGCCGATCCCCGCCACCGACCTGCTCCAACCGGGAACGCAGACGATCGAGGTGGCCACCCGCGTCCCGGTGCTCGCCTCGGCCTCCGTCGGCTCCGGCCGGGCGGCGTGGATGCTGGTGCCAGGGGTGGACCCGGCCCCGGTGCTGGGCACCGACGGCGGCGGCCGGCGCACGATCACGATCGATGGCACCAGGCTGCACGCCCCGTCGCTGCCCGGCGAGGTCGTCGTCGGCCGTGGCGTCGTGGCGGCCAGCCGCTACGTCTCCGCCTCCCCGACCCAGCTCGTCGTGCCGCTGCCGATCGGGCTGCCCGAGGGTGGCCGCACCGTGCGCGTCTCCGGCGACCTGAGCACGTTCCCAGCGCCCGGCAACAAGTTCGATGTGAAGCTGACGTTCGGCGGTGACGGCCCGCACACGGTGACGCTCGCCTCCGTCCCGGCCACACTGGAGGAGGCAGCGGTGTTGATCGAGTCGGCGCTCCATGCGACGGCCGGTGCCGGCCCGGCTTTCACGGAGGCGCGAGTCACGGCAACCGGGACCGAGCTGGTGATCCTTCCCGGCCGCCAGGGCACGATCAGCGTCGGCAACACGCCCCTCGGCAAGGACCTGCGTCTCACCAACGGCGAGGGAGGGTCGAACGCCACCGCCTACGTTGGCGGCTCCCTGATCCCGCTCCCGCCGACCACCTCGGCGACGCCAGCCGTCGCCATGACCGTCGGCGCCACCACCCGCACGGTCACGCTGCCCCGGCGCCCCACATCACCCGCCGACACCGCGACGCTGCTGCAGGCGGCCGTCCAGAGCGCGGGGCCGCCCGCCGCATTCACCGGCGCGCGCGTGACGCTCGTAGACTCGCAGCTGCTGGTGATCGCCGCGAGCGGGGCGGCGATCACGTTCGCAGCCGCCGCCGGCGACCCGGACGCGATTGCGGAGCTGGGGCTCGCAGCGCGATACGCGGTGCGGGTGCGGGTCAACGGGGCCGAGAGCTTCGACGACGTCGGGGTGGACCTGCCGTGAGCCGCTCCGCAAGCCCGGGCAACGCCGAGTACCTCGCCGGCCACCTGGCCCTGCTGCGGCTGCGGGTCCGGCGCAGGCTGGCATGGCTCCGCCACGCCGCCGCGCCGCCACCGCTGGACGTCTTCCGGGGCGCCGTGGTCAGCGAGGCGCAGGCGACCGCGGCGGCCGCAGGGCCCCACCGCGCCGCAGAGCAGGAGTTTCTCGCCACCGACTCCGGCGCGCTCTCCCTCGGCGCTGCGATCGCCGCTGCGGAGCGCGACCTCCGCGACCAGGCGCAGGCGCTCGCCGCCGCCGGGAGCCCGCCGGCGCTGCTGCGGCTACGCGAGGTGTTCGACCTGCCCGAGCCCGCCGTCGGCCTGCTCCTGCTGGCGGCGGCGCCCGACCTCGACCCCGCCTTCGAGCGGATGTTCGCGTTCGTGCAGGACGACGCCGGGCGCCGGTTCGCTTCGCTGGCGCTGGCCACCGGACTGTTCGGCTGGCCGGTGGAAGTGCCCGGACTGGCCTACGAAGCCCTCCGGCCGCTGCTGTACCACCGGTTGGCGCGGCTCGACGCCGCCGACCCGGTGCCTCGCGGGCTGGCATCGCAGGCAGTGCGAGCCGAGCCGCGCGTGGTGCAGTATCTCCAGGGCGTCGATCAGCTCGACGCGGCGCTCGCGCCCCACCTGCGTCGGGTGGCGGCGCTGGCCCCACCGCCCCGCTACGCCCGGCTCGCAGTCCAGCTCGCCGCGGCCGCGCGCCGCAGCCCTTCGGCCGTCGTGAACCTGGTCGAGGAGGCGGCAGGAGCGGGCCGAGTGGTCGCCGCCGAGCTGGCGACGCTGCTGGGACGGGACCTCCACCTGGCGGACGGCGCAGCACTTGCCGCCGATCCCGCCCTGGCGGCGCGGGAGGCGGCGCTGGCCAACACGCTGTACCTGGTGGAGGTCGGCGGCGACGAGGCGGAAATACCACCGATCGCAGGCGCCGAACCGCTCCTCGTCTCGAGCGCGGAGCCGGTGACGGGGCCCGGGCCGATGATGGTCGCCCCCATTCCCGACCTGGGCGAGGCCGAGCAGCGCGCCGTGTGGAAGGCGGCGCTCGGCGGCCGCGGGCGCGGCTTGAACGGCGCGGTCGACGCGGTGATCCACCACTTCCGCCTCCCGCCCGGCGCGGTGACCGAGGTGGTGGCGGCCGCCACGGCGCGCGCCCGGTCCCGCGGCACCAAGCTCGCCGCCGCCGACCTGTGGCAGGCCGCCCGGGCCCATGGTCGCCGCCGGTTGGGCGAGCTCGCCCGCCGGATCGAACCGGTCTTCGGCTGGGACGACATCGTGCTGCCACCCGACGTCCGCCGCCAGCTCGAGGAGCTGGCGGCCCACGTGCGCCACCGCGCCCGGGTCCACGAGGCTTGGGGATTCGGCGCAAAGCTCGCCCGCGGGGGAGGGGTGGCGGCTCTGTTCGCCGGCCCCAGCGGCACCGGCAAGACGATGGCCGCCGAGATCGTGGCCGGCGAGCTGGAGCTGGACCTGTACCGGATCGACCTCTCCGGCGTCGTCAGCAAGTACATCGGGGAGACCGAGAAGAACCTGCGCCGCGTGTTCACGGCTGCCGAGCAGAGCGGTGCGGTGCTCTTCTTCGACGAGGCCGACGCTCTGTTCGGCAAGCGCACCGAGGTGCGGGACAGCCACGACCGGTACGCCAACATCGAGATCGACTACCTGCTCCAGCAGATGGAGGACTACCGGGGGCTGGCGATCCTCGCCACCAACCGCAAGTCGGTGCTCGACCGGGCTTTCCTGCGCCGGCTCCGCTTCCTCGTGGAATTCCCGTTCCCGGCGGCCGACGGGCGGCTGCGCATCTGGCAGCGGGTGTTCCCCGACGGGGCGCCGCTGGCGTCGGTCGACTACGGCGCGCTGGCCCGACTCGAGGTGGCCGGCGGCAACATCCGCTCGATCGCGATCAACGCAGCGTTCCTGGCCGCCGCCGACGGCGGCGAGATCACGATGGACCTGCTGATGCACGCGGCGCGCCGCGAGTACGCCAAGCTCGACAAGACGCTGACGGCGGCCGAGTTCGGCGGCTACCTCCAGGGCGGTGCGGCGTGACCGTCGACCTCGTGATCGACCGCCTGGTGCTGGCCGAGACCGGGTTGGATCCAGCCCGGGCCGGGGCGCTCGCTCGCCTGGTGGAGGCCGAGCTGGCCGAGCTGCTGGGGCGGGCGGCGCCGCCGCTCGACCCGCGCCGCGCCGGTCTCACCGAGGCGGCTCCGATCAGCCTGGGCGCCGAGCCCGACGTTCCCGTGCTGGCCAGGGAGCTGGCCCGGCGCCTGGCGGCGCAGCTCGGCGTCGACGCCGCCCGGGGGGGTACCCATGGCCGAGCGTGAGGGCCGCCGCTCGCGGGTGCGGGCCGCTCGCAAGCCGGACGCCAGTTCCGGCGCGGCTCGCGCTCCGGCGTCGCCGCTCGGCGAGCACGCCGCCGCCGTCGGCAACGCCGAGCTGGCCCGCCAGCTACGGGCGGCAGGAGCACAGTCCCGGCTGGAGGTAAGCCGCCCGGGCGACGCACATGAGGTCGAGGCCAACCGGCTCGCCGACGAGGTCACCCGGATGCCCGATCACGGGATGCAGCGCCAGGCGGAGGAGGAAGAGGAGGCGGTGCAGGCGCAGGCGGAGGAGGAAGAGGAGGCGGTGCAGGCGCAGGCGGAGGAGGAAGAGGAGGCGGTGCAGCGCCAGGCGGAGGAGGAGGCCGCGGAGGCGGTGGCGGCGCAGCCGGAGGAGGAGGCCGAGGAGGCGGTGGCGGCGCAGCCGGAGGAGGAGGCCGAGGAGGCGCTGGCGGCGCAGGCGGAGGAACAGGAAGAGGAGGCGGTGCAGGCGCAGGCGGAGGAGGAAGAGGAGGCGGTGGCGGCGCAGGCGGAGGAGGACGAGGAGGCGGTGGCGGCGCAGCCGGAGGAGGAGACCGAGGAGGCCGTCGCCACCTCGGCCAACACGGGCGGCCCGGTGCCCGCCCCCGTGCAGTCGTCGATCAACGCCAGCCGCGGGGCGGGCCAGCCGTTGGACAGCGGCAGCCGTTCCTACTTCGAGCCCCGGTTCGGCCGCGACCTCGGCGGCGTGCGCGTCCACACCGACTCGCCTGCCGCCTCGATGGCGCGGTCCATGAACGCCCAGGCGTTCACGGTGGGCCGCGACATCTACTTCAGTCAGGGCCGGTACCAGCCGGGCACCGAGTCGGGCCGCCACCTGCTCGCCCACGAGCTGACCCATACCATCCAGCAGCGGCCCGGCGCCAAGCTGGCGAGCGGTCCGGCCCGGCCCGCCGTGCTCCACCCTTCCGCAGCCGCCCCCGCAGTGCAGCGCCAGACCGGCACGACCGCTCCCGCTGCCCGGCAGGAGGAGATCCCCGCCGAGGCGGGTGCGGTCAACGAGAACGCCAGCCCCAAGGAGATCAGGTACCCGGCGCTCAAGCTGCCCGACTTCAAGGCGACGGCGCACCGCGGTTCCGCCTACCGCAGCCGGGCGTCCTCCGGCCAGCTACGCCGGTCGAAGGACTACGCCCGCGGCCGGCCCGAGCAGACGACCGTCTGGGACCAGAGCGTTCCGGACGCCAAGGTGCAACCCAAGATCATCGAGAAGCTGGGCAGCGCGTACAACCCGAGCGAACCGCAGAAGACCTACGCCCTGAAACACCGGGAGGGCAACTTCTACCTGGTCGGCAACCTGAGCCGCATCGTCGCTACCGCCAAGCGGCCCATCTGGGACCGCGGCGGTATCGCCGACCCGAAGGACGTCGACCACATGGTGGAGCTGCAGATCGCCGGCTGGACCGGGTCGGGGGGCTGGGCCAACCTGGGAGGGCTCACCGGCAACATGGAGTTGCTCGACTCCGGCGCCAACCAGGACTCGGGCCGCAAGGTGCTCAGTGAGGTGACCCGCCTCGTCAAGCTCACCAGGGAGCACTACCACCGCACGCCGAGCGACCCGCGCGGCCCCGTGCCCGGCACCGACCCGTCGTTCTGGGTGAAGTCGCGCCCCCCCTCGCTGCGGTCCATCAAGCAGCGCTACGACCTCGTGTTCGGGGGCATCAGCGCCGAGACGCTGTCGTCCACGGGCAACCCGCAGAACTACTGGACGTGGGACGAGGTCGGTGAGCGGACCCAGCACCTGGACCAGTTCGAGGCCGTCACCGGCGAGCTGGGCGCCAGCGACAAGTGGGTCATCTTCCCGACCCCGGAGGGCGGCGCCCCCAAGGAGCTGGCCCACACGGGTGGAGCGGCTCAGGAGCCCAGCACGGCCGAGACCGGGGACCCGTGGCTGAAGCCCTTCCAGGTCAAGTCGAAGACGCTGGCCGACCCCACCACGCTGGCCCCCGACGCCACCACGCCCATCGGCAGCATCACGATGGGCCTGCCGGCCAACGTGCGCCGCATCCCGTACCGGCTGGGGCGCAACACCACGGTGCCCATCCAGCGTTTCCCGGGCATGCCCTACGCCGGGTACCTCGACCACAACATGATCAACACCGTGTGGCGGGCCCTGGAGATCAAGGGCTTCTCGCCCGTGGAGATCGAAAGCTGGGCCATCGACCCCGCCAGGGGGTTCATGGCCCGCGGCCGGCTGCTGCCGTCGATCCCCATCTTCGCCGAGCTGGACATCCAGCTCATCATCGAGGGCGACGACCTGCGCCTGGCCAAGGTCTTCGACATCGGCGACTTCAACCTGCCGGGGCCGATCCAGGTCACCGAGTCGACCCTGGAGATCTTCGCGGGCACCACGGGCATCGGCGCCCGCGGCGAGGTGCAGCTCGCCATCGAGAAGGTGGGGACCGGCACCATCTCCGCGCGGGTCACCACCGACGGCGAGTTCGCGCTGGCCGGGACGTTCACCTTCGACCGGGAGCTGTTCGACCCACCGTCGGAGATCCGCATGGCCTACGAGAACGGGGAGTTCAGCGGTTCCGGGACGCTGTCCATCGGGGCGGGCCGCGTCACGGGCATCCGCAGCGCCACCGTCACCGCCTCCTACGAGCAAGGCCGCTTCGAGGCCACCGGCACCGCCCAGCTCGACGTGCCGGGGGTGGAGCAGGGCACCATGACCGTGACCCACTCGGAGGAGGAGGGCCTGGCGATCTCCGGGGCCTTCGACCTGTCGAGCGACATCCCCGGCATCCGCAGCGGGCGGGTGGAGGCATCGGTCGCCAAGCGGCCGGGCGAGGAGGGCTACGCGGTGACCGCCCGCGGCACGGCCGAGCCCGACGTCCCCGGTTTCGACACCCGCCTCACCGTCGCCTACGAGGACGGGATCATCACCGCCGAGGCCCGCGCCGAGTACGAGCGGGGCATGCTCAGCGGCTCGCTGCTGGTGGGCGCCACCAACCGCCCGGTCGACGAGGAGGGGCGGCCCGGCGGGGGAGCCACCCGACAGCTCCGGGCCTACGGCGGCGGTTCGCTGACGCTGCGCATCGCTCCCTGGCTGGCGGCGACTGCCGGCGTCCAGCTGACCCCGGAGGGCGAGGTCGAGGTCAGCGGCGAGATCGGCCTGCCCGAGGCCCTGGACCTCTTCCCCGCCAAGCGTTTCGACAAGAACATCTTCTCGATAGCCATCGACATCCCGATCGTCGGGGTTGCGGCCGCCGGCCAGCGGGTCGGCATCTTCGCGACCATCGGCGGCGGGCTCGACCTCTCCGCCGGTTTCGGCCCGGGACGGCTCGAGGCACTGTCGCTGGGCATCACCTACAACCCGGCCCGGGAGGCCGAGACGCAGGTGACCGGGCGCGCCGAGCTGGTGGTGCCCGCCGACGCCGGGCTGCGGCTGTTCGTGCGCGGCGCGCTTGGCGCCGGGATCCCGCTGGTGAGCGCCACCGCCGGGGTGGAGATCGGCGGCCAGCTCGGCATCCAGGGCGCGCTGCGGGCCGGGGTCGAGGTCAACTGGACGCCCACCACCGGGCTCACCCTCGACGCCGAAGCAGAGATCTTCGCGGAGCCGGTGTTCAAGTTCGACATCACCGCGTTCGTGCTGGTGGAGCTCGACCTGTGGCTCACGAGCATCGAGCTGTACAGCAAGCGCTGGACGCTGGCGCAGTTCGAGTACGGCTCCGGGCTGCGGCTCGGCGCCAAGTTCCCCGTCCACTACCAGGAGGGCCAGCCCTTCGAGCCCTCCATCGACGACATCGAGTTCCAGGTACCCGACATCGACGCCCGCCAGCTCCTGAGCGGGCTCGTGGAACGCATCGTGTGAGGTGACAGCGATGGCCAAGAAGCGGCAGACCAAGAGTGGCGGGACGGCTCTCGACGCCCGCGAGCACAACAACCGGGGAGCCATGCTCCACCTCCAGGCCGACCTCGACGGCGCCCTGGCCGAGTACCGGGCGGCGCTGGAGCTGGAGCCCGACAACGCGACGTCGCTCAACAACCTGGGCTTCGTCCACGCCCAGCGAGGCGAGCTGGACGACGCGATCGATTGCTACGAGGCGGCGATCGCCGCCCGGCCCGACCACACGACGGCGTTCGCCAACCTCGGCAACGCCCGCGCCGCCCTGGGCGACCTGGACGGCGGTCTGGAGGCGTTGCGGAGAGCGGTCGAGTTGGACCCGGCCAACACGGTGGCGTGGGACGGCCTCGCCAAGCTGGCCCTGCTGAGCGAGCGGCCCGATGCTGCCGAGCGCGCCTGGCGGGCCGCCCTTGCCGAGAGCCCGGGCCACGCCGGCTACCTGGTGTCGCTCGCGCAGGTGGTGGCGGTGCAGGGGCGGGTCGACGAGGCGGTCGAGCTGTTGCACGCCGCGATCGAGGCCGATCCCGACTCGGCCGCGGCGTGGGCCCAGCTCGGCGTGGTGCTCTTCAACCGCCACGATTTCGGCGCTGCCACCGACGCGCTGCGGCGGGCGCTGGCCATCGAGCCCGAGCACACCGGCGCCCGCTACCACCTGTCGCTCGTGATGCTGGCAAGGGGCAACCGCCCCGGCGCGGTCGCCGAGCTGGAGCGGATCGTGCTCCTCGACCCCGACGACACCCGGGCGCGGCTCGACCTGGCCGTCCACGCCCTCGCCGCCGGCACGCCGAGCCGGGCCGTGGAGTGGCTCGACGGGGTGCTGTCCCACACCCCCGCCGACCCCCGGGCGCGCTTCTACCGGGCGATGGCGCTGGACGTGGCCGGCGACGCGGCTGGCCCGGCCGCGCTCCGGGAGCTGGCCGAGGAGACCGGCCACCCCTACGCCGCCCAGGCCGCCGCATACCTGGTGAGGAAGGGGGGCGCCGGGTGAGCCCGATCTCGCCGCAGATCATCAAGGGGGCGCTGGCGGTCTACGAGACCGACGACCCGGCCACCCAGCCGGACATCATCGTGTTCCAGTACAACCCGGACCAGATGCGCCGGTCGCTGGCGGCACGCACCCCGCCCCAGGAGCAGGGCCAGGCGGGGAACGCCCAGCAGGAGGTGCTGCGGGTGGCCGGCCCGCCCGTGGAGACCATCAACCTGTCGGTGGAGCTGGACGCCGCCGATCAGCTCGAGCACCCCGACAGCAACTCGTCGGTCGCGGAGAACGGGCTGCACCCGGCGCTGGCGACGCTCGAGCTGCTGATGTACCCGCCGAGCCTGAACGCGGAGGAGATCTCGCAGCTCGCCGAGCGCGGCGAGGTCCAGGTGAGCCCGGTGGACCTTCCGCTGACACTGCTGGTGTTCGGCAAGTCGCGGGTGGTCCCGGTGAGCGTCACCAGCTTCGCGATCGCGGAGGAGGCATACGACACCCGGCTGAACCCGATCCGGGCCAAGGTCGACCTCGGGCTGAAGGTGCTGACCTACCTGGAGTTTCCCGGGACCAGCGTCGCCCGCGACGCGTTCATCTCGTACCAGAAGCAGAAGGAGGCGCTGGCTCGGCAGTTCCAGAACAGCAGCGACGAAGACCGGGTCCGCAAGTTCCTGCCGGGGAGCACTGCGCCATGACCGCGTCGAGAGGAGGCACCGACTGATGTTCTTCAGAGGCAGCCGCTACGAGGACGTGGAGACCACGACCATCGTGGATGCCACCGGCCGCGAGCTGGAGCACAAGCGCATACGGCAGATCCCGCCCACCGAGGCCCGGTTCGGGTACGCGGTGGCCGACGAGGAGCGGCTCGACCACGTGGCCCACCGCTTCTACAAGGATCCCGAGCGCTTCTGGCGCATCTGCGACGCCAACCTGGCGACGTGGCCGCCGGAGCTGATGACCCCGCCCGGCCGGACGATCGGCATCCCGGCGGCGCAGGGATGACGCCGTGCCGGTAGCCGTCTCCTACGAGTTGCTGATCGGGGGGGCTGCCGCCCCACCCGACCTGCTCCCCGCCGTCCGGCGGATCGAGGTGGAGGAGCACACCGGCATGGCCGCGATCCTGCGGCTGTCCCTCACCACCGCGGTCACGGAGGACGGCAGCGGCTGGCTCGCGCTCGACGACGAGTTGTTCCCGCGGTTCGGCGGCATCGCCTTCTCCGTCACCGTCGGCAGCGACGCCGCCGCCCGCCTGATCGACGGGAAGGTCGTCGAGACCCGTGCGTCGTTCTCAGCCGACCCGGGCGAATCGACCCTCGACGTCGTCGCCATCGACGACACGGTGCTCATGAACCTGGAGGAGAAGCTGCGGCCCTGGCCGAACATGGCCGACAGCGACATCGCCGAGCAGATCTTCGGCGAGTACGGGCTCACGCCGGTGGTGGAGCGCACCGAGCCCACCCGCAGCGAGGACGACGTGGTGCCGATCCAACGCGGGACCGACATCCAGTACCTCCGGATGCTTGCAGAGCGCAACGGCTACGAGTGCTACGTCGCCGCCACCCCTTCCGGAGGCGAGGGGCACTTCCACCCGCCGCGCCTCGACGACAGCCCGCAGGGCGTGCTCACGGTCAACTTCGGCGACGCCACCAACGTCGGCGCCTTCTCGGTGGTGAACGACATGCTGCGGCCCACGACGGCCGACGCCGGCGACGTGGACGCCGCCACGCTGGAGGCGCAGACCACCTCGGTCGGGTCGGTGGCCCAGCGCACGCTGGGCGGGTCGTCGCTGCTGGCTGGCGAACCCCGCAAGGTGGTGCTCAGCCACACCGGCCTGGCCAAGACCGGCGAGCTGCAGACGTACGCCCAGGCCGTGGTCGACCGCGCCGCCTGGGGGATCCGGGCCGAGGGCGACCTCGACGTGATGACGTACGGCGGGGTGCTGCGCGCCGGCAAGCCGGTGACCGTGCGCGGCGTCGGCCGGCTGCACAGCGGCACCTACTACGTGGAGCGGGTGCTCCACGCCTTCGGCGAGGAGGGCTACCAGCAGAGCTTCACCTTGCGGCGCAATGCCGTGAAGCTGGAGGGCTCCGAGGACTTCACCGACACGGGGGCGCTGGCGTCATGACTCTCCCCGAGCCGAGCCGCCTGTTGGGACGCTTCGTCACCCGCCACGTCGGCAAGTACCGCGGCGAGGTCGTCGACAACGAGGACCCCTCCGTGCTGGGCAGGCTCAAGGTGAAGGTCCCTCAGGTGCTCGGCGAGGTCGACAGCGGCTGGGCGCTGCCGTGCTTGCCGGTCACCGGCGACGGCTCGGGCATCTGGGCAATCCCGCCGGTCGGGGCGGCCGTGTGGGTGGAGTTCGAGGACGGCGACCCGTCCCGGCCGATATGGGTGGGCGGCTGGTTCGCGCAGGGCGCGGAGCCGGAGAGCGCCACCCCGAAGCAGATCGTGGTGAAGTCGGCGGGCGGTCACCTGATGGTGATCGACGACGACGCCGGCAAGATCGAGATCACCGAGTCGGGGGGCGCCAAGATCGTGCTCGACTCGTCCGGCATCGAGCTGTCGAAGGGCGGCCAGAAGGTCGTCATCAGCGATTCCTCGGTGAACGTGAACGACGGCGCCCTCGAGGTGATGTGATGGCCGCCGCCATCCTCCAGATGGGCTGCACGATCCAGTGCCCGCACGGCGGCCAGGCGAGCGTGGTGCCCACCAACACCCGGGTCAAGGTCGACGGCGCGTTCGCGCTGCTGCCCAACGACACGTTCCTCATCGCCGGGTGCCCGTTCACGCTGCCGCCGTCTACGCCGTCGCCGTGCCTCACGATCCAGTGGTCGGCCGAGGCGGTGCGGGTGAAGGTAACCGGCACCGGGCCGCTGCTGGAGACCAGCGTCGGCCTCTGCAAGGCCGCCACCGGGGCGGTGCAGGGCCCGGCCACCGTGAGCGGCGCACAGACGAAGGTGAAGGGGACCTGATGGCCGGCGACTACGTCGACTACCCGTTCCACTTCGACGAGAAGGGCCGCTCCGCGGTCACCTCCGCCGACGACCACGTGCTCGACATGATCCACCAGGTGCTGTTCACCAATCCGGGCGAGCGGGTCAACCGGCCCGACTTCGGCTGCGGGCTGGCCCGCCTCGTGTTCGCCCCCGGCCATTCGGCGCTCGCCACCGCCACCCAGTTCCTCGTACACGGCGCGCTGCAGCGCTGGCTGGCCGAGGTGGTGCAGGTCGAGTCGATCGACGTCATCCCCGGCGAGGCGCGGCTGACCGTGGAGGTGGTCTACACCCGCCTCGACACCGGGGAGCGGCGCCGCGACCGGTTCACGTCGGCCCGGCTGGAGGTGTAGCCGTGCCTACCACCACCTCCGGCATCCACTGCGAGGACACTGCGGGCCGCCGCGCCCTGGTTGTGGCGTCGGCCCTCAACGGCATCGACTACATCGAGGTCTTCGGCGACACCCTCGAGACGCAGCGGCACCTGCACGTGTACTTCATCAAGCCGCCCCCGCCCGCGCTCGCCGCCGACCTCGAGGCGTTCTCGGTGGAGGGCGGCACCCGCATCACCAACATCCGGGTGGTGGCGGTGGCGATGGCAACCGACCCCGGGGGCGAGGACTACGTCGAGGTGACCGTCGACCAGCCCGGCGACTTCAGCACCTACACGCTGGAGATCAACCGCCCCGAGCTCGACGATGCCTACCGCCGGTGCGACTTCAGCTTCAAGGCAGGCTGCCCGAGCCGCTTCGACTGCAAGCCGAAGCCGCCCCCGCCGACGGCCGAGCCGCCCCCTCCGGTGATCGACTACATGGCGAAGGACTACGCCAGCTTCCGCCAGGCGCTCATCGACCTCATCCCGAGCCTGGCCCCGCAGTGGCGGGAACGCCTCGCCGCCGACTTCGGCATGACGATGGTGGAGCTGCTGGCCTACGCCGCCGACCAGCTCAGCTACTACCAGGACGCGGTCGCCAACGAGATGTTCCTCGCCACCGCCCGTCAGCGAGTCTCGGTGAGGCGGCACGCCAGGCTGGTCGACTACTACCTGCACGACGGCGCCAGTGCCCGCACCTTCGTGCAGGTGCTCATGCAGCCGGGCGCCTCGCTGGCCCTGGGGGCGGCCGTCCCGCTGGAGGTCACCACCGAGATCGACGTGCCGCTGCGGTCGCAGGCCGCGCCGCACCCGATGGTGCTCGACGATGCGCTCGCCGCCGACGCCCGCCGCGCCGCCGCCGCCGTGTTCGAGACGATGACCGGCGGCCGCCTCGACTCGCGGCTCAACGCCATCGCGCTGCACGACCTGGGCAACAGCCCCTGCTGCCTGCCGTGCGGCGCTACGACCGCGGTGCTGGTGGACGACCTCACCGACGTACTGGCGCCCGGTGACTTCCTGCTCCTCGAGGAGTTCAAGGACCCGGAGACGGGCGACCCCGGCCTGCCGGACCTGGATCACCGCCAGGTGGTGCGGCTGGTGCGGGTGACGGCCGAGCGAGACGAGCTTCTCGGCAAGGACCTCACCCGCGTGGAGTGGCACCCGGCCGACGCGCTGGCGTTCCCCCTGTGCATCAGCGCGGTGAGCGAGGACGGGGACCTGATCGCCGGCGTCTCGGTCGCCCGGGGCAACCTGCTCCTCGCCGACCACGGGCGGCGGGTGGAGGGGGAGGCCTACGTCGCCGACCCCGTCGCCAGCGGCGTCCGGGTGCCCCGCTTCCGGCTCGATCAGGGTCCGCTGAGCTTCCGCCAGCAGCCACCGGCGGGCGACCGCTGGCCGGTGGCGGACCTGTTCGGAGCCGAGGTCGACGGCGCCCGCCTGCTGCCCCAGGTCCGGCTTTCGCTGGCTTCGGGCGAGATGCTCGGAGGGAGCGAGGTCTTCAGCGCCGCCTGCGACGCCGCGGCGGACAGCGGGGGGTGGGAGCCGGTGCTGTCCCTGCTCGACTCCGACGCATTCGACCGTCACGTGGCGGTGGAGACCGGCAACGACGGCCGGGCGCTGCTGCGTTTCGGCGACGGGCAGTTCGGCGAGCGGCCCCCAGACGGCGCCTCGTTCGCGGCCGTCTACCGGGTCGGCGTGGGGCGCGCCGGCAACATCGGCGCCGACGCCCTCCACCACCTCATCGAGCCGGCGGCGATGTCGCTTTCCGACGTCGTCGCCGGGGTCCGCAACCCGTTGCCCGCCTGGGGAGGGCGCGATCCCGAGCCCATCGCCCGCGCCAAGGAGCTGGCCCCGGCGGCGTTCCGCGCCTCCCAGGAACGGGCGGTCACCGAGGCCGACTACGCCCAGGTCGCAGCGCGGCATCCCAGCGTGTCCACCGCCGAGGCCCGGTTCCGGTGGACCGGCAGCTGGCACACGGTGTTCATCTCGGTCGACCCGGTCGGGCGGGTCGGCCTCGACCCCGGCCTGGCCGCCGACATCGCCGAGTTCGTGGGCGGCTTTGCCCAGGCGGGCTACGACTTCGAGATCCGCGGCCCGCGCTACGTGCCGATCACCGTGCAGCTCGACATCTGCGTCGCCCCGGAGCACTTCCCGCCCGACGTGGAGGAGGCCGTTCGCGACGTGCTCACCGGTGCCGGCGCGGTGGGGGACCGGCCGTTCTTCCACCCCGACAACTTCACGTTCGGCCAGCCGCTGTACCTCTCGACGCTCCTCGCCGCAGTGGAGGCGGTCGAGGGAGTGGAGTCCGTGCTGGCCTCCCGTTTCGCCCGCCTCGACGACCACGACCCGTCTCCGGGCTTCCCGGTGACGAGGACGAACGTCGACCAGGGCTACCTGGAGGTGGCGGGCCTCGAGATCGTCCGCCTGGACGACGACCCCAACTTCCCGGGGTTCGGGCAGCTCCGGCTCGTCCTGCAGGGCGGGCGGGGCGCGGGACTGGGAGGAGGTGGCCATGGCCACGTGTGAGTGCTGCGCCGTCCCCGGTGCGGCCACGCCCGTGACGATCGAGAACCGCCCGGCCCTGTCGCAGATCGCCTACCGGGTGGGCACCTACGCCAGCTTTCGGAGGGCGATGCTGGAGGCGGTGGCGCGCCCCGAGCACGAGCGAGCGCCACTGGCCGAGTGGAAGACCAGGGAGGCCGACGACTACGGGATCACGTTCCTCGACATGTGGGCCTACCTGGCAGACATCCTGACCTTCTACCAGGAGCGCATCGCCAACGAGGCGTACCTGCGCACCGCACGCCACGACTCCTCGGTCGACGGCCTCGCCGGCCTCATCGGGTATCGGCCCGCACCCGGCAAAGCGGCCGCGACCCATCTGGCCTTCACCACCGAGCCCGATGCCGAAGTGGAGCTCGCGGCTGGCACCCAGGTGCAGAGCGTGCCGGGCCAGGACGAGCAGCCTCAGAAGTTCGAGACCGTCGAGGACGTGACCGCCTACGCCGAGCTCAACCTGCTGCGCCCCCGGCTCCGCGAGCCGCAGGAGCTCGCCCTGGGGGGCCGGGCGGCTATGGACGTGAAGTCGGCGGTGTTCGCCGGCGTCGACCTTGCGCTCGCTCCCGGCGACTGGATCGTCATCGTGGGCCAGGAGCGGATCGAGGACCCAGGGTCGGAGCGGTGGGACGTCCGCCGGCTGGCGACGGTCGCCGAGGACCGGGCGGCCGGCGTGACGGCCGTCACGTGGGAGGACGGGCTGGGGAGCTGGTACCCGCCGGTGAACCCGGTGTTCCCGCCGGCGGAGCCCGAGGTCTACGTCTTTCGCAACCAGGCGTGGCCGTTCGGCTACAACGCCCCCGACTGGCGGCTGCTCGACAGCTCGATTCAGTCGAAGTTCCCCGAGTTCCTCGACGGCAACGACGACCCCACCGACGACGGCTGGAACGCCAAGTACCTGCCGGAGGCCGAGCCGGAGCACCTGTACCTCGACGGGCTGTACCCGCGGGTGGTGCCGGGGTCGTGGGTGGCCGTGTCGGCGCCGCAGATCGGCGAATCGCCGCATGCGGGCTGCACCGGGTTCCAGCGGCGGCGACGCTACGTGGAGCTGTACCGCGTCGTCGCCGCCGAGGACACCGCGTACCTCAACTACACCCTGTCGGCCAAAGTTTCCCGCTTGGAGCTCGACGTGCCCGCCGGCGCGACGTACCCGGAGCACCTCCAATGCTTCCCGCTGCGGGGCACCACGGTGCTGGTCCAGGCGGAGCCGCTTACGCTCGCCGAGGTGCCGGTCGCCACCCCGGTCGAGGGCAGCAGGATCACGCTGGACGCGGCGTACCCCGGCCTCGAGCCGGGCCGCAAGCTGCTGGTGGCCGGGGTCACCACGGCAGGGACGCCGTCCGCCGAGGTGGTGGAGGTGGAGCTCGTCGACGGCGCGGACGTGGTGCTCGACGAGTCGCTGGCCGGCGTGTACGTGGCCGATACGGTGCTGATCTTCGGCAACGTCGCCGCCGCGACCCACGGTGAGACCGTGGCCACCGAGACGCTAGGCGACGGCGACGCCGCCGCCACCTTCCAGACCTTCGCCCTCCGCAAGGCGCCGGTGACCCACGTTCCCAAGGCGGGCGCTCCGAACGGCGCCGCCAGCACGCTCGAGGTGAGGGTGGGCGGCGTGCGGTGGCGGCAGGTCGCCGAGCTGCACGGCCAGACGGGCGCCGACCGGGCGTACGTCGAACGCCGCGACGAGGACGAAGAGACGTTCGTGCGGTTCGGCGACGGCGAGACCGGGGCCCGGGTGCCCAGCGGGCGCGGCAACGTCATCGCCGCCTACCGGGTCGGCCACGGCCCGGAGGGCAACCTCGCCGCCGGGACGCTGCGGACCCTGCTGTCCCGCCCGGTCGGGCTCAAAGAGGTCACCAACCCCGGGCCCGCCGCCGGGGGGGCGAGGGCGGAGGACCGCCGCCTCGCCCGGGCGAACGCCCCGGGCACGGTGCGCACCTTCGGCCGGATCGTGTCGCTGCGCGACTACGCCGACGCGGCCCGCGAGTACATCGGCATCGCCAAGGCCCGGGCGACGTGGGATTGGGACGGCGAGACGAAGGTCGTCGACCTGGTGGTGGCCGGCGACGACGGCGCCACGGTCACCGACATCTCGGCGCTGGCGGCCGACCTCGACGCCCGGCGCGACCGCAACCGCAAGCTGGTGATCCGCGGCTACCGCCGGGTGCCCATCGTGATCGCCGCCGCGGTCGCCGTCGACCCCGATCACCTGCCCGAGGACGTCGCGGCGGCGGGCGACGCGGCAGTGCGCGCGATGCTCGCCTTCGACGAGGTCGACCTCGGCCAGACCATCCACCTCAGCGACGTGTACGGCGTGCTGCAGGGTGTGCCAGGCGTCGTCGCGGTCGACGTAGACGAGTTCCGCTTCAAGTCGGATACCGCGCGGCGTGCCGCCCGGGTCGGCAGCGCTGCGCTGCTGGCGCGAGTACCGATCGGGCGCGACCAGCTGGCGTGGGTGGAGGCCGCCGGCGACGTGGCGATCGCCGCCAGGTTCGAGCTGGGAGGGCCACGATGACCACGGCACTCGACCTGTACGAGCTGCTCCCGGTCGTCCATCGCGAACGGGACGCGGTCAAAGGCGGGCCGCTGGAGGCGTTGCTCACCGTCATCACGGAGCAGGCCCGGCACGTACAGGGCAGCATCGCCGCCCTCTGGGACGACTTCTTCATCGAGACGTGTGACGAATGGGTCATCCCGTACATCGCCGACCTCATCGGCACCGACCCGTTGCACGACATCGACGGCCGCAACCGGGCCGACATCGCCAAAACCATCTACTACCGGCGCCGCAAGGGCACTCTCGCCCAGCTCGAGGAGATGGCGCGCGACGTCACCGGCTGGGGCGCCCACGCGGTCGGCTACTTCGAGCTGCTGGGCTGGGCGCAGCACCTCGCCCACCTGCGCCGGGAGCCGACGGCGGGCGACGTCTACGGCTCGACCCGGGTCGGCACCGTCAACCTGCGGGACGTGGACGCCGCCGACCGCATCGACGGCGCCTTCGATGTGGTCACCCACACCGCGGACGTGCGGACG
This sequence comes from Acidimicrobiia bacterium, assembly GCA_041621915.1. Classification (GTDB taxonomy): domain Bacteria; phylum Actinomycetota; class Acidimicrobiia; order Spongiisociales; family JAOTWH01; genus JBFJZV01. The sequence goes on along the minus strand of JBFJZV010000016.1, from coordinate 7,297 downwards.
TTCCGGGGGCGGGTGGGCCGCCACAACATCCCCAACGTGGGCTTCCACCTGTGGCGGCTCCAGCACTTCCCGCTCTGCGGGGTGCGGGCCCGGCGCCTGCAGGATGGCTTCGGGTATGCCTTCGACTCCCTCGGCGTGCCCGCCCCGATATTCACCAACCCGGAGCGGGAGCTGGCCGCCGCGGGGCTGGCCGGCGAGGAGCACGTGCCGGCCCCGATCCGGCCGTTCGCGCTGCACACCGACCTGGAGGCAGCCCGGGCGGGCCGGCCGAGCCGGTACTACGGCACCGAAGGCCACCACAGCCTGTCCGTCTCCGCCGACGGCGAGCCGGTGCCCGCCGCCGCGGTCACGGTGTGCGACCTGACCGATTGGGCCCGGCCCGAGGGCGCCACGGTGGCGGTGGACCCGCGTCTCGGCCGGCTCGCCTTCGCTGAAGGGGCCGAGCCTGCCGACCAAGACGCCGTGACCGTCGACTACCACTACGGGTTCAGCGGCCCCATCGGCGGCGGCGCATACGACCGGCGCGCCACGCTCACCCCGGTGGAGCCCGGCGACTTCTACGGCCTGGTCAGCCGGAACGCCGCGGTCCGCGCTGCGGTCGAAGCCCGTTTCGTCGACGCCCCCGACGTTGCTGCGTTCCCCACGGTGCAGTCGGCCCTGGCCGGCTGGGGAGCCCAGGAGCGGGCGGTGGTAGAGATCCTCGACAACGACCGCTTTGGCGGCGTCCTCGACATCGAGTTGCCGGCGGGCCGCTCTCTCGAGCTGCGGGCTGCGAACAAGGTGGCGCCGGTGCTGCGACCGCAAGGTGCGCTGCGGCTCTCCAGCGACGGCGGCGCTCGGGTGCGCCTCGACGGGCTGCGGATCGCGCAGCAGGTAGTGGTGCAGCCGGGCATCGTGCGGCTCGAGGTGGCCCACTGCACCCTGGTCCCCGGTCTGAACCTCGCTGCCGGCGAGGGCGAGGAGGCGGGGACGATCGTGGCGGTGCCGACCAACCCGTCGGCGGCCAGCATCGTCAGCGCAGGCGGCGCCGCCGCCGCGATCGAGGTCACCGGGTCCATCGCCGGGGGCATCCGGGTGGCCGAGGAGGGCTTCCGGTTGTCGATCGCCGACTCCATCGTCGACGCCCCCGACCGGGGGGTGGCGGTGGGTGGAGTGGCCGATGCCCCCGGGCCTGCCTGCCGTCTGGAAACGGTCACCGTCCTGGGCAAGGTCCGCGTCCGCCAGATCGACTACGCCGCCGACGCGCTCTTCGTGGGGGAGGTGCGCAGCCAGCGGACGCAGACCGGCTGCATCCGCTACAGCTACGTCCCCGCCGGTTCGGTGACGCCGCCGCGGTACCGGTGCCAACCCGATCTGGCGCTGGACGACGTTACCGACGCCGCTGCCCGGCAGCGGGTGATCGCGCGCCTCCGCCCCGAGTTCACGTCTGAGCACTACGGCGACCCGGCCTACGGGCAGCTCGCCGCCGGCACCGCCCCGGAGCTGCGAGCGGGCGCCGAGTACGACCTGGAGATGGGTGCGTTCAACCTGCTGAAGCAGCCGCTGCGCGAAGCCAACCTGCTCATCCGCCTGGAGGAGTACCTGCCCTTCGGGCTGGAGCCGGGACTGATCTACGAGACATGAAGGGGCGGTGGACGCCATGAAAGGCGACTATTCGAGAGTGACGTTCCGGCCGGAGCAGCACTACTGGGGCGTGCTGCGCCAACAGGGTCGGGTCGACCTCGACGCCGACTGGAACGAGCAGGTTGCGATCCAGCGCCACCTCGACGTCACCCGCAATCGCGACCTCGTCGGCCCCAGCGGCGGTCCCCAGGAAGGCGCCGGATTCGAGATCACCGCCGGCGGGGGCGGCCTGGTCATCGGCGCCGGCCGCTACTACGTCGACGGCGTCCAGGTGGTGAACGAGGCCGACGTCGCCTACGACGACCAGCCCCATCCCCACGGCGAGCCCGACCCGGGCCCCGGCCAGTACCTCGTGTACCTCGACGCCTGGGACCGCCATGTCACCGCGCTCGACGACGACCACCTGCGGGAGAAGGGCCTCGGCGGGCCGGACACCGCCAACCGGGCGCAGACGGTGTGGCAGGTGAAGCTGGCGCGCTACCCCTGGAGCGAGCCCAACGGCGAGGTGCGCGACCTGCTGTGCGACGGCCCCTTCACCGACGTGGTGGCCGGTCTCGCCCACAGCGGGGGGCGGCTGGCCGCCCGCACGACGCCCGTCGCCGCAGGGGACGACCCGTGCGGGTTCGAGCGCCGCGCCCGCTATCGGCTGCTGGAGAACAACCTGTACCGCGTCGAGATCCACGACCCGAGTGACGCCGGCGTAGCCACCTACAAGTGGTCGCCGCACAACGGAGCGCTCGCCTTCTCGGTCGAGGAGGTGCTGTTCGAGCCGTCCGCCACCACCAGCAACCGGCTGCGGGTGCGCAGCCTGGGGCGCGACGAGATCCTGGCACTCAAGCAGGACGACTTCGTCGAGGTGGTCGACGAATCCGACGTGCTCGCCGGGCGAGCCGGGGTGATGGTCCGCATCACCGCCGTGGACCAGAGCCAGCGCATCATCACCGTCGAGGACCCCGGCGATCCGGGCGGCGAGCCCATCGGCGAGGCACTCGACGCGGCGACGGCGCTGGTTCGCAAATGGGCGGCCGACGCGGCGCCGGTGCCTCCTCCGGGGACGTGGCCCGAGCTGGAGGGCGGGGTCGAGGTCGACTTCAGCGGCACGGGATTCCGCACTGGGGATTACTGGCAGGTCCCGGCCCGCGTGAACACGGGTGACGTCGAATGGCCCACCGACGATGCCGACGTTCCGGATGCGCTCGCGCCGTTCGGCATCCACCATCGCTATGCCCCGCTGGCCAGGGTCACCATCGACGACGGCGTCGGGGAGATCGTGGACCTCCGCGACCTCTTCCCGGCGGCCACCGCCGTCACCAGCCTGTTCTACGTCGGGGGCGACGGGCAGGAGCCCGAACTGCCGGGCGGGCAGGTCCCCGAGCCGCTGCGGGTGGGCGTCGCCAACGGCAGTGCGCCGGTCGAGGGCGCCATGGTGCAGTTCCGTGTCGTCGAGGGCGTGGGGGAGGTGGAGTACGACGGCGCGGAGGCCGAGCAGCTCATCGTGCCCACCGACGCCGACGGCGTCGCCGCCGTCAACTGGCGGGTCGCCAACCTCCCGCCGGTGTTCGGCCACCGGGTGGAGGCGCGCCTGCTCGACCGCTGCGACGACCCGTTGCACGTCCCGATCGTCTTCTCGACGCACATCAACTACGCCCTCGACTACCTGTCCGGCGACGGCCAGTCCGGCCGGCCGGCCGAGGTGTTGCGGCCGCTGCGGGTGTGGGTGCACCGGGGGCGGTTCCCGGTGCAGGGGGCCCGCGTCCGCTTCGAGGTGTCGCAGGGCAACGGCCGCATCGAGGACCCGGCGGCGCTGGGCGCGCCGTCGGACCTGACGCTGGCCAGCGGGGGCGCCCAACGCACCGTCACCACTGACGCCGACGGCGTCGCCGAGATGCTGTGGGTGCTCGACGAGACCTCCGTCCGCCAGCAGGTGGCCGCCACGCTGCGGGGCTCCGGCGCCGCCGCCCTCCATGAGGCCGCAGTCCAGTTCAACGCCAACCTCAACGTGGCCACCGAGGTCGCCTTCGACCCGACCTGCGACAACTTCGGCGGCATCGACACGGTGGCGGAGGCGCTCGATTTCCTGTGCGCCCGCGACGCCGGACGGGCGTGCACCTTCACGGTGACCCCCGAATCGGACCTGGCGGCGATCTTCGCCACCATCCAGGCCTCCGAGTTCACCTCCGCCAAGATCTGCTTCCAGGAGGGCGACTACGCGGTCGGCGAGCCCCTAGTGCTGGCCGACAAGGGGCACCTGATCGTCAGCGGCGCCGGAGCCGGGTCGCACCTCGTCGCCGCCGGCGGGGGCACGGTGCTGCGCTTCGAGCGGTGCGCCAGCGTCACCGTGCGCGACATTCACGTGGAGGCTCGCAAGCCCCGTACCGGCGGCGCCGAGGCAGGCCTCAACGGCGCCCTCACCTTCGAGGACTGCCCGGTGGTGACGGTGGAGCAGTCGGTGATCAGGATCGGCTCTTGGGCGGAGCGGGCCGGGGCCGGAGTCACGGTGCGCATGACGGCTCCGGGCATCGTCCGCACCTGGGACCCCGTGCGCATCGCCGACTGCCAATTCGACGTGGGCCACGAACAGGTCGGGGTGCTGCTCGTCGACGTCGAGCGCTCGCACGTGGAGAACAACGTCATCCGCACCAGCCCGCTGCCGCCCACGCTGCCGCTGAAGCGCTTGATGGACAGCCTGACGTTCCGATCGGCGGCCGAGCGCATCTTGGTGCGAGACGTCCAGGTCAGAGAGAAGCCGCCTGAGCCGTCGCCGTCGCCGTCGCCGTCGCCGTCGCCGGAGGGGCGTGACGCGCCTGATCCGCCCGTCCAAGAGGTTCCGGACTGGGCCGGCGGTGGCGGGTGGGGAGCGCCGGTGGAGTCGACCCGGAACCCCATCGAGCAGTGGGGCGGCTATCGCCGGGTCATTGTCGAGGCGGACCGCTGGGTGGCGGAATTGACCACCCCGGCCAACGCCGCGGAGGCGTGGACAGAGGTGCTCGATTGGTTCTCCGGCGCGGACCCGCAGGCACACCCGGACTCGATGCTGGACCAGATCAGCGAGGTCGCACCCGAGGTGTTGCTGCGCGGTTCCTGGGAAGACATCGAATTCGACGAGTGGTACTCCGATCTCGAGGAAGCGTTCGTGTCGACCGCAGCTCAGGGGATCGTGGTCGCCGGCACGGTTGCCAGAGACGTGCGGGTGCTGCACAACACCGTGAGCGGGGCGGCGCAGGGTATCCACGTCGGTCTCAGCGACGCGGGGGACCCGGGGGAGTCCGCCGGCGTCGTGCTGGTGCACGGCAACACGGTGGTCGGCCACGAGAACGTGATCGCGGTGCGCCGCCCCGAAGGCGTCTTCGCCGGCAACGTCGACAGCATCGTCGTCGGCGCCAACGCGATGTCGTTCTCGACGACCGCAATCGAGTCGCTCGACTTCGCCGGCATCCTGCTGCACGGGTCGTACGGCCCCCGCCTGCTGGTGCACGAGAACCAGATCGAGACGGCCCCGGTCGGGGTGCGGGTGGTCCCCCTCAACACGGCCGCGCCGCGGCGCTGGCTGGTGCGAGACAACGTGGCGTCGGCCGGCTCGGCCGCGGTCGACGCCCCGCCAACGGTCGTTCGCCAGGGCAACGTCCCTTAGAGAAACCCGTTGCCGGGAGCAACCGTGGCGTCTAAACTGTCAGGTGCACCGGCAGCGCATCAAGCGCACGCCATGGTTGGAGCAACGCAGAGGTAACAGCCGAGACAAGCGAGTAGGCAAAGGGATAACTCTCCAAGTCAACACGCGACGAGGCAGCCGATGTAGCTGAGGGTTCGAGTCCCGCCGGTGCCTGGACGAGGCCACGCAAACGGCCTCGTCCTTTCGCGTCGGGCTCAGCCGGGTGAGCCCGACCCCCATTCCGCAAGTGCCACATCCTCGTCTTCCGGGAGCCCGCTGACCCCGACCGCGCCGACCACCTCGTCGTCGATGACGATCGGCACGCCGCCACCCCAGCCCGTGTAGCGAGGGTCGCCGAAGTTCGTCAGCGGCCAGCCCTCCCGCCGGGAGCGAAGGCCGACCTCCGCCGAGGGCACGCGCTCACGCGCCGCGGTGAACGCCTTGTTGATGGCGTTGGCGATCGACGGGAGCGGGCAGCCCTCGGAGCGGGCGAACGCCACCAACTCGCCGTGGCTGTCGACCACCGCCACCGCCGCGCCCTTCGCTTCGGTCCGCAGCCGCTCCAGCACCGCCTGCACGATGGCGAACCCGTCGATCTGTTCCACTCCGTCCTCCTCGCTCGCTCCTGGGTATAGCCTGCCTGCGTGATCCGCTTCGGGATCTCCGGGGTGCCGCCGGACGGCGACGACGCCGCCTTCCTCGACCGCCTGGTCGAGCGCGGCCACACCGCCTACGAGCTGGCGTTCGTGAATTCGTTCCCGTGGAAGGAGCGGCGCTGCCGGGCGTTCGGCGAGCTCGCCACCGAGCGGGGCATCGCCTTGTCGGTGCATGCGCCCTACTTCGCAGTGCTCACCGTCGACGCGCCGGACACCCGGAAGCAGACGCTCGCCGCACTGGAGCACAGCATGAAGCTCGGCAAGGCGCTCGGCGCGCACACGGTGGTCGCCCACACCGGGTACGTGAAGGACCACACCGCCGAGGAGCTCCACGAGCTGGTGGCCGACGGCCTCGACGTGATCGAGCCGAAGGTCCGCCACCTCGGTGTGTCGCTGGGCCTGGAGACGTCGGGCACCGACCGGGCGTTCGGATCGCTGGGTGACATCGCCCTGATCGCGCAGCGCTACTCGTTCGTGCGGCCGGTGATCGACTGGGCGCACGTGCACGCCAAGTCGGGCGGGGCGCTCACGTCACCTGAGGCCTTCGCGTCGGTCATCGCCTTCCTGCGCGACCAGTTCCCGGGGTGGGCCATCGACCCGTTGCACACCCAGTTCACCGACAACGAGTTCGGCCTGGCCGGCGAGATCCGCCACGTCCCCTACGGCGCCGGCACGCTGCGGTCGGCGCCGCTGGCCGAGGCCGCCGTCGCAGCGGGGCTGCGGATGATCGTGATCTCCGAGGCCAAGGAGGAGTCGAGCCACGACGCGATCCTCGCCGACCTGCGGGCCGGAGAGGCGGCGGCCCGCCCGGCCCCGGCCGGGGAGGGCCGGACCGTGGGGTCGGGGCGGGTGGCGTTCCCCGAGGAGCTGCGGGTGGCCCGGGAGGGCGACGGGTTCTTCACCGTCGGGCTCGACCGCGAGGTGCGGCTCTCCAACGTCGACAAGGAGTTCTTCCCCGGCGCCGGGTACACGAAGGGCGACCTGATCCAGTACTACACCGCCGTCGCGCCGCTGCTGCTGCCGCACCTGGCCGGGCGAGCGCTGTCGATGGCCCGCTACCCGGACGGCGCCGAGGGGCCCTACTTCTACGAGAAGCAGTGCCCGGGCCATGCCCCCGAGTGGATCGTGCGGGCGCCGATCCACTCCGAGCACCGCGGCGACGCCATCGAGTTCTGCACCGCCCCCGACGTGGAGTCGCTGGTGTGGGTCGCCAACCTGGGCTGCATCGAGATGCACCCGTGGCTGAGCCGGGTGGAGCGCCCCGACCTGCCCGACTTCGCCATCTTCGACCTCGACCCCCAGGAGGGCGCCACCTGGGAGCAGGTGGTGTACGTCGCCGGGCTGGTCAACGTGCTGCTGGAGCGATTGG
>JBFJZV010000015.1:0-26947 GCA_041621915.1 Acidimicrobiia bacterium | reverse complement strand
TCGCCTGGGTGACGTTTGTCCTGGCCGACGGCGACACTGCGCGCCGGGTGATGCTCGTCACTCTCGTGACGATCTGGGGGGCCCGGCTCGCCGGGTACCTGGCGTGGCGCAACATCGGCAAGGGTGAGGACTACCGCTACCAGGCGATGCGCAAGAAGGCCGGCGACCGGTGGTGGTGGCAGAGCCTGTTCCAGGTGTTCCTCCTGCAGGGCGTCCTGATGTGGGTGGTGTCGCTCCCGGTGCAGGCGGGCCAGGTGCCGGACGGGGGGCTCAACCTGCTGGACGCCGCCGGGGCCGCCTGCTGGGTGGTGGGCTTGTTCTTCGAGACGGCTGGCGACATCCAGCTCGCCCGATTCAAGGCCGACCCCGCCAACGAGGGCCAGGTGATGGACCGGGGGCTGTGGCGGTACACGCGCCACCCCAACTACTTCGGCGATTTCATGGTGTGGTGGGGGCTCTACCTCGTCGCGCTGGCCACCGGCGACGCCTGGTGGACGATCGTCGGGCCGCTCGTGATGACCGTGCTGCTGATGAAGGTGTCGGGCGCCGGCCTGCTGGAGCGGTCGCTCAGCAAGCGCAAGCCCAAGTACGAGGACTACATCCGCCGCACCAACGCGTTCTTCCCGGGACCGCCGCGCGACTGATTCCGGTCGAGACTGGGTACCATACGCGCCGGCGCCCCGACCGGGCGCCTTCTGCGTGCCCAAGGAGCCCGCCGTGACCCCTCCCCATCCCGAGCGACCCCTTCACCGCTTCACGCTGTCGACGTGCCTGTGGGTGTTCGGCATCGCCACCAGCGTGCTGCTGGTGAGCCTGTGGGGGCGGGCGGTCAGCGCCGACGACGACACGCTGACTGCTGCCGCAGGGGCCCTGGCCGAGTCGGACTGGCTCGCCGACCGGGTCGCAGGTTGGCTCGCCGAGGAGGTCGCGGAGCACAGCGGGCTCCCCGAGGGAGAGACCGCGGCGGTCGTCGAATCGGTGTGGAGCCAGCCCGAGACACAGGCCGCCGTCGCCGACCTCGTCACCCAGGCCGTCGAGGCCGGGCTGGCCCCGCCCGGCGCCCGGGTGGTCATCGACCCGGCGGCCAGCATCCGCCCACTCACCGACGACATCGCGGCCGGCCTCAACGCCGCCGGGGTGGAGACGAGCAGGTCCGAGGTGGCCGCCGTCATCGACAGCATCGACCCGGTGGTCGCCGTGGTCGAGCCCGGCGAGGACGCCGGCGTGCTGCGCCGGGTGCGCACCGTGCTGAGCCGCGGCGTCCTGGCTGCGTTGGTGGCGATGGCCCTCTCCGGCGTCGCTGCGCTCGCGATCGCCACCGACCGCCGCGCCGTCGTCCGTAGCATCCTCACCAGGTTGGCGCTCACCGCGCTGGGCTTCGCGGTGCTGTTCCACGTCGGGGCGTGGGCCCTGGATCCGTCGGGCGGCGCCGCGCCGCTCCCGTCCGGGGCCGCGGTGCTGCTGCGCAGCAACACGGCGATCCTCTGGGCGCTGGCGGCCGCAGCCGCGGTCGCCGCGGTGTGGGCCTACCGGGGCGGCGCCCACTCGGCGAGCACCTCGCCAGCCGGGTCGACGAGGACGGCGCCACCCGTCCAGTAGCTGGTGCCGCCGACCCCGCCCTCGAAGTGGTTGCAGGTGTAGAAGAACCGCGCCTCGTCGGGCGGGTAGACGCCGCCACCGGGCCCACCCTGGAACACGATGGCGACCTCTCCCGCCGCCAGGTCTGTGCCCGGGGAGAACTCGAACCGCTGGGTCGCGATGCGGGGCGCCTGGATCGCCCAGCCGGCGAGATCGAGGGGCTGGTCGCCGTCGTTGCGGACGCTGAGCTGCTGCACGAGCGGACCGAGGAACGGCGTGTAGACGCCGTCGAGCGCAACGAGCCGGGTCCCGGGAGCCACCAGCTCCAGGGTCGCTCCTGCGACGGGTCGTTCCGGCGAGTCGATCCCCACGTCGTAGATCCCCGCCGTGGTGACGCCGACGTCCGCCGGGCGGAACCTGCACCAGCGTTGGCGGCCGCCGCGCGCAATCGCCGTGCACGCCTCGGTGGCTTCGCCGTCGGCACCGACGAGCCACACCACGCTGTCCTGCCCGGGCGGCCCGTCGATGTCGACCAGCACCCGGGTCCCCGGCGTGGCCCGGACCGGCTCGACGCTCGCCCTCACGTCGTCGTCCTCGGGCGGCGGGGGTGCTGATGCCGCCGTGATCGGGGCGTCCGCCACGACTCCCTCCGGCGGCGGCGCCGACCAGGCCGCCGGCACGGCCACATCTGCCCCGATCGAGAGCTCGGCGCCCACGACCACGACGACGCCGGCGCTCGCGGCGACGTCGTGGGCCAGGGTCGCGCCGTCGAGCAGGGGCGGCCCGGCGACGTCGGCACGCCCCCAGGTGATGCCGTCGGCCGAGGTCCAGATGACCTTGCGGGCATCCGGGCCGACCAGCCGTGAACCGACCGCCACCAACCCGCCCGGGACTGCGGCGACGGACTGGATACGCGTGTGCGACTGGTCGTCGCCGCCGAACAGCCCCGCGTCGTGCGGGACTCGCCGCCACGCCGTCCCGTCCTCCGACGTCCACATGGCCCCCGCCGTTCCTGTCCGTTGCTCGAAGCCGACCGCCACCAGGCCGGGCCCACCCCGCGCCAAGCCGGCCACCCCGGCAAACCCCTCGGTGTCCGTGGGCAGTGCCACGAACCGCCAGTCGTCCAGATCGTCGGTGACCCACACCGCCGCCTCGCTGCGGCCCTCCACCGTCGACAGCAGCCCGCCCGCGATCACGCGCCCGTCCGACTCGGCGAGCGCCGAGATGTCGGCCTCGTTCGGCGCCCCGAAGCTCTCCGGGCTTCGCTCCTCCCACGCGGCGCCGTCGGCCGAGAACCAGACGGCCGGCAGCTGATCGCCATCCAGCTCGGCGTCGGCGAACGCGACCCCGGCGGCCACGAACCCCTCCCCGGTGGTGATCACGACGTTGGCCTGTCCGGCCGGGGCACTCGTCTCGACCTCCGCCGCAACCCAGGACGCGCCGTCGAAGGTCCAGAACCGGGAACGCGGAGCCTCGTCGACCGAGCCGCCCACGGCCACCAGCCCACCGGCGGGACCGACTGCCACGTCGTTCACGAACGCCCCTTCGAGCCCGGCGCCGGGCAGCTCCACCCAGTCGACACCGTCGGCCGACCGCAGCACGAGACTCCGGTCGAGGGCACCACCCGCCGACACCGTCCCCGCGGCGACGAACCCGTCCGCGGTGGCGACGACGCTGTTGAGGGTCGCGAAGGCTCCACCGGCGAGCGACTCCAGGCCGGCCACCCTGCCCCATTCGGTGGGCAGCTCCGGCGCGGTCACGCCGGTGGTCGTGGTCGTCGTTGCGGCCGTCGTCGCCACGGGATCGGGACGCGGGTCCTGCGAGCCGGCGCCCACCAGCCACCACAGCGCGCCGGCGCCCAGCACCACCACGAACCCGGCGGCGGCCGCCACCGGCCCCCAGTTGCGGCGGCGGGGCGGCTCCGGGGTGATGGCCTCTTCCAGTGCGGCGCCGAGCCGGTCGAGGAACGGCAGGTCGCTCATGGTCCCTCCCCCAGCAGCTCCCCGAGCTTGGACAGGCCCCGGCTGACGCGCACCCGGGCCGCGCCCTCGCTGCAGCCGAGGCGGGCCGCCACCTCGGCGTAGGGCAGGTCCTCCATCACCCGCAGCCGGACCGCCGCGGCCTGCAACTTGGGAAGGCGGCCGAGCGCCGCGGGCACCGCGGCCCGCAGCGGCTCCGTGTCGACGAGCTGCTCGATCCGCTCGTAGCTCACCGGGTCGAGTGGCGGCACCTCCACTCCGAGCCGGGCGAGGGCGCGGCGTTCCACGCCGCGCCGGCGCCGGTAGCGGCCCAGCTCGCGGGAGGCGATCCCGTACAGCCAGGCACCGGCCGGGCGCCCGATGTCGCGGAAGCGGTGGCGGCGCAGGTAGGCGACGGCGAACGTCTCGGCGGTGAGGTCGGCGGCGGCCTCGGGGTCGAGCGTGCGTTGCTGGAAGTACACGAGCAGCTTCTTCGCCCACCGGTCGTAGAGGGCCCGGAAGGCTGCCGGGTCGTGGCGGGAAGCCACCAGCAACTCGGTGTCCGTCCGGTCCTCGGTGGTCACGTCGCCCTTCTCACGCCCCGGCCCGCGGGATACGTTACGCCCACCCCGCGCTCCACCGCGCATGCGGCGGCCGCGTGGTTACCCTGGCGGAGCCATGCCCCACCTCCCCCACCTCCCGCACCTTCCCCACCTCCCGGACCGCTGGGCGCTGGGACGCATCCAGAATCCCATCCGCGGATTGCTGCACGGCACTGCGGCGCTGGCCGCATTGGCGGGCGTGGCGTGGCTGCTGGCGGACAGCCCCGACGACGGGTTCGGCCGCAAGGTGGCCCTGGCGATCTTCGGCCTCGCGCTGGTCGTGATGTTCACGGTGAGCACGCTGTACCACACGGTGCCGTGGTCGCTGCGCTGGAAAAAGCTGATGCAGAAGCTCGACCACTCGGGGATCTTCCTGGTCGTCGCCGGCAGCTACACGCCGGTCGCCGGCATCGTCTTCGACGGCTGGTTGATGGTCGCCGCGCTGGCGTTGGCGTGGGGCGGCGCGGTGGTCGGCATCGGGCAGATCTTCCTGTTCCCCCGCGAGACGATGAGCCTCTCGATCGTCCTGAACACGACGATCGGCGCCACCGGGCTGCTCTTCGTCAAGGCGCTGTTCGACCGGTTGCCGGCCACCGCCATCGCAGTGCTCGCCGCCGGCGGCGTGCTGTACCTGGTGGCGATGATCCTGCTGGTCACCGAGCGGCCGCAGCTATGGCCGCGGGTGTTCAGCTACCACGAGGTCATGCACGTGCTCGTGGTGGCGGCGGCCGCGGTGTACTGGTTCGGCACCTGGCGGTGGATCGCCCACTTCACGGCGTAGGAAGCGCTCAGCCGTAGACCCCGGGGTTGGCGCAGGCTGGCAGCCGCTCCCCCCGCAGCCCGGCCAACAGGTTGTCGGCGGCAAGGTCGGCCATCGCCGCCCGGGCCCGCCGGGTGGCGCTGCCGATGTGCGGCACCACGATGCAGTTCGGGAGGTCGAGCAGCGGGTCGTCTGCTGACATCGGTTCCGGATCGGTCACGTCGAGGCCGGCGGCGGTGATCACCCCGTCGCGGAGCGCCGCGTAGAGCGCGTCCTGGTCGACGATGGGGCCGCGGGCTGCGTTGACGAGCGTGGCCGTTGGCTTCATCGCGGCGAGGGCACGAGCGTCGATCAGGTGGTGGGTCGCGTCGGTGAGGGGGACCAGCACCACCACGTGGTCGGACTCGCCGAGCAGCGCATGGAGGTCGTCCCGGAACTCGGCGCCCGCCTCGTCGCCGGCGCGGGTGCGGTTGTGATAGAGGACTCGCATGCCGAACCCGGCCGCCCTCCTGGCGACGGCCCGGCCGATGCGGCCGAGCCCGACGATCCCCAGCGTCGAGCCGTGCACCTCCTCGCCGAGCAGCAAGGCCGGGTCCCAAGGCCCCCATCGCCCGTCCCGCACGAAGTCGACGCCCTCCACGAGGCGGCGGGCGGCGGCGAGCAGCAACGTGAACGCCAGGTCCGCGGTGGTCTCGGTGAGGACGTCGGGCGTGTGGCCCACCGGGATGCCGCGAGCCGTGCAAGCATCCAGGTCGACGTTGTCGACGCCCACCGCCATCGACGAGACCACCCGCAAGGCCGGAGCGACATCGAGGAGGTCGACGTCGACGGTGTCGGTGAGCATGCAGAAGAGGGCGGCGGCGGAGGCGGCTTCCCGCCGGAGCACGCCCGGGTCGATCGGGCGGTCTTCGTCCCAGAGCCACACGTCGCCAGCCGCCCGCAACCGCGGGAGGACGGCGTCGCTCGGCGGGGCCCGGGTGACGACGATGCCGTCGGTCATCGCGTCAGATGCGACGGAACAGCACGCCGATCGCCATGAGGATGCCGCCGCCGGCGGTGAGCCAGAAGGCGTAGTCCTCGGCGCTCTCGACGTCCGCGACGTCGGCCAGGTCGGCGACGCCCAGGTGCAGCACGATGCCGGCGGCGATGGCCAGGAGGCTGAGCCCGAACGTCGCCTTGGTGGGCGGGGTGAGCCGCATGTCGACCTCCGTTGGATTCGGTAGCGGGCAGGCTACCGGGTCGGCCGATGACGGTAACGTCGCCCCATGTGCTGCCTCGTGGTGCTCCTGGCGATGTTCGGGCCCCGGCTCACCATCGTCGTGTGGTGGCTGTTCGACATGACCCGGTGGGAGTCGGCGTTCGACTCGGTGTGGGTGGCGGTGGCGGGCTTCGTGCTGCTGCCCTGGACGACGCTCGCCTACGTGCTGGTCGCTCCCACCGGCGACATCATGGGATTCGACTGGTTCATCCTGGCCCTGGCGTTCGTCGCCGACCTCGCCACCCACGGCGGCGGGGCCCGCGAGCGTCTTAGCTAGCCCCCGAGCCACTCCCGGAGCGCGGCGATCTGGTCGCGGACGCTGTCGAAGCTGCCGCCTCCGGGGGTGCGGCGGCGGCGGATCGACACCGGCGGGTCGGCGAACTGCACGTCCCCCGACTCGAAGCTGTCATGGACCGCCACCGGCTCCAGCGGCGCCAGATCGGCGAGGGTGCGGCCGTCGGCGGCGACGTCGGCCACCAGCCTGCCCACCACCTCGTGGGCCTCCCGGAACGGCACGCCTCTCTCCACCAGCAGCTCGGCGAGGTCGTAGGCGGTCACCCACGGCGACGGCGGCGGGGGGTCGAGCGTGGCGGTGGCGACCATGCCCGTCAACGCCTCCAGCGCGCCGGCGAGCGCATCGTCGGCCCCGAACACGGCCTCCTTGTCCTCCTGCAGGTCGCGGTTGTACGCCAGCGGCAAGCCCTTCTGCAGCCCGAGCAACGCCACGACCGCCCCGGCTGCCGCCGCCGCCTTCCCGCGGGCCAGCTCGGCGACGTCGGGGTTCTTCTTCTGCGGCAGCGCCGACGACCCGGTCGTGTACGCGTCGGCGAAGGAGGCCCACCCGAACTCCGCAGTCGCCCACAGCACCAGCTCCTCGGCCAGGCGGGACAGGTGCGCCATTGCCTGTGCGCAGCAGAAGGCGTACTCGGCGACGACGTCCCGGGCGGCGACCGCGTCGAGGGAGTTGTCGAACGTCGCGGCGAAGCCCAGTTCCTTCGCCACCGCGGCCGGGTCGAGCGGCAGCGACGAGCCGCCGCCCGCGCCGGCGCCGAGCGGCGACACGTCGAGGCGGCGGCGGCAGTCGGCGAACCGCTCCGTGTCGCGCCGCAGCGCCCAGGCGTGCGCCAGCAGGTGATGGCCAAGCGGAACCGCCTGCGCCTGCTGGAGGTGCGTGTACGAGGCCACGACCCGCTCCTCCGCCGCCTCCGCCTGGCCGACCAGCGCGGCCGCCAGGCCCCGCAGGCCGTCGATGCGCTCCCCAGCCGCCCGCCGCAGGTAGAGGCGGATGTCGAGAGCCACCTGGTCGTTGCGGGAGCGTCCGGTGTGGAGCTTGCCGGCTACCTCCCCGACGAGTTCGCCCAGCCGCCGCTCGACGGCGGTGTGGACGTCCTCGTCGGTGTCGGCCCACGCGAAGTCGCCGGACTCCGCCTCGGCGGCGATCCGCTCCAGCCCGTCGACGAGGTCGACCACCTCGTACTCGTCGACGAGGCCGGCGGCGCGCAGCATGCGGACGTGGGCCAGCGAGCCGGCCACGTCGTCGGCGAGCAGCCGGCGGTCGGCGGTGGACACCGTGAACCGCCACAACGCGTCGGCGGGCGGCTCGGCGTGGCCGCCACCCCAGAGCGTCACTCGCCTTCGCCCAGTCGCTTCTCGGCGTAGCTGCGCAGCCGCAGCGACTGGAGCCTGATGAAGCCGGTGGCGTCGGCCTGGTCGTAGACGTCGTCCGCCTCGAACGTCACCGTCGCGTGGTCGTAGAGCGCGTGGTCGGAGCGGCGTCCCAGCACTGTGGCCTGGCCCTTGTAGAGCCGCAGCCGCGCCTCGCCGCTGACCCGGGCCTGCACCTCGTCCATGAACCGCTGCAACGCCTCCCTCTCCGGCGAGAACCAGAAACCGTTGTACACCATCTCCGCGTACCGGGGGACCAGTTCGTTGCGCAGGTGCTGCACTTCCCGGTCCAGCGTGATCGACTCGACGGCCCGGTGGGCGTGGTGGAGGATCGTCCCGCCCGGCGTCTCGTACACGCCGCGCGACTTCATGCCGACGAATCGGTTCTCGACGATGTCGACACGCCCGACCCCGTGGCGGCCGCCCAGGTCGTTGAGGCGGGTGAGCAGGTCCACCGGGCCCAGCTCGGCGCCGTCCACGGCCACCGGGATGCCCCGGTCGAACGTGACGGTGATCTCCTCCGGCTCCGCAGGGGCGTCCTCGGGGTCGGTGGTGAACTGGAACATCCCCGGCGGCGGCGCCGTCCACGGGTCCTCGAGCACGCCGCCCTCGTAGGAGATGTGCCACAGGTTGGCGTCGATCGAGTACGGCTTCTCGGCGGTGACGGGCACCGGGATGCCGCGGGCCTCCGCATAGTCGACGCAGTCGGCGCGGCCCCGCAGGTCCCACTCCCGCCACGGGGCGATCACCCGCAGGTCGGGACGCAGCGCGTACACCCCCAGCTCGAAACGGATCTGGTCGTTGCCCTTGCCGGTGGCGCCGTGGGCGATGGCATCGGCGCCGGCCGCCTCGGCGGCGCGCACCAGACCCTTGGCGATCACCGGCCGAGCGAGCGCGGTGCCCAGCAGGTAGTAGTGCTCGTATACCGCGGCGGCTCGCAGCGCCGGGAAGGCGTAGTCGGCGATGAACTCGTCCCGCAGATCCTCGGCGACCGCATCCACGGCGCCGGTCGCCAGCGCCTTCTCGCGGGCTTCGTCGACCTCGTCCCCCTGGCCGACGTCGGCCGTGTAGGCAATCACCTCCGCGTCGTACGCCTCGATCAGCCATCGCAGGATGACCGACGTGTCGAGCCCACCGGAGTACGCCAGCACCACCTTCTTCACGGGCGCCTGCCTCATGGGCTGCCTCCAATCTGCTCGAGTTCCCGGGCGACGCGCCACCCGCCGGACTCGCCGGCGGCGACCGCCAGGATGGTGTCGTCTCCGGCGACGGTACCCAGCACCGAGGTGAGTCCCGCCTGGTCGATGGCACCGGCCACGATCTGGGCCGCACCCGGGGGTGTGCGGAGCACCACCAGATTGCCCGACGGGACGATCGACTCGACGAAGTCGGCCAGCGCCCGCCGCAGAGGTGCCACCTCGTCCAAGCCGTTCCCAGGCGGGGGGATCACGTAGCGAGTGCCGCCGTCGACCCGCTCCTTCACGGCCCCGATGGCGGCCAGGTCGCGCGACACGGTCGCCTGGGTCACGGGGTGCCCGGCCGCCTCGAGCAGCTCGACGAGATCGGTCTGCCGCTCGACGTCGTGCTCGCGGATCAGGTTTCGCAGCGCTTTGCGGCGTGCCGCCGTGGAAGGAATCATGCGCCCTCGCCCGGCACGATCATCATGCCCTGTTGTCTGCCCGGCTGGGAACCCCCAACCCCAGCCTCCACCGCAACATGGGGCCCCAACCCCATGGCGGCCGTCACGCGCCCTCGCCCGGCACGATCATGGTTCCGATGCCCTCGCGGGTGAAGATCTCCAGCAGCAGGGCGTGCTGGACGCGGCCGTCGAGGATGTGCGCCTGATGGACGCCGCCGTCGAGGGCGGCCAGGCACGACTCCAGCTTCGGCAGCATCCCGGCCGTCACCGAGCCGCCCGCCAGCAGCCGCCGCAAGTCGTCGACCGACAGCTTGGAGATGAGGCTGTCGGCGTCGCCGAGGACTCGGTACAGGCCCTCGACGTCGGTGAGGTACACCAGCTTCCCGGCGCCCAGCGCCACTGCCAGCGCTCCGGCCGCGGTGTCGGCGTTGACGTTGTAGGCGCCGCCGTTCGCGCCGCGGGCCATCGGAGCCACCACCGGGATGTAGCCCTCGTCCTGGAGTGCCGTCACGATCCGCGGGTTGACCGACGTCACGTCGCCGACGAAGCCGAGCCGCTCGTCGCGGGGCTTGGCCTCGAAGAGGTTGGCGTCGAGCCCGTTGACTCCCGCCGCCAGCGCGCCGTGCGTGTTGATGAGCCGCACGATGTCGGGGTTCACCTCGCCGGCGAGCGTGCTCTGCACCACCCGGATGGCGGCGGCGTCGGTCACCCGCAGGCCGTCGATCCATTCGGCGCGGAGCCCGGCCTCGTCCATGGCTCGCGTGATCTGCGGGCCGCCACCGTGGACGATCACCGGCCGCAGGCCCACCAGCGTCAGCAGCGCGACGTCGTCGGCGAACGTCGCCCGCAACGCCTCGTCGATCATCGCGGAGCCGCCGTACTTCACGACCACCGTCTGGCCGCGGAACTCCTTGATGTAGGGCAGCGCCTCGCTCAGGATGCGGGCCTTGCCCATCGTCGCCGCGATGCGGGACCGGTCGGGGACCGGAGCAGTGTGCCCGGTGGACATCAGGAGTACTCCGCGTTGAACTCGACGTAGTCGGGCGTGAGGTCCACGGTCAGCACCTCGGCGCTGCCCGGTCCGTCGCCGACCCGGATGCCGATGCCGATCCGCCGGGCCGCTGCCAGAGCCGCCCGCATCCCCGCCCGGTCGAACTCCGCTTCCACCCCGCCCTTGGCCACCACCGTCCCGTCGTAGGTGACCTCGAGGGCCTGTTGGTCGAACGGCAGGCCACTGCCGCCGAGGGCGCCGAGGATGCGCCCCCAGTTGGGATCGGCGCCGTAGAAGCTGGCCCGCACCAGCGCAGAGTCGGCCACCGCCATCCCCAGCCGCCGCGCGGTGGCGTCGTCGGCAGCGCCCTCGACCGACAGCGTCACCACCCGGGAGGCTCCCTCGGCGTCCTCGGCCATCTGGCGCGCCAGGTCGCGGCATGCCTCGGTCAGCGCCGCCTGGAGCGACTCGGGCGAGGGCGTCACTCCGCTGTCCCCGGACGCCAGCGCCACGACGGTGTCGTTGGTCGAGGCACAGCCGTCGACGTTGAGGGCGTTGAACGACCGGTCGACGGCGAACCGCAGCGCCTCCCGCAGGGCGCCTGCGTCGCAACCGGCGTCGGTGGTGAGCACGGCGAGCATCGTCGCCATGTCGGGTCGGATCATCCCTGCGCCCTTGACCATGCCGCCGACCGTCCAGCCGTCGCCGGTGACGGCCACCTGCTTCGGCCGGGAGTCGGTGGTGAGGATGGCGCGCGCCGCCGCCTCGCCGGCTCCCGGCGTGGCCTTCAACGAGGCGATCGCACGGGCGGCCGCCTCTCCCACCCGTGTTGCGGGAAGCTGCGGCCCGATGGGGCCGGTCGACGCCACCAGCACCTCCTCCACGGCGCACCCCAGCGACCGGGCGGCCGCCGCCGCGGTCGCGAATGCCGTGTCGTCGCCGCGGGGTCCGGTGCCGGCGTTCGCGCATCCGGCGTTGAGGAGCACGGCCCGGGCCCGCCCGCCGGAGGCCGCCAGGTGGGCACGGCTGAGCCGCACCGGTGCGGCCGCCGCAGGGTTGGCGGTGAAGACGCCGGCGGCGGGCACCGGCCGGTCGGCGGCAACCACCGCCACGTCGGCCGGTGCGGAGCGCAGGCCGGCCGAGGCAGCCGCCGCTCCGAACCCGCGGGCCGCCACGACGCTCACGGCAGCAGCCCCGCGGTCGGGAGGCCGGCGGTCTCGGCCAGGCCCAGCATGAGGTTCGCGCACTGCACGGCCTGGCCGGCAGCGCCCTTGAGGAGGTTGTCGATGGCGGCCATCGCCGCCACGGTCCCGTCGGCCGCCAGGGCAACGGCTACGAGGCAGTTGTTCGAGCCCACCACCCAGCGGGTCTGCGGCGGCTGGTCGAGCACAGCGACGAACGGCGCCTTCTCGTAGGCGGTGTCGTACGCGCCGCGCAGGTCGGCGGCGGTGACACCGGGCTTCGCCCTCGTGAGACAGGTGCTCAACAGGCCTCGCTGGATGGGCACGAGGTGGGGCACGAAGTGGAGACGGTCGACGGCGGCGGCGAACCCGGCCAGCCCGGCGATCATCTCCGGCTCGTGCCGGTGGCGCAGCGCGCCGTAAGGCCGCACCCCCTCGGCAACGGCCCCGAAGGTGAGATCCTCCCGCACGCTCCGGCCGGCGCCGGTCACGCCCGACATCGACACCACGTGCGCGTGTGGCTCGACGACCCCGGCGCGCAGCAGCGGCGCCAGCGCCAGCAGCGCCGACGTCGGATAGCAGCCCGGCGCCGCAACTCTTGTGGCCGCCGCTACCCGGTCGCCCGCCAGCTCCGGGATGCCGTAGACCCAATCGGCCAGGTCACCCGGGTGCGGATGCGGGGAGCCGTAGGCAGCCTCGTAGGCGGCGGGTTCGGCGAAGCGGTGGTCGGCGCCCAGGTCCACGACCCGCATCCCCCGGTCGTGCAAGGCCTTGGCAGGCTCGGCAGATTGGCCGTGCGGCACCGCCAGGAAGGCGACGTCGACGTCGGGGACCGCCCCGGGGTCGTTGGTCGCCAGCAGCCGGTCGCCGCCGGCGAGCTGGGGGTGGACCTCGGACAGCGACCTACCCGCCTTGGTATGGGCACCGAAGTGCGCGATCTCGAGATCGGGATGGGCGTCGAGCAGGCGCACCAGCTCGCCGCCGGCATAGCCGGACGCGCCGAGGACGGCGGCGCTACGGGGCACGGTGGGCGGCTCGCATGGGGGCCGGTGAGTATACGCATATGCACATAGCGGCTCGTCGGCCCTGGCTTGACCGGAGGTTGCCGGCGGCGCACAGTGGAGGCGTGCGCGACGACCGGCCTGCCGCGAATGCCGGGATCATCGCCGTCGGCGCGGTGGCGGCGCTGGGGGCGCTGCTCCTCGGGTTGGCGGGCGGCTCGGGCATCAGGACCGCAGCTCCGGCTCCCGAGATCCGGGTGCCGCCACTCGCGACCACGACGACGGCGGGCGAGCCCAGCTTGCCGGCGCAGGAACCCGACACGTGGGAGCTGATCCCGGATGGCCCGCTGTCGGCCCGCGCCGGGTTCAGCGCAGTGTGGACCGGCCGGGAGCTGATCGTGTGGGGCGGCAACCGCGGCGCGGCGCTCGTCCACGCAGATGGGGCCGCGTACGACCCCGCGACCGGTGCCTGGCGGGAGCTCGCGCCGGCGCCCCCGGGCTTCGGGCCCCGCCTGTGGCACTCCGCGGTGTGGACCGGGTCGGAGATGCTGCTGTGGGGCGGCTATGTCGAGGGGCGCGACGATGTCGAGGGGGTCGCGTACGACCCGGTGACCGATCTGTGGCGGCCGCTGGCTGCGGCGGGCGGACCGCATCGCTGGCTGCACACCGCCGTCTGGACGGGGCGGGAGATGATCGTATGGGGCGGCGAGGTGGAGGGCGGGCAACCCGGGGCTGGCGGCCTCGCCTACGACGCGGCGGCGGACACCTGGCGGCGGCTGCCCGAGGCCCCCGTCCCGCCTCGCGTCCTGCACACTGCGGTGTGGACGGGCCGTGAGATGATCGTGTGGGGCGGCGCCGCCCAGGACGGCGAGTATTCCGCCGACGGCGCCACCTACGACCCGGCCACCGACCGCTGGGAGCTCCTCCTCCCGGCGCCGCTCGGGGCGCGTGCCCGCCACGCCGCGGTGTGGGACGGCGAGGCAATGGCGGTGTGGGCGGGCCGGCTGGTGCCGGTGGGGCCCAACAGCTCGGACGGCGCCGCCTACGACCCGGAGACGAGGGAGTGGTCGCCGCTGCCCGCCACGGCGCTGGAGGAGCGCGAGTCACCGGTGCTGGTGGCTACCGACGCCGGGCTCGTGGCGTGGTCCGGCAACCGCCGTGCCGAGGCCGGCCGGCCCCGCGGCCTCCGCACCGGGTCGGCGCTGGCGAGCCCGGACCGGGGCTGGAGGCAGCTCCGCAGCTCCCCGTTCGAGGGCGGCGGCGACTTCGCCGGCGTGTGGACGGGCGACGTCCTCCTGGTGTGGGGAGCCCCCCGCAGCGGCCCGGCCGTCGGGGCTACGTACCGCCCGTAGGTATCAGATCGAGCGCGGCCGCCGCGCCCGATCCTGGATCCGCGGACTCCGGCGGGATTGGACTTCGGCGGGATTGCGCCGTGGTGCCTCCCCCGTCAGCATGGCCGCAACGGAAAGCGGACCGTCCGCCGCTAACCGTCAGCTGTTCCGCGCCGCCCACCAGTCGTCGAGCAGGCGCATCGCGTCCTCCTCGGAGTACGGCCCTTCGTCGAGGCGGTGCTCGAGGAGCATGTCCATCGCCTCGCCCACCATCGGGCCAGGCTCCAAGCCCAGGTGCTGCATCACCTGGTGGCCGTCGATCGGCGGGCGGATGCGATCGAGCTCCTCCTGCTCCCGCAGCTCGGCGATGCGTCGCTCCAGCTCGTCGATGCGGCGCTCGATCGCCCGGGCGCGTCGCTCGCTGCGGGTGGTCACGTCGCAGCGCACCAGCGTGTTGAGCGCGTCGAGCAGGTGGCCGGCGTCGCGGACGTAACGGCGCACCGCCCGGTCGGTCCACCCCAGCTTGTAGGTGTGTGGCCGCATGTGGAGGTACACCAGCTCGGACACGTCCTCGACGATCCGGTTGGGGTAGCGCAGCTTGCGGAGCCGCTCCCGGGCCATGCGGGCGCCGACCGCCTCGTGGTGGTGGAACGACACGCCGTCAGCGCCGAACGACCGGGTGGCCGGCTTGCCGATGTCGTGCAGCAGCGCCGCCAGCCGCGTCACCAGGTCCGGCGGGCACTTCTCGACCACCGCGATGGTGTGGGCCAGGACGTCCTTGTGGTGGTGGTGGGGATCCTGCTCCAGCGCCAGCGCCGGGAACTCGGGCACGAACTGCTCGGCGAGGCCGGATCGGACCAGCCCGCGCAGTGCCGAGGCCACGTGGTCGCCCCGCAGCAGCTTCGACAGCTCCTCGCGGATCCGCTCGGCGCTCACGATCCCCAGCCGCTCCGCCATAGCCTTGGCCGCCGACTCGGCAACCGGGTCAGGCCGGAAGCCCAGCGTCGCAACGAACCGGTACAGGCGCAGCATCCGCAGCGGGTCGTCCCCGAACGACACCTCGGGCTCCAGCGGAGTCCGCAGCACCTCGGCCTCGAGGTCGGCGAGGCCGCCGTGGGGATCGAGCATCTCCGGGTCGCCGCCATCGACCCGCAGCGCCAGCGCGTTCACGGTGAAGTCGCGCCGCGACAGGTCCTCGGTGATGTCGTCGGAGTACTCGACGTGGGGCTTGCGGCTGTCGTCCCGGTAGACCTCCGACCGGAAGGTCGTGATCTCCAGCGTGGTGCCGTCCTTCACCACCCCGATCGTGCCGAACGCCTCACCCATCGTGTAGAGGTCGTCGGCCCACTCCCCCACCACCTCCCGGGTCCGCTCGGGCCGCGCGTCGGTGGCGAAGTCGAGGTCGGGCGAAGCCTCCCGCCCCAGCAGCAGGTCGCGCACGCTCCCCCCCACCAGGTACAGCTCGTGCCCGGCGTCACGAAACAGCGCCCCCAGCTCAGCAGCGGGCGCGCCGGGTTCGAGAAGGGAGGCAAATCGCGGCGGAAGCACGCGAAGCAGCTTAGGAAGCCGCGAATCTCACGACGCGGTACGTGGTTGGAACAAGGCCGGCGCCTCGCGCCGGCCCCCACGCAGGACCAGCCCCGGCGGCAGCCGCAGCCGAGAGGGCCCCAATACGACGCACCCGACGACGCGTGCCCGGGTCGGCTGCAATGTGAAGCCCCCGGGTCGGCTGCAATGTGTTACGCGCTCCGCAGGCCCTTGTTCTGCACCTTCAGCTTGAAGTCGGCGGGGTTGGTGGAATGGGAGAGGGCGTCCTGGTACGTCACCATGCCGTACTCGTAGAGGCGCAGCAGCGCCTGGTCGAACGTCTGCATCCCGTAGAACTCGCCGTCCTCGATGACCTCGACCAGGCTCGACGTGGCGCTCTCGTCGATGATGCGGTCGAACACCCGCTCGGTGTTCACGAGGATCTCGGTCGCGGGGATGCGGCCCTTGCCGTCGGCCCGCTGCAGCAGCCGCTGGCTGACGATGCCTCGCAGCGAGCCGGCCAGCACCAGGCGTATCTGCTGCTGGTGGTACGCCGGGAAGAAGTCGATGATCCGGTTGATGGTCTCGGTGGCATCGATCGTGTGCAGCGTCGACAGCACCAGGTGACCCGTCTCCGCAGCCTTCAGGGCGGCGTCGACGGTCTCGGCGTCCCGCATCTCCCCGATGAGGATGACGTCGGGATCCTGGCGGAGCACCCGCCGCAGCGCCTCGGCGAAGCTGTCGGTGTCGACGCCGACCTCACGCTGGCTGACGATCGAGAGCTTGTCCGGATGGAGCACCTCGATGGGGTCCTCAAGGGTGATGATGTTCACCCGCCGGTTGCTGTTGATGTAATCGACGATCGCGCCCAGCGTGGTGGTCTTGCCGGAGCCGGTGGGCCCGGTGACGAGGATCAGGCCCCGGGGCTCCATCGCCAGTTGCTGGAGCACCGGTGGCAGCCCCAGCTCGTCGAAGTTGCGGCTCGCGGGGCTCACGGCCCGCAGGACCAGGCTGATCGAGCCCCGCTGGCGGAACACGTTCACCCGGAAGCGGCCCAGCTCGGAGCGGCCGATCGCGAAGTCGGCCTCGTTCGTCCGGTGGAACGACTCGACCATCCGCTCCGGCAGGATCTCTTCGGCGAACTGCTCCGTGGTCGCCGGAGCCATCTTGGGCAGGTTGGACAGGTGGAGCTGGCCGTCGATGCGGAACACCGGCGGCGACCCGACCTTCAGGTGCAGGTCCGAGCCGTTGACGGCGATCAGCTTGGCCAGCAATTCCTCCAGCGTTGGCATGTCCGCAGACACCCGATACCTCCGTGCGACTGTCCCGGTTGGCCTATCGGCCGCACCTTTGCCGTCCTTAACCGGGTTCAGCCGACCTGCCAGCGCTGCCCGGCGACATCGGCGACCCGGCGCAGGATCTTCCACGCCACGGACGGGCTGGCCCCGTCGGCCGGCAGCTCCGACGTCAGCCCGCCGGTGGCGCCCACCAGCGTGGCCGCCACTGATCCTTCGATCGCATCCAGGTCGTAGCCGCCCTCCAGGAAGTAGATCGTCCGGTTCAGCGGCACCACGTCGGCCAGAGCAGCGGCCATGAACGCGTAGTCGCTCTCCAACAGCCGGATCCCCGCCAGCGGGTCTTTGGCGTGGGCGTCGTAGCCCGCCGAGACCAACAACCAGTCGGGCTCGAACTGGCGAATCACCGGCACGGCCACGCCGGCGACCGCCGGACGGTAGACGTCGCCGCCCGTGCCGGGCGGGAACGGGAAGTTGACCGTCGAGCCGGCGCCGCGGCCGGTGCCCCGCTCGTCCACCCATCCGGTGCCGGGGTATGCCGGGAACTCGTGGAGCGACACGTACAGCACGTCGTCCTCGCGGTAGAAGGTGTCCTGGGTGCCGTTGCCATGATGGACATCCCAGTCGAAGATCGCGACCCGGTGGCCCTCATCCACCAACCGGGCAGCGGTGATCGCGACGTTGTTGAACAGGCAGAACCCCATCGCCTGTGCGGCCAGGGCGTGGTGGCCCGGCGGCCGAACTGCAAGAAGCGCCGGGCCGTCGCCGTTGCCGAGCGCGGCGTAGGCGTCGATCCCGGCGCCGGCGGCGCGCTGGGCCGCTTCCCACGATCCGGGGCCAGCGTGGGTGTCGGCGTCGAGGGAGCCGCCTCCGGCTTCGCAGAAGCGCCGGATGGCCGCGACGTAGGTGGGATCGTGGACGCGCACCAGGTCCTCGAGGCGGACCGTGCCGGGTTCCCGCCACGACACTTCCACGCCGCTGCGAGCCACGCCGGCCAGCACTGCGTCGAGCCTCGCCGGGCGCTCCGGGTGGCGCGGGCCAGCGTCGTGGTTCGCGAACGCCTCGTGGCTGTATACCAGGACCGGCACGACCTCCACTCTGGCATGCACGCAGCCGGACCGCTCCCGGGCGACGGTACCCTGGCGCCGCACCGAGGAGATCCACGCCCCACATGCGGATGATCATCAGAGGTGAGTGGCCTGGACCCATCACGCTCCGCCGTGGCTGGGCGCGCGCGGAGGCCAGGCCATGGAACGACGCCTTTCCGGACGCACACCTGCGGCTGATCCGCGGCGGAGGGGCCTTCATCGCCGCCACAGCCGACGAGCTGCTCGAGATCGGCGCCCCGTCCGTGATCTCCCCGCCACTGCCGCCGCCCACTCAGCAGGCGTGGCGCTCCGCCGGCTTCGAGTCGGAGGCCGACCTCAGCCTCTACCGGCTCGACCTGGACCACCAGGTCCCCGCCCCCGACCATCTCGTGGCGGTCGGGTCGAGTGAGGACCTCGACGAAGCCACCCGGATCGACGCAGCGGCCTTCGAGCCGTTCTGGCGGCTCGACCGGCGCGGCCTCGAGGAAGCCGTCGAAGCCACCAGCCGCGCCGACATCCTCGTGATCCACGACCAGGACGGCGGGCTGTGCGCGTTCGCAGTGCTCGGGCACGGCATCGCGCTCAGCTACCTCCAGCGGCTGGCGGTGGACCCACCCTGGCAGGGCCGCGGCATGGGACGCTCGATCATGCGCGCCTGCGCGCGGCGGGCCCGCGCCGGCGGCGCCCAGGCGCTGCTCCTCAATACGCAGATGGGCAACGACCGCGCCCGGAGGCTGTACCTGATGGAGGGGTTCGAGGAGCTGCCCGGCGGGCTCGAGCTGCTCCGCAAGTCGAGCTGAGTTGATCGGCGTCGTCACCGACTCGTCGTGCGACCTGCCCGACGACCTGCTGGAACAGGCCGGCGTCGCGGTGGTCCCCCTGACCATTCGCTTCGGCGCCGAGGAGATGGTCGACCGCGAGGACATCTCGCCGGACGACTTCTGGCGCCGGCTGCCCGACGCCGACGAGCTTCCCCAGACCGCCGCCCCGAGCCCGGGTCGATTCGAGGCGGCCTACCGCCGGCTCGCCGCGGCAGGCGCCGAAGGCGTGGTTGCGGTCTGCATCTCCAGCGCGCTCAGCGGCACCTTCCAGTCGGCCCAGATCGCCGCGTCCGCGGTGGCCGGCGAGGTCCCCGTCCGTGTGGTGGACTCGCGGCTCACGTCGGCCGCCCTGGGGCTCGCAACCTTGGCTGCGGCCGACGCGGCCGACGCCGGCGGCGGCTTGGAGGAGGTCGAGGCGGCGGCGCGGCGCGCCGCGGCGGGCCGCGGGGTCCTCGGAGCGCTGGACACCCTCGAGTTCCTCAAGCGGGGCGGCCGGATCGGCGGCGCCCAGGCGCTGCTCGGCGATCTCCTGTCGGTGAAGCCGCTGATCACCCTGGAGGACGGCCAGGTGGTTCCCGCCGGCCGGGTCCGGACCCGCCGCAAGGCGCTGGCAGCGCTCATCGACCACGTACGCGGCCTGGCGCCGCAACTCGACGCCCTGGTGGTGGTTCACGGTGCGGCCCCGGACGTCGATGCGTTCGCCGCCGCCCTCACCGACGTGGTGCCTCCCGAGCGGATCACGGTGTCGACGCTCGGCCCCGTGGTCGGCACCCACGCCGGCCCGGGACTGATCGGCGTGTGCCACCGGCTCGGGTAGACCATGACCGAGCTGCTCTCCGACCGGTACCAGCTCGACGTCCGGCTCGGGCGAGACGGCGACGTCGTCGAGTGGCTCGGCACCGACCTCGCCCTGGAGCGGCCGGTCCTGGTTCGCATCCTCAACCCGGCCGCGTCCGAGGCGCGTGTCGACGGGTTCCTGACGGCGGTGCGAGCCGCCGCGGCCGTGGGCCACGTCCACCTCGCCGACGTGTACGCCGCGGACCGCCTGAACGCCGGCGGCGCATACGCAGTGCAGGAATGGGCGGGCGGGGTGACGCTGGCGAACCGCCTCGACGCCGGCGAGCCGCTCCCCATCGCCGACTTCCTGCCCAACGCCGCCGGCCTCGCCGAGGGCCTCGCCGCCTTGCACGCCGCCGGAGTGGTGCACGGCGCGATCACTGCGGCGACGGTGCTGTTCTCCGCCGCCCACCCCGCCAAGCTGGCTGGCTACGGGCGGCAGGACGCGCCGCCGGATGCCAGGCCCGTCGACGACGTACGAGCGCTGGCAGGGGTGCTCGCCGCCGGCGCCACAGGCCGGCGCCGGGCCCCGTTGGCCACGCCACCGTCCGACGTGCGCGCCGGCCTGCCCCGCCAGATCGACGGCCTGCTCCAGCGCGCCCATCGCGGAGAGCTGGCGGCCGCCGAGCTCGCCGCTGCGCTCCACGCCGCTCCCACCGCGCCGCGCGACCGGCCCGGGAGCGGCTGGTCGTGGCGCTGGGCGGCCGCGGTCGCCGCCCTCCTGGTGCTGGCCACCATCGTCGCGGCGGCCGGGTTGGCGCTGCGGGTGCGGCCCTCCAGCTCACGGCTGCTGTTCCCGGCTGCGCCGCTGCCCGCGCAGGATGTGAGCCCCACCGCGGTCGTCTCGTCCGCGACCACGTCGGTGGCGTCCCCTGCAACCCCTGACGCCGATCCCTCCCCGGCCGTGACGGACTCCGGCGTCTACGACCCGTTCGGCGATGCCCAGGAGCGCAACGCCGACCTCCCCCTGCTGCTCGACGGCGACCCGGAGACCGGGTGGCGCACCGAGCGTTACCTCGACCCGCTGGCCGCGGTGAAGGCCGGCGTCGGGGTCACGTTCGCGCTCGACCGACCGCCGGACGCGGTGGAGGTCATCGCCACCGACGGCACCGGCTATGAGGTCGCTTGGGCGCCGCGCGTGCCGGCCGACTTCGCCGGGTGGGAGCCCACCGCCCGGGGACGAGCGGTCGGCGGCCGCGCCCGGGTGCAGCTCCCGCCTCGCGACGGCGGGGTGTGGCTGCTGTGGCTCGTCGAAGTCCCTCCCCAGGAGGGCGGAGAGTTCTTCTACGCCCACGTCTACGAAGTACGGTTCCGCTCGTGACGAGCCGGGCCGCCCAGGACGAGACCCTCGTTCGCCGCTACCTCGACGGCGACGTCGCCGCGTTCGACGAGCTGATGCGCGCCCACGAAGACCGGGTGTTCGCCATCTGCCTCCGCATGCTGCGGGACCGGGAAGCGGCGCTCGACGCAGCCCAGGAGACGTTCGTGGCGGTGTTCCGCAAAGCCGACCGGTTCGCCGGCCGGTCGGCGTTCAGCACGTGGCTCTACCGGGTGGCCGTAAACACTTGTTACGACATGCTGCGCCGGCAGCGGCGGCGGCCGACCACGGCGTTGCCGGACCATGTCGAGCCGGCCGATCCCACGACAGAGGATCAGCTGCGCTCGGCGGACCTGCGACCGGAGATAGAAGCCGCACTGGCGGCGCTGCCCACAGAGTTCCGGTCGGCGGTGGTGCTCGCGGACCTCGAGGATCTGCCGCTCCAGCAGGTCGGGGAGATCCTCGGTGTGCCCGTTGGTACCGTGAAATCGCGGGTGTTCCGCGGCAGGCGCCTGCTGGCGGAGGCCCTCGGGAACCTTTCGGGGCCCCGCCGGCTTCCTAGGGACGAGACATCATGACCGATTTCGACCACGAGCTGATCGCCGCCCTCGCTGAAGGCACGCTCCCGGCAGACGAGGCGGCCGACCTCGAGGCGCGCATTGGCGCCGACCCGGCCGCCAGTGCCGAGCTGGAGGCGCAGCGCGTCGCGCTCGCCGCCATCGCAGCAGCCCCGGCGCCGCAGCTCGACGACCTCGAGCGCATGCGCCTCCACCGCAGCGTCGCGGCTGAGCTCGACCTGGTGCTGCCGCAGCCTGCGGCCTCGCCGCGTCGCCGCCGCTGGTCCGTCAACTGGAGCGCGCTCGCCACCGCCGCCGCCGTGCTGCTGGGGGTCGCGCTGGCGGCGCCGCTGCTCAGCCTCCTCAACACGAGCGACGACGCCGGCGACTCCACCACCACCGTCGCCGCGGCGGCGGACGCCGGTGACGCCGACGTCCAATCGCAGGCGTTGGACGAGCCTCTCGCGACGGTCTCTGCGGCGGCGGACCTCGAATCGGCTGCACCGGCTGAGGACGAACGGGAGCTCGTGGGCGCGCCACCGGAGACGGCGATGCCGGACACCACCATGCCGACGGCCGGCACCGACCTCGGCACGGCCTTCGGGCCCCTCGTCGACTTCGGCACGCTCGACTCCGAGCTGACACAGGTGCGCGCCCGGTTCGCTCAGCAATTCCGGCTGGCCGACGGCGCTGCCGACGACGGTGCGGAGCCGCCGCCGTGCACGACGGAGCTGCGGTCGTCGCTGGCGGATGCAGGCACCCTGCCCGTCGAGGAGAGCACGCAGGTGCTCCTGCTCGGCACGGGCACCGTCGCCGACCTCCCCGTGTACGTGCTGGCAGTCGCCGTCGACGGCGACTTGCGGCAGCTCGCCGCGGTCGACGCCGGCACCTGTGCGACGGTGGCCACCGCCACCGTCGAGTAGTCCCGCCCTCGGCGGGCCGGCTACGACTAACCTCCGGGCCGACCGTGGACGATTTCCCGACCCGCATCGCCGATTTCCTGGAGCGCTTCACCCAGCGCATCCGCTCCATGACCGTCGACCGGTTCGAGCGGGCGGCTCGCTGGGTGGCGGCTGCGCCCCTGCTGGCAGTGCTGGGGTTGGTGGCGCTCATCTTGCTGCTGGTCGGCCTCCACCGCATCCTCGCCGAGCTGGTGGGCGCCCAGTGGTCGTGGACGATCATCGGTGGACTATTCGCGGCGCTCGCGACGTTCCTCTGGTTCAAGCGCAACCCGAGGAGCATGCCAGAGTGATGGAACGCGTCGTGATCGTCGGCTCAGGGCCGGCAGGGCTGACCGCCGCCGTCTACGCCGCCCGGGCCGATCTCTCCCCTCTGATGATCGAAGGTGCCCAGGCCGGTGGCCAGCTCATGCTGACCACCGACGTCGAGAACTACCCAGGTTTCCCGGACGGGATCCTCGGGCCGGAGCTGATGGACCGGTTCCGCAAGCAGGCCGAGCGGTTCGGCACGCGGATGATCACCGCGGACGCCACCCGCGTCGATTTCTCGACCCACCCCTTCCGCGTGTGGGTCGACGCCGACGAGTACGAGGCGCAGTCGGTGATCATCAGCACCGGTGCATCGGCTCGCTGGCTCGGCGTGCCGGGCGAAGATCGCCTGCGCGGCTACGGCGTTTCGTCGTGTGCAACCTGCGACGGATTCTTCTTCCGCGACCGGGAGCTGGTGGTGGTGGGCGGCGGCGATTCGGCGATGGAGGAGGCCACCTTCCTTACGAAGTTCGCTTCCAAAGTCACGATCGTCCACCGTCGCGACGAGTTCCGCGCTTCGAAGATCATGGCGGCGCGAGCGCTGTCCAACCCGAAGATCGCGGTCGTATGGGACAGCGTCGTCACCGAGATCCACGGCGACGACGGCGTTTCCGGCGTCACGCTGCGCAACGTGCACAGCGGCGAGGAGACCGAGTTCGCCACCGACGGCGTGTTCGTGGCGATCGGTCACGATCCCAACACCGAGCTGTTCCGCGGCCAGTTAGAGCTCGACCCGGGCGGGTACATCGTGGTCGATGGCTTCACCCGCACGTCCGTTCCCGGCGTGTTCGCCGCCGGCGACGTGGTCGACCACGTCTACCGGCAGGCGATCACCGCGGCTGGCAATGGTTGCCAGGCCGCGATCGACGCCGAGCGCTGGCTGGAGGCCTTGCACGACGAGGAATGAAGCCGATCACCCGCCGGTTGTACCCGGCGATCCCCACCCCTACCGACACCTGAGGAGGTGAGGCCGCCCGCGGCCGAGACTCATGGGACAGAACACCGTCACCGTCACCGATGCCACGTTCAAGGAGACGATCTCGTCGAGCACCCCCACCGTGGTCGACTTCTGGGCCGAATGGTGCGCACCCTGCCGCGCCATTGCGCCTGCGCTCGAGGAGATCGCCGACCAGCATGCCGGCAAGCTGACCGTCGCCAAGCTCAACGTCGACGAGAACCAGCAGACGCCGATCGACTACGGCGTCATGGGCATCCCCACGCTGATGGTCTTCCGCGACGGCAAAGAGGTCAAGCGCATGGTCGGCGCCCGCAGCAAGTCTGCGCTCGAACAAGAGCTCAAGGAATTCGTCGCGTAACCAGTCGGCAGCAGGCTGCCGACTGGCGTTGCTCGTGCGGCCTTCGGCCGCGCTCATTGCCCGCTGATCGTCACGGCAAAGCCGCTCCGATCAGGGCGAGGGGGCCCGGCGGAGCCGCCCCCCTCCCGCTCCCCCCAGCCCGGGACATCAGTCGAACAGCACGTGGTACAGACGTTGGAGGTCGTCGAGGGAGGTGAACCTCACCACGATCTTCCCGCGCCGCTTGCCGAGATCGATCTGCACCGGCACGCCCAGCCGCTCGGCGAGGCGCTCCTCCAGCTCGATGATCTCGGCGGGGCGCGCCTGATCCGGCCGGGCGGGCCGCGACGGCTCGGCCGCCGCCTGGCGGGCACGAACCGCGTCCTCCACCTGGCGCACCGACCATCCCTCGGTCGCCGCCTTGCGGGCGAGGTGCACGGCGTGCGCCTCGTCGTCCAGCCCGAGGAGTGCACGGGCATGCCCTGCGCCGAGCTCGCGGCGCTCGACGAGGCCCTGGATCGCCGGGGGGAGCTGCAGGAGGCGAAGGGTGTTGGTGATCGCCACCCGGCTCTTGCCGACCCTTCCGCCCACTTCCTCGTGGGTCAACCCAAATTCTTCCAGAAGCTGAGCGTAGGCGGCGGCTTCTTCGAGCGGCGTCAGATCCTCTCGCTGAACATTCTCGATCAACGCCTCGACCAGGCCCCCGGCCTCGTCGGGCGCACGCACCACCGCCGGGATCTCCTCGAGCCCGGCCAGGCCGGCCGCCCGCCACCGGCGCTCCCCCGCCACCAGCACGTACCCTCCGTCGTCGGCACCGGCCCGCACGATGACCGGCTGCAGGACCCCGACCTCGCGGATCGATGCCGCCAGCGACTCCAACGCTTCGTCGTCGAAGTGGGCTCGCGGCTGCTGCGGGTTGGGTTCGATGAGGTCGAGCGCGATCGTGGTGAAACCACTCACGGGCCGCTGCACCGGGATCAGCGATTCGAGCCCCCGGCCGAGCCCGCTCTTACGGCTTGCCATGTCGCCTCCTGAACTCGCGTCCCAGCTCCCGGTACGCGATCGCGCCCCGGCTCATCCCGTCGTATGCCTCGATCGGCTCTCCATAGGACGGCGCCTCCGACAGCCGCACCGTACGGGGGATGACCGTCCGATACGCGGTGTCGCCGAAGTGCTGCCGCACCTGCTCGACGACGTCGGCCGCCAAGGTCGTCCGAGCGTCGAACATGGTGAGCACCACACCTTCCACTTCAAGTTGAGGGTTGAGGTTGCGCTGGACCAGCTCGATGTTGCGCATCAGCTGGCCGACGCCTTCCAGCGCGTAGTACTCGCACTGGATCGGGATGAGCACCTCCTCCGCCGCCGCCAGCCCGTTGACCGTGAGGAGCCCCAGGGAGGGTGGACAATCGATGAGGACCACGTCGTACTCCCCCTCGATCGACTTGAGCGCGCCGCGGAGCCGCGTTTCCCGGGAGAACATCGAGACCAGCTCGATCTCCGCGCCGGCCAGTTCGATGCTGGAGGGGAGGACGAACAGATCCCGCACGCTGGTGGGCTCGATCACGTCGTCCACCGGCCGCTCGTCGATCAGCACGTCATAGACGGTGGCGTCGAGGGCGTCGCGACCCACGCCGAGCCCTGAGGTCGTGTTGGCCTGCGGATCGGCGTCGACGAGGAGCACCCGCTCGCCCTGGAAGGCGAGCGCGGCACCCAGGTTGATGGTGGTCGTCGACTTCCCGACGCCGCCCTTCTGATTGGCGATGGCGACGTAGACCGTTCGACGACCCTGCGGGTCGTGCGTCACTACCGCCGCATGATAAGGAGCCACGCCGGTCCGTCAAGGACCTCGTCCGGCACCCGCACCACCTCGGTCTCCAACCCCATCGCCGCGGCGAGCGGCTCGAGGTCCTTCGCCCGGGATGGCAATTCGGCCCGGCGACTGAGGCCGATGACCGCCGTACCGCCCGGGGCGAGGAGCTTGGCGGACAGACCCACCGCTTCAGGCCCGGACACGGACCCCCGAAACACCAGCGCCTCCCACTCGTCCGCCACTGCGAAGACGTCCGCCTGGGCGACGGCAGCCCTTGGTAGCGCCAGGATGCGCACGATCCGTCGGAGCATCGTGGTTCTCCGCCCGCCGCGGTCCAGCAGGGTCACGTACGTTTCGGGCCACAGCACGGCCAGGGGGATACCGGGAAGGCCTACCCCCGAGCCGACGTCCAGCACCTCACCGGGGGGAGCATCCCATGCGATCGAGAACGCCAGCGAATCGGCGATGTGTCGCGACCACACCCTTCCGGCCTCCCGCGGGCCCAACCCGCCGGCCGGGATGGCCTCCTCGATCAGCCAGGCTGCGTAGGTATCGAGCTGGGCTCGAGCCTCCTCGCCGAGCGAATGGCCGGCCCAGCCGGCGGCGGCGACGGCCTGGGCGACCGTCAAGCGCGATGTTTCCCGTGAAACATCGCTACTCGGACTCGGACTCAGCCGACTCGTCGGAGACGTCGTCCTCGTCGTCCAAGTTCGACTCGTCGGATGCAGGCTCGAAGCCCGGGGCGAGGCTGATGATTACGGAACGGTTCGGCTCTTCGCCCTCCGAGTAGGTTCGGACGCCCTCTACGCTCGCAATGGCGTCGTGGACGACCTTCCGATCGGCAGGATTCATCGGCTCGAGCATGATCTCCTCGCCGTCCTCCTTCACCTGATCGGCCAACCGCGCCGCGTAGATCTCCAGAGCCTTTTGGCGGCGAGCGCCATAGCCCGCGATGTCGAGCCGCAATCTCGCGCTTCCAAACGTCTTCCGTTGCACGACGGTGCGGCTCAGCTCCAGGATCGCCTGCATGATCGATCCCTTCGGTCCCACCAACGCCTCCGTCTGTTCCCCCGACACGTCGACGAAGATCGCTCCGTCCTCGATTCGGGAGTCGACGGTGCCCTCGAGACCGAACGCCTCGAGCAGGCCACTGAGGAACGCGACGAC
>JBFJZV010000014.1:0-27724 GCA_041621915.1 Acidimicrobiia bacterium | reverse complement strand
GGTCGGCCTCGACATCGGCGCCGAGCAGCCCGCCGAGGTGGCGGTGTCGATCCTCGCCGAGATGATCCAGGTGCGCTACGGCTCCGGCACCGGCCTCTCGTTGAAGGGCCGGGAGGGCCGCATCCACCGCCAGCGCACCGAGGACGCCGGCGATATCTGACCGGTTCGCCGCCACGAGCCTCGTAGTGCTCCTGCTAGCGACGGCTTGTGGCGGCGATGGGTTCCGGGATGGATCGCTCCCGCCTCCCGCCGAGCTGGACTCCTACCGCTTCGAAGCCCGGATGGAGGAGCCGGGCTCCACGCTGAGCGTGACCGGCGCCTTCATGGCACCCGACCGCCTCTATGCCGAGGGGGAGGCGACCCAGGACGGTGGCGCTCCGGAGGCGATCCGCCTGGTGGTGATCGAGGGGGCGACCTGGTACGACACCGGGAGCGGGTGGCAGGCCGGCGTCAACCAACTCGCCGCCCGCGTGACGGGCATCGTGCCTGCCGGCCAGGGCTTCAACCCCGGCAGCGGCGTCTACCCCCTCCTCGGGGAGCTCCCCTTCGAGCACGAGGGGGTGGGCGACTTCACCACCCGGCGGTTCGCGCTCGATGGGCGGGACCTCGACGTCCAGGCCGCGCTGCTGGGGCCTGACACCGAGGCGGCCGACGAGCTCGCCGACCTAGAGTTGACCGTCTGGGTCGACGAGTCGACCGGCCGCATCGTCCGCAGCGCCACCGCGGCCGGCGACTTCGCCCTCTCCTGGGAGCTGTGGGACCTCAATACCGATCGGATCCAGATCAACCCGCCCCAGCCAGCCGAGCTCCCGTGAAGGCCTCGTCGAGGGTGACCTCCTCGACCAGCCAGGCCGGAGGCCTGAAGCCCTGCATCGCGTCATCGGAGCCGAAGTCGATTTCCAGGAGCACGAGCCCGTCGGCGAACTCGTCCACTGCCGCCAGCCACTCGCCTACGTCGAGCAGCCAGCGGGTCTTCACCAGGTCCCGGCCCGGCAGTGCTGACAGCGCGGCCCACTCCGCCTCGTCGAGGTAGAGGCTGGTGTGCATCACCGCCGCCGGGGAGGCGGCGGCGGTTCTACGCTTGTGGCCCAGCTTGCGCTGCAGCACCTCCCCGTCCGCCGATTCGACCAGGCGCAGCCGGAGGCGGGTCCCGTCGAGGTAGCGATCGGTGATCCGCCGGAGGTCCCGCGCCCCGTCAGGCACCCCGGGAAGCCGCCACCGCCGTTCGTACTCCACCACCGCGTACTTCACGGGATTCGACGGTAGACGCGACAGCCGGCGCGGGATACATTTCGCAGTGGGCGCACCCATGGCATTGCACACCGCCCTCACGGACCTCGCCGGCTGCGACGTGCCGATCCAGCTCGCCCCGATGGGCGGCATCTGCACGCCGGAGCTGATCGCCGCCGTCACAGAAGCCGGCGGGATGGGCGGCTTCGCTGCGCTCTTCTTCCCGCCCGAGCAGCTCGAGGAGATGCTCGCCGCCGTTCCGCACCGGCCGCTGGTCGTCAACTTCCTCGTGCCGGTGATGAACGAGGCGTCGGTCGACGTGGCCGCCCGGCACGCCACCGTCGTCGACTTCTACCACGCGCCGCCCGATCCCCGCCTGGTCGCCTTCGTCCACGAACACGGCTCCCTCGCCGGCTGGCAGGTCGGGTCGCTTGCCGAGGCCGAAGCCGCCACCGCCGCCGGGTGCGACCTGCTGGTGGTGCGCGGCACGGAAGGCGGCGGGAGGATGTGGGGCAGCGAGTCGCTGTGGCCGCTACTCGCCGAGGTCGTCGCCGCCGTCGACGTGCCGGTGCTCGCCGCCGGCGGGATCGGCGACGGCCGGGGCGTGGCGGCTGCGCTGGCGGCCGGCGCGGCCGGGGTGCGGATGGGCACCCGGTTCCTGGCCGCCCACGAGTCCGGCGCCCACGAGGTGTACAAGAAGGCGATCGTCGCAGCGGGCGGCGGCGACTCGGTGCTGACCGACGAGTTCCGGGTGGGCTGGCCCGACGAGGCGTCGGCCGCCCGGGTCTTGCGGGCGAGCCTGGACGCCGCCCGTGCTTTCGACGGGGACGTCGCCGCCAACCTCCAGCTCGACGAGCCCATCCCGATCCCGCGCCTCGGCACCGTGCCGCCGCTCCAGGGCGTCACCGGCGCCGTCGAGGCGCTGCCGATGTACGCCGGTGAGTCGGCGCGCTTCGTGCACGACGCCGAACCCGCCGGCGACATCGTGCGGACCATCGCCGCGGAGGCCGAACGCCACCTGCGGCGCTGGTAGCGTTCCACCAGGTTTCCGACACCGCTTCCCCGGGCAGAACTGCGTGATGATCCTCGCCGCCGAATCCACCAGCACCTCGAAGTTCGTCGACCTCAGCGTGCCCGCCTGGGCGTGGCTGGGGCTGCTCGTCGCCATCGTCCTGATGCTGGCCATCGACCTCTACCGCCACCGCGAGGCGCACGCCCCTTCCGCCACCGAGGCAGGGATCGAGTCGGCCGTCTGGGTGGCGTGCGGCCTCGGCTTCGCCGTCATCGTCTTGGTCGCCTTCGGCGCCGACGCCTTCGGCGAGTACGTCAGCGGCTACCTGATCGAGAAGTCCTTGAGCGTCGACAACGTGTTCGTCTGGTCGATGCTGTTCGGCACGCTCGCGATACCCGTGAAGTACCAGCACCGGGTGCTGTTCTGGGGCATATTCGGAGCCCTGACGCTGCGGGCGATCTTCATCTTCCTCGGCACCGCGCTGATCGCCCGCTTCTGGTGGGTCCTGCTGGTGTTCGGTGCCTTCCTCGTCTACACCGGCGCCAAGATCATCCGCCACCGAGCCGACGAGGGCGAGAAGGAGGCCACCCGCGGGCTGGGCCTGCTGCGGCGAGTGATGCCGGTGACCGACGAGTTCGACGGCCAGAAGTTCCTCACCAGGATCAACGGGAAGTGGGCGGCGACCCCGCTGCTGGCGGCGCTGGTGGTGGTCGAGGTCACCGACGTCATCTTCGCCGTCGACTCAGTACCGGCGATCCTCGCCGTGTCGAACGAGCCGTACCTCGTGTTCGCGTCCAACGCCTTCGCGATCCTCGGACTGCGGGCCATGTACTTCCTGCTGGCCGACGCCAAGGAGAGGTTCCACTACCTATCGCATGCGCTCGGCGGCATCCTGATCTTCGTCGGCCTGAAGATGGTGGCGGCCCATTGGTACCACCTCAACACCTATGTCTCCTTGGTCATCATCGTGGCGATCCTCGTCGCTGCGATCTACTTCAGCATCCAGCGGGCGAAGAAGCTCGGCGTGCCGGTGGAGGCGCTGGCCCGCGAGGAGCATTCACACTGATCCGGGATCGCTGATCAGGGCTGGGCGGTGATGCCGAGCGTCGGGCAGTCGTCGCTCACGCCCAGGTCCTCCAGCTCCGGCCAGTTCTCCAGCACCCGGGTGCACACCTTCTCGGTCTCGTCGTCGAACGCGAGGAAGTAGACCCGCGAGCAGCAGCTCTTTGCCCTCGATCTCCACGCGCCGCTGCGGATCGCTCATTCCGCTCACTCTACGCAGCGCCGCCCGCCGGCCGAGTAACTTCAGCCCATGGCGGAGCGGTGGGCCCTGCGAGCGATGGTCGTCGGCGGGTGGCGGCCCGAGATCACGCCGGCGCCCGGACGGCGGGACTGGATGGACGCGACCCGGGACCGGTTCGCCTACCGCTGCCAGCCACTGAACGCCGCCAACGAGCAGGCCTGGTGGCTGCGGCTGCCATGCGACGTGACCATCGACTGGAACGGCTCCCCCGGGCTGGACGGCCTCGAGATCAGCACCGCCGACCCTGCCCACGCGCTCGTCGCCACGAGCCACTTCGGGCACGGCATCGTCACGTTCACCGTGCCGCTGCTGCTGCGCACGCCGCCCGGCATCCACATGCTCGTGAAAGGCCCGGCCAACCTGCCGGTGCACGGCATCGGCCCGCTCGAGGGGGTCGTGGAGACCGACTGGGCCGTGGCCACCTTCACGATGAACTGGCAGCTCACCGCCCCGGTCCGGGGACTGCGGCTGGAGGCGGGCTTCCCCTACTGCGAGCTGCGCCCGGTGCCGGCGCGACTGGCCGCCGCAGCCGAGCCGGTCATCGCCGCCATCGACGACGACCCGGAACTGGCCCGCGCCTATCGCGAGTGGTCGCTGGGCCGGCGGCTCTTCCTGGAGGAGCAGCGCGTCGAAGACCAGCGGGCGCTGGGCCACACGTGGGAGAAGGACTACTTCGTCGAAGCACGGCGGCGGGCCCGCGGCGACAGCGGGCCGGGCCGGGTGGCGCCCTTCGCCCCGCAGCCGGTCCGGCCGGGTGCCGGGCCCTCCGCTGCGGCCCTGCCGGCCCGCACGTTCGTCCGGGCGATCCGGGTGGCGGTCGCCGGCGGCGCCGAAGGCCCGCTGGTCGACTCTCTGCCGCGTC
Source organism: Acidimicrobiia bacterium (assembly GCA_041621915.1). Taxonomy (GTDB): domain Bacteria; phylum Actinomycetota; class Acidimicrobiia; order Spongiisociales; family JAOTWH01; genus JBFJZV01. The sequence continues at coordinate 23,317 of JBFJZV010000014.1, read as the reverse complement.
ACGCCGAGGTCGAGCTGCCCGGCGAAGTTGCGTCCCGGCTCGGGCTGGCGGCCGGGCCGCTGGCCGTCCACGTGTTCGCCGCCCGCCTGGCCGCCGCGGTCGCGGCGGGCGAGTACGCCGCATGGAGCTCCGCCGTCGACGACCTCGGCGATCTCCGCATCCCCACCGGCGAGGAGTTCGTGGCCCGTGTCCACGAACTGGCCTGGCAGGGGCTGCCCGCCGAGGCGGGCATGTAGATGCTCGACGCCCTGCGCTCGGTGCTGCGCTTCAGGCCGATCGAGCTGGATCCGGCGGCCCGCCGCCTGGCGCGGGCCGCCAACGTCGCCGACCTGCGACGCATCGCCCGCCGCCGGCTGCCCCGCGGCGTCTTCGACTACATAGACGGCGGCGCCGAGGACGAGCTGTCGCTGACCCGCAACACCCAGGCTTTCGAGCGAGTCGAGTTCGCTCCGCGCGTGCTGCGCGACGTGCGGGAGGTCGACACCTCCGCCACGTTGCTCGGGAAGCGCACGGCGCTGCCACTGGTGCTGGCGCCCACCGGGTTCACCCGCATCGCCCACCCGCTCGGCGAGCTGGCAGTCGCCCCGGCCGCCGCCGCTGCCGGCGTGCCGTACACCCTGTCGACGCTCGGTACCCGCTCCATCGAGGAGGTGCGGGCGGTCAGCGATGGGCGCCTGTGGTTCCAGGTGTACGTGTGGCGGGACCGGGGCCTCGTCGAGGAGATGATCCGCCGGGCCGCCGCCGCCGGCTACGAGGCGCTGTGCCTCACCGTCGACACCGCAGTGCTCGGGCAGCGAGAGCGGGACGTGCGCCGCGGCTTCAGACTGCCCCCGAAGATCGGGCTGGGCACGATCCTCGACGGTCTACTCCACCCGGGCTGGACGTGGGAGTTCGTCAGAGCCGAGCCGATCGCCTTCGCCAACGTGGTGGGGCGGGACGTCGGCGACGGCACCGACGCCGTGTCGCTGGCCGAGTACGTCAACGGTCAGTTCGACCCGGGCCTGTCGTGGCGGGACCTCGACTGGCTGCGATCGGCGTGGGACGGCCCGATCGTGCTGAAAGGCATCCAGACGGTGGAAGACGCCAAGATCGCTGCAGGCGAGGGCGTCGACGCCATTGCACTGTCGAACCACGGCGGCCGCCAGCTCGACGGGGCGCCGCCGATCCTCGAGCTGGTGGCGCCGGTCGCCGACGAGGTCGGCGGGCAGGTGGAGATCATCTGCGACGGCGGCGTCCGCCGCGGAAGCGACATCGTGAAGGCGCTGGCGCTGGGCGCCACCGCCGCCATGGCTGGCCGCGCCTACCTCTACGGCCTCGGCGCCGCCGGGCCGCGCGGCGTCGCCCGCGTCCTCGAACTGCTGGCCGAGGAGATGCGGCGGGTCATGGCGCTCACCGGCTGCCGCACGGTCGCCGACATCGGCCCGGAACTGGTGCGCTGGCGCCCTTGACGCACGCCGGTTCCTGGCGCATAGTTGCGCAGGCGCCGCGCAGCGCCCGGGAGGAACGAACGAGGAGGGGTTCATGGCCGACAACGAATCCATCGCGCGGAGCTTCTTCGAGGACCTCTGCAACGGCCGCAAGCTGGACCTGGCGCCCGACTTGCTGACGGCAGACCACCGGTACCACGACCCGAACGCGCCGGCCGAGGACGGGCCAGACGGGATGGTGGCGGCGCTCGCGCCCTACCAGTTCGGCATCAACGGGCGGTGGGAGGTCCACGACGTGGTCGCCGCCGGCGACAAGGTCGCCGTCCGCTGGACCGGCCACGGCAAGCACGACGCCGAGGTGAACGGCATCCCGCCGACCGGCAACGAGATCCACGTCGAGGCGCTGTCGCTGCTGCGGTTCGAGCACGGCAAGATCGCCGAGAACTGGACGGTGTGGGACACGCTGGGGATGCTCCAGCAGATCGGCGTGGTGCCGCCGCCGCCGTCCTGATCGGTCACTTCGGCTCGGCGTAGGAGACCTCGAAGCGCTCGAACACCACCGGGATGTACGGCCCGAACGCGACGCCGAGTTGCGCGTGGGACCGTTCGAAGAAGTCGGTATGGGCCCGGAGCCAGTCGCTGCGGGTGCGGTCGCCCTCGCCCTCGTCCCAGGCGAACGCCTCATCCACCGACGACAGCGGGCCCACCCTGACGTCGGTCGTGCGGACGACGACGCGCGGCCTGCCCCGGCCGTCGCAGGCGATCCAGCGGTCGCCGACCTCGGGAAGCGCGATGGCCTCGGCCTCGTACTCGGCGACGCTGGCCGCGGTCGCCCGCTTGCGGCCCTCGATGACGAGGGCGATCAGCTCGTCGGCGAGCTCGACGCTGTCCCCGAAACAGGTCAGGTCCGTGTAGCCGGGCGCAGTCGCGGCTCCGGTGGCGGCGAGGTAGCGCCGCCAGAACGCATCGGCGGCGCCCCGGTCGAGCTCGGGCAGCGGGGTGCTCACAGTACGTGCAACACCTCCCGGCCCCGGCCCTGCCCATGGCTCTTCGCCTCACGGCTCATCGCAGAGCGGCTGGGGCCCCCACCCCCCGCCCCCGGCTGCAGCCGCCAGGGCAACTCACCCCACAACGTGCAACACCTCCCGGCCCCGGCCCTGCTGTATCAGCGGCACGTAGGTCTCCAGCTCCGCGTTGGTCGCCGGGTCGGTGAGGTCGACCGTGACGCCGCGTTCGGCGGACAGGTACGCCGCCATGGTGAGCCGTACGATCTCCAGCCCGTACTCCCAGTCGAGCTTCGGCGGCCGCCCCTCGGCCAGCGCCGCCACCAGGTCCCGGGTCTCGTCAACGTAGCCGTACAGCGCCGGCTCGTCGGGCTGCACCGTGAGCAGCCCCTGGCTGGCGGTGGCCTTCTCGAGCGCCAGCTCGGCGTCGGCCGCGCTTGCGGCGGCCGCGTCGCCGATGAAGATCTCCAACGGCGACCGCAGCGAGTTGACCTCCAGCGCGTAACCGGGCCCCAACCCGTCGATGAGCAGCCGCAGCCCCTGCTTGTCGTACATCCACGACACGGTGAACTGCGCCTTGGCGATGCGGCCGTCGTCGGGATCGCGGTACGTGACGATGCCGGTGGCGAAGTCCTCCGCCGGCGTCTGCGTGTAGTCAACGTCGTGCGTGTCGAGCAGCTCCTGCCGCCACCGCGGCAGCCCCCACTTCAGCAGCCCGACCTCGGCGTTGACCGCTATCGGCTCCAAGTGGCGCACCGGCTTGCCGGGCGGGGTCAGCAGGTGCCAGCCCACCGCGATCGAATGGCACCCCATGTCCGACAGCACCCCGCCGCCCTGCTGGGCGGGGTCCCAGAACCACGCGTTGTGCGGGCCGGCGTGCTCCTCGGCGGCCCGGGCCAGCCCGAGCGGGCCCATGGCGTCGGCCACCGCAGCGAGCTGGTCCTGCGCTGCCTGGAGTGCCGGCAGGTGGAGCTGGTTCTCGAAGAAGGCAGTGGGGACGCCGATCTCGCGGGCCAGCTCCAGCACCCGCCGCCCCTCAGCAACGTTGCGGGCCAGCGGTTTCTCGCAGACGAGCGCCCGGAGCTCGGCGCCGCCGGCCACCGCCCGATCAATCGCCTCCATGGTCGGCACGCGGGTGAAGTTGGGGGCGAACATCGCCACCACGTCGACGTTGGCCGCCAGCTCCTCGACCGAGTCGTAGACGACCGCGTCGCCCAGGCCCCGCTCCCGGGCGAGCGCCGCAAGCCCTTCGGGCGGGGTGCGGGACGTGAGGCCGGAAACCTCGATGCCACGCACCGATTCCAGCGCCCGCAGGTGGAACCCGGCGACGAAGCCGCCTCCCACGATGCCGTACCGGATCGCCATCTCGCTCCCCTTCTCCAGCCGGCCGCCATTCAACCAGCAGTGCCATAGTGGCACGCATGGTGCAGGAAGCCGTCGTCGCGGTGATCGCCCGGGACGGTCGGGTGCTCTACGTCGAGCGGGGCCCGGCGGTGCCGTGGTCCGGGTACTGGACGCCGCCCAGCGGCTCGGTCGAGCCCGGGGAGACGCAAGCCGAGGCGGTGGCCCGGGAGGTGCGTGAGGAGCTCGGCGTCGAGGTGGCTCCGCTGCGCAAGGTCTGGGAATGCCCGTCGCACGACGGCCGCTACCGCCTCCAGTGGTGGCTGGCGGAGCTCACCGAGGGCGAACCCCGGCCGGACGGCGCCGAGGTGGCGAAGGTGGCGTGGGTGAGGCCCGGCGAGCTACCGGGCCTCACCCCCAACTTCGAGGACGACCTCCGGTTCTTCCGGGAGGTCTGGCCAACTCAGTCGATGTAGTCCTCGCGCTGGTGCTCGGCGCGGCCGGCGCCGATCTTCGTCTTCACCGACTTCTCCTCCTCGGGCGGTGGCAGCGCGGCCGGCACGCCGAGCGAGTCGAGCCACAGCTCCCGCGCCCAGCCCTGGGTGTGGAAGAGGTGCTCGGCCTCCTCCTCGCCGACCTCGGATGCCGCCTCGGCGAGCGCCCTGCCCAGGTCGCCCTTGACGTGGTCGGCCATCCGCTCGAGCAGGTCCCAGTTCTGGTGGTCCTTGGTCTCGGCCTCGACGACGCACTCGGCGGCGACGAGCTGGGCGGCCTCGGCGCCACCCTCGGCCTTGGCCATCTTCATCGCCTGGACGAGCGCCTCGCCCTTGAACCGCACGACCTTGCGGCCCGGCGTTTCGGTGTCGGGGTCGAGCCCGGCCACCTCGAAGATCCGCCGCAGGATCTCCTGGTGGGTGCGGGTCTCGTCGAGGTAGCCCTGCCACTCCTCGCGCAGGTCCTCGTTCTTGGCGCACTGGATGGCGGTGAGGTACACCTGCTCGCCGCCGAGCTCGGTCTCCATCGCCTGGTACAGCAGCTCCTCGAGCTGGCTCCGGTTCATACCCGGCCCTCCTTTCGGATCGTGGAGGGCGAGACGTACCCTTGCGGCATCCCGGCTAACCGAGGTTCCGGAGGTAGTCGAACGTGAAGATGCCCGTGTGGTGCCCGTCCGGCGCGAAGACGAAGTTGACGGCGTAGTCGCCCACCAGCTTGGCGTCGGTGATCGCCACCGGCACCGGGCCGCCGAGGGTCGACGCGGTGCGCTCCGCGCCGGCAGGATCGCGACAGGTGGCACACGGGCAGGCGGCCCGCAGCTCGCGGGCGGTCAGCTCCTGGCCGGCGCCGTCGGGCCAGGTGAGCGCCACCCGCTCACCGCCCTCCACCTCGATGCGCACCGGGACCTCCACCGGCGGCAGGGTACCGGCTGCCACAATGCCCCGTCATGGCCACCCCCCGCCTCACGATCCTGCCGGGCAACCCGGACTTCCTGGACCTGCCGTGGGGACAGTCGCTTGCCGATTGGGATGTGCCCCGCCTGGTCGAGCTGCCCACCGGCGTGCACCGCCACGTCGTGCGGTTCGTGGCGTACGAGCACCGCATCTATGCGATCAAGGAGCTGCCGCTGCGGTACGCCCGCCACGAGTTCGCGGCGCTCCGGGAACTGGAGGCTCGCGAGGCGCCGGTGGTCGAGATCGCCGGCCTCGTGGAGCGGGACTGGGTCGACCCGACGGAGGAGTGGGCGGGGGCGGTCATCACCCGCTACCTCGACTACGCGTTCTCGTACCGGGAGCTGATCTCGGGCGGCAGCTTCGGGCATCGCCGCAACCAACTCCTCGACGGGTTCGCCGGCCTGCTGGTCGAGCTGCACCTGCTCGGGTGCTTCTGGGGCGACTGCTCGCTGTCGAACGTGCTGTACCGATACGACGCCGCCGCGCTGGACATCACGATGGTCGACGGCGAGACCGTGGAACTGCACGACGAGCTGACGCCTGGCCAGCGCCGCGAGGACCTGGAGATCATGATCGTCAACGTCGCCGGCGGCATGGCCGACATCGCCGCCGAGCAGGGGGCGGAGGTCGAGGACGCCGACCTCTTCCTCGGCGAGGACGTCATGGCCCGCTACGAGGGACTGTGGGCGGAGCTGACCAAGGACGTGCTCATCGGGCCGAACGACGGGTGGCGGATCACCGAGCGGATCGAGCGCCTGAACGGGCTGGGCTTCGACGTCGGCGAGGTGGAGCTGGAGCCCGTCGAGGACGGCAACCGGCTGCGCGTGCAGGTGGAGGTCGGGGGCCGCAACTTCCACCGCCACCGGCTGAGCTACCTCACCCGCATCGACGCCACCGAGAACCAGGCCCGCCAGATACTCAGCGACCTCCACCACCACGAGGCCAAGTTCGGGGGGTCGGAGACCAACAAGGCCGTCGCGGCGATCCGGTGGCGGGTCGGCGTGTTCGAGCCGCTGCTGAAGACGATCGAGGAGCGCCTGGCCGAGAGCGACGTCGAAGGCAACCCGGTGCAGAAGTACTGCGACTTCCTCAACCACCGCTACATCATGTCGTACCACCAGGGCCGGGACGTCCCCAACGAGGAGGCGTTAGCCGACTGGCTGGCGGCCGGCATGCCGGGCCCGGAACCGGCGTAGGCGGCCCCTACACCAGCGCCTGCGCCGCCGTTGCGCCGGTGACGCCGCCGTCCACGGGCAGGGTCACTCCGGTGATCCACGTCGCCTTGTCGCTGGCGAGGAACACCACCGCAGCAGCCACGTCCTCGGGGACGCCCAGGCGACCCAGCGGGTGCGACTTCGCCGCCTCCTCCTCGCGGCTCTCCCACAAAGCCCGCGCCATCACCGTCTTCACGACCGCAGGGGCGACCGCGTTGACCCGCACATCCGGCGCCATCTCCAGGGCGAGCTGGCGGGTGAGGTGGATGAGCGCCGCCTTCGACACGTTGTAGGCGCCCAGCAGCGGGCTCGGGTACAGGCCGGCCACCGACGCCACGTTGACGATGCACCCGCCGTGCTCCCCCATCCACTGCCGCCACGCCTCCCGCGCGTACAGCAGCGGCCCCACCTGGTTTACCGCGAAGATCTTCTGCACGCCGCCCAGGTCGACGTCCCAGAACGGGCCGGCCACCGGGTTGGTCCCGGCGTTGTTGACGAGGATGTCGCACGAGCCGAAGTGGTCGACGGTGCGGCGCACCGCCAGGTCGGCGTGCTCGGGCTCGTCGGCCTTGGCGACCACGGCCAGCACCCGGTCGGGATCGCCGAGACGCTCCGCGGCGGCCTGGACGTTGTCGGGCTTGCGGCTGGTGATCACCACCCCCTTGGCGCCGCTGGCCAGCAGCTCGGCGGCGACCGCCTCCCCGATACCCCGGCTGGCGCCCGTCACCAGCGCCACCTTCCCGTCGACCCGTGCCTCCATCTGAAACCTCCCTCGTGCTCCGGGCGGGGATGGTACGCGCGGTAGGTTCCGGCCATGGCCGACGGCCGCACGTACCGCCAGCTCCTGCGCAACAACCCCGACTTCCGCCGGCTCTACGCGGCGCAGCTCATCTCGTTCGCCGGCGACTGGTTCCTCACGGTGCCGGTGCTCGGGCTGATCTTCGACCTGACCGGCTCGGAGATCGCCACCTCCGCCGTGTTCGTGGCCGCCACGCTGCCGATCTTCCTGCTGTCCCCCATCACGGGGGCCATCGCCGACCGCTTCGACCGGCGCAAGATCATGATCGCCGCCGACGTGGGCCGGGCGCTGGGCGTCCTTGCGTTGCTGGCCGTCGACGACTTGCGCAGCCCGGCGCTGGCCTTCGCGGTGGTCGCCTTCGAGGCCGTCGGCGCCGCCTTCTTCTTCCCGGCGTCGCAGAGCGCGCTACCCAACCTCGTCGACGATGCCGACCTGTCGCGCGCCAACGTCCTGCTGGGCTCGGCGTGGGGCACGATGGCCGCTGTCGGCGCCGCGTTGGGCGGCGTGATAGCCGACGTGTTCAGCCGGGACGTCGCCTTCGGCGTCGACGCCGTCAGCTTCCTGGTCTCGGCCGTGCTCGTCACCCGGGTACGCCGCTCGTTCGCGGAGGCTCGCGACGACCGCGAGCGCACCAAGTTCCTCCCCGCAGTCAAGGAGGCCATCGCGTTCGCCCGCACCCACCCGGCCGTGGCCGCCTTGCTCACCTCCAAGTCCGGGTTCGGGCTGGTCGCCGGCGCCGTCGCGCTCTTCCCGCTGATCTCCATCGAGCTGTTCGACGCGGGTGACGCCGGCACCGGGGTCCTGTTCGGGGCTCGCGGCCTCGGTGCCCTGGTCGGGCCGTTCCTCGTCCGCCGCTGGTTCGGGGCCAGCGACCGCCGCCTCGTCTCGACCATCGGGCCCTCGATCGCGTTCTGGGGCATCGCATACGTGGCGCTCAGCCAGGCGCCGACGCTGGCGCTGGCGGGCGTGGCGGTCGCCTTCGCCCACATGGGCGGCGGCAACCAGTGGGCGATGTCGACCTATGGCCTCCAGGTCACGACTCCCGACTCGGTGCGGGGCCGGATCATGAGCGCCGACTTCGGGCTCGTCACGCTGGCGATCTCCACGTCGTTCCTCACCGCCGGGGTGCTCGCCAGCGTCGTCGGCGTCGAGCCGGTCGTGGCCGGCTCGGGAGCGCTCGGCATCGTCTTCGGGCTCGCCTGGGCCGCCCGGACCCGGCGGCACTGGGAGCACCTCGACGGAGCCCCGACCCGGATCGACACCTCCGGATAGCATGAGCACGATGCTGACCGAGACCTTCAACCGCCTCTTCCACGTGCTCGTGAGCCGGTGGATGGCCTACCAGGACGCCCCGCGCGAGCCGGCACGGGTCGTGGAGCTAGCGACCGCCCGGGCTGCCCTCGACGACGCCCGCAGTGAGATCGCGGCCGAGCGGGGCCGGTTCGCGCCGCAGCCGGCGCCGCAGGGCCGCTACGTGTGGCGGAGCGCCGTCGACGCCGACGCCTACCGCCTCCTCAAGCTGCGCGGGGTGTTCCCCGGGGGGTAAGGGTGACCTTTGGCCTCGCGCAGGCGCCCGGGTAGCGAGCGGGCCTAATGCCCGCCCCGCTTGACGCCGCCGTACTTCATGCGGGTGTCCTCCATGCGGGCGACCTCGGGGTCCTCGTCGTCGCCGAAGCCGACGTCGACCACCTCGCCGTAGAACACCGTGTGGGTGCCGACGTCCTGCGAGCCCCACACAGTGCAGTCGAACCACACGGCGGCCTCCTCGAAGATGGGCGCCCCGGTCTTGCCCTCCCGGATGGGCCTGCCGTTGAGGGTCATCCCCTCCTTGGTGGCGGGCTTCGAGAACTTGACGAAGGGCCGGGTGTCGGCGCGGTCCCACAGGTTCACGGTGAACGAGCCGCCTTCGCTGATGAGGCGATGTGTGACGGCCTTGTTGTCCACGGAGATCGCGACCAGCACCGGCTCCATCGCCACCTGCGTGACCCAGCTCGTGGTCATCCCGTTCCATTCGTCGCCGGCCCGCGACCCCACCAGGCAGAGCACGTTGGGGATCCTCCAGAGCGCCTTGTTGACGAGCTCGTCGGGCAGGTCGGCCATGGCAGCCACCCTAGATGCCCAGCCGCGGCGGGCCGGACTCCGGCGCCGAGGCGGGCCGCGGCCGCCGCGGGGCGCGCTCCCTCCCGCCGAACATGCCGCTGAACGTGAGCACCGCCGCGAAGATCGCCAGCAGGTAGAAGCCCTGCCAGACGCCGACGATGATCGCCGCCACCCCGGTCAGCAGGTACACGGCCTCCGCGACCTGCTTGCCGCGCTTGGGGAACACGAGCTCGAGGAACCCGCCCACAGCCTGGCCGCCGTCGAGGCCCCTGATGGGGATCAGGTTGAACACGCCCCACACCACGTTCACCAGCAGCGTCCACCACAGCGCGTCGCGCAGCAGCCCGTCGGCGCCCAGCTCCATCGGACCGCGCGCCAGCCAGGCCGCCCCGGCGAGCGCGAAGCCCACCGCCGGCCCCGCGAGCGTCGACACCACCCTCCGCTCCGGCGCCAGCTCCTCCACCGGTTCCCACGACGTGAGCCCGCCGATCATGTGCAGCAGCACAGCCGGGCGGTAGCCGTAGCCCCGCAGCGTGAACGCGTGGCCGAGCTCGTGCACCAGCACGGACACGAACACCACGGCCACCCAGACGGCGAGGCCGGCACCGGTGATGCCGCTGCCCAGGCCGAGCAGGAGCGCCAGCAGCCAGAACCAGGGCTGGACGGCGATCGGGATGCCGGCGAGGCGGAAGCGGAGCATCGGGCCGAGGGTAGGGGCGGGGCAGCGGCTACGCGCCAGCCGGCAGCCTGAGCTTGACTTTGCCGCCGGGGCCCGGCTCGGCCCAGATCTCGCCACCGTGGGCCTCGACGACGCCGCGTGCGATGGCCAGCCCCAGCCCGGCGCCGCCGGTGGCGCGGGCGCGGGCCGGGTCGGCTCGCACGAACGTGCCGAACGCCGCGTCCACCAGCTCTGGCGGGAAGCCCGGACCCTCGTCGAGCACGGCCAGGCTGGCACCGTCGCCGTTGCCGACCTGCACGACCACGTCGGACCGCGGCGGGGCGTGGCGCAGGGCGTTGTCGACCAGGTTGCGGATCACCCGGCCCAGTGCCTCCGGGCCACCGACGACGGGCACCGCCCCGCCCGTCACCAGGCGCAGGTTGACGTCCGACCGGCGAGCCACCGGCGCCAGCGCCTCCAGCGCGTCGTCGGCCAGCTCGGCCAGGTCGACCTCGGTGGCTTCGTATTCGAAGCTGCCGGCCTCCAGGCGGGCCAGCAGGAACAGGTCGCCGACGAGAGCGCCGAGCGCGTCGAGGTCGTGGTGCATCGACGCCAGGTACCGGTCGGGATCGGGCGCCACGCCGTCCTGGAGCGCCTCGACCGCGGCGCGCAGCGCCGCAAGCGGCGTCCGCAGGTCGTGACCGACTGCGGCGAAGAACTCGCGGCGAGCCATCTCGGCCCGCTCCCGCTGCGCCTCCGCCGCCTCCAGGCGGTCCGCCATGCCGTCCACTGCGGAGGCCACGGCGCCGACCTCGTCCGGGCGATCCACCCCCGTGCGGGCGCCCAGGTCGCCGGCCGCCACCCGCTCGGTGGCGGCGCGGATCCGCCCGAGGTCGGCAGACAGCGGCCGGGCGACGCCGACGGCGAACACGACGCCCAGCGCCAGCGCGAAGCCGATGACCACGAGCAGCAGGTCGAAGTCGTGCGATGACAGGAACATCGCCCATGCCGCGACCGCCAGGGCGCCGGTGACCAGGACTACCGCGGCCACCGCCACCGCCACGAAGGTCCGCTCCAGGGTGCGGGCCCGTTCCGCCCATCGGGGCAGCGCCCACGCCGCCGCGCCCGCCACCGCGGCGGTGCCGCCGAGGATCCCCAGAAGCTGCAGCACCTCGGCCGCCGACGGGTGCATCACCGCTTCGAACAGCCCGACTCCGCCGGCGACGACAGCGGCCATGGCGACCGCGACCCATCCCCTCACGGCTCGAACCGGTAGCCGACCCCCCACACCGTGACGATCCAGCGGGGCCGGCGGGGATCGCGCTCGATCTTGTGGCGGATCCGCCGCACGTGGACGGTGACCGTCGACGGGTCCTGGTAGTCGGGCGACGAGTCCCACACCTGCTCGAGAAGCTGGCCCCGCGAGAACACCTGACGCGGCGCGGAAGCCAGGAACGCCAGCAGCTCGAACTCACGGGCGGTCAGCTCGACGGTCCCACCGTCGACCAGGACCTCGCGGGTCCGCGAGTCCACCACGAGGCCGTCGAACTCCAGCCGCACCGGCTCGGGCCGGGGCCGGGCCCTGCGCAGCACGCTCCGCACCCGGGCGGCCAGCTCGCGGGGGCTGAACGGCTTCACCACGTAATCGTCGGCGCCGAGCTCCAGGCCGAGCACCCGGTCGGGCTCCTCGGCGCGGGCGGTGAGCAGGATCACCGGCACGTCGGAGCGGCGCCGCAGCCGCCGCATCACCTCGTACCCGTCAACGTGGGGCAGCATCAGGTCGAGCACCACGAGGTCGGGCAGCCCGGCAGCGAGCCGGTCGAGTGCAGCGGCGCCGTCGGCGGCCTCCGTCACGCGGAACCCTTCCCGCTGCAGGTAGGCGGCGACGACCTCCCGGACCATCGGCTCGTCGTCGACGACCAGCACCCGGGGCCGATCGCCGTCGGGGGGGAAAGGCGCGGCCGTGCTCATGCGCTCATGGTACGGCCGGGCCGCCGCTGCGACCCCGACCCGGCCGGAGTTCCTCGATTGTTCATCCCCTCTTCGATCTACGCTTACGGGGTGCACATCCTCGTGGCGACCACGGGAGCGCTGAGCCCCGGGCCGGTCGCCGAGTTCGTGGGACGCCTCGCCGGCGCCGAGGGGCGGGTCTCGGTCGTCACGGTGATCGAGGTCCCCCGGTCCTTCCTCGACACGATCCGCTCGGAGGAATGGGACCCCCTCACCGAGGGCAGCCGCGACTGGCGGCAGCGGGAAGACGCCGTCATCGCCCGGTACGTCGACGAGCGGGGGCGGCGGCTCACCGAGCCGGTCCTGGCGGGGCTGCGGCCGCTCGGCATCGAGGTCGACGCCCGTTACCTGGAGGGCGAAGACCCGGCGCAGACGATCATCGACGCAGTCGCCGAGCTCGACGCCGACCTGGTCATCCTCGGCGCCACCCGGCGCATCTTCGACGAGTCGGCCTGGGAATCGGTGTCGGCGCGGGTCATGGCCGAGTCCCGCCGGCCGGTGCTGGTGGTGCCGGTGCCCGAACGCGGCGAGGCGACCCCTCGCGACGACGACTACGTGCGCCCGGGCGACGAAGACCAGGGCTGATCGGGCCGGGTCAGGCGGCCCGGCCGACCCCGGCGGCGAGCGCCTCGACCGCAGCGGCCGGACGGCCGGACGTGAGCCACTCCACCACGGAGCGGCCGCCCAGGTCGGGCCGCGGCTCGCGCAGCCAGCCGACGAGCTCCCGGCCCGCCAGCGCCCCGGCCAGCCGCCACCACGCCGGGCAGGCCGGGGACGAAGCCGCCGCCGCGGGCGAACTGGAACGCCGGGTAGACCTCTTCCACGTCCCAGGGCCCGCCGAAGCGCACCGCTCTAGGCAGGCCGGCCAGCTCGGCGGCAGGTACGCCCGCCCGGCGGGCAGCCTCGATGCGGGTGAGGAACGGGCCGGGAAGCACGGGAGCAGGCATGACGGCCCCGTCGGCGACGGCCGGGCCACCCTTAGCGCGACACCGCCAGGGTCACCTCCGCCCCGCACCAGCCGGCGACCGAGTCGCGAGCGCGCACGGTCACCTCGGCGACGCCATCGGGGATCTCCACCCCGCCCAGCGACCTGGTGAACGGCTGCTCGTCGACGTGCGGGTGCAGCAGATCCCGGGTGCCGAGCACGGCGCCCTCCGGGCCGAGCACCTGCCACGCGTCGGCGTATTTCTCCCAGCCGGTGTCGGCCGACCGCACGGTCACCGCGAACGCGAAGGTGCCGTCCCCTGCCGCCGTTGCTTCGGCCGCGACCACGTCGGCGCACCCGGCCGTGGTCGTGACCGGCGAGGTGCTCGCCACCGGCGGGACCGTGGTGGCGGGGTCCTCGCCCACGGAGTCGCCACATGCTCCGGACGCCAGCAGCACGGCCACGAGGAAGGCCGCTCTGCTCAGCCGGGCAGCCCGAGGTTCCACGAGCCGATCTTCTCGAGCGGCGCCGGCGCCGGCGGCACGTCGCAACGTTCGGCGATGCCGCGCTGGAACTCCTGGAACGCCGGGAGGGCGCCCAGCTGCTGCTGCGCTTCCGGCGACGGGAAGGCGGCGAGATGCACGAAGGTCCGCCCGTCGTCCTTCTTGAACGTCGCATAGTGGACGTCGTCGAGGCCGGCGTCGGCCAGGCTGTCGTACACCGCCCGCACCAATCGCTCGTTCTCGTCGACTCTCTCGGGCTTCACCGTGTACGTCACCAAGACGCTGATCATCGGAACCTCCACGCTCTTCCATGCCATGGTACGGGGGGCCATCCGACCGGGTGCAATCGACGCAGGAGGGGCGTAAGCTGACCACATGACCGAGTTCACGCTGCGGCTTGCGAACCGGCCGGGGGCGTTGGCCGGGATCGCCGAGGCGATGGGCGATGCGGGCGTGAACATCGAGGCTCTCGCCGGCTTTGCCCTCGACAGCGAAGGCGTCGTGAACCTCATCGTCGACGACGACTCCACGGCGCGGGCTGTGCTGCGCAGGCTCGGCATCCGCTTCGAGGAGCACGAGGTCATGACGACGATCCTCCCCCACCGCCCCGGCGCCCTGGGGGAGATCGCCCGCCGGCTCGCCGACAGCGGCGTCAACATCGACGCCGTGTACCTGCTGCGGTCGAGCGCCGAGGGCCTCGAGTTCGCACTCCGCACCGACGACCCCGCCCAGCACCGCCTCGCCGGCTGATGCGGGTCGGCTACGGCCTCATCTCGTGCCAGCGCACCGCCGGCGACCCCCGCACGTGGGGCGACCTCTACCGGGAGGCGCTGGTCCTGGCCGAGGACGCCGACCGCCTCGGCCTGGCGTCGGTGTGGACCACCGAGCACCACTTCGTCGACGACGGGTACATGCCATCGGTGCTGCCGGTGTCGGCGGCCATCGCCGCCCGCACCGAACATATCGAGGTCGGCACCGGCGTGCTGCTGGCGCCGCTCTACCACCCGCTGCGCCTGGCCGAGGATGCTGCCACCGTCAGCCTGCTCGGAGGCGGGCGGCTGGTGCTGGGCCTCGGCCTCGGCTGGTCCGAGGTGGAGTTCGCCGCCCTCGGCGCCGACCGCTCCCAGCGCGGCCAGGCGATGAGCGAGATCCTGGCGATCCTCGACCAGGCGTGGTCGGGCGACGTGGTGCGCCACCATGGGCGGGTGTACGACCTCCCGGAGGTGGCCGTCCGGCCGGTGCCGGACCGCCGGCCCCGGGTGGTCATCGGCGGCGGCGTCGACGCCGCCGTGCGCCGTGCGGCGCGCCACGCCGACGGGGTCTTCTCGAACGCGTCCCCTCGCCGCTTTGCGGAGCAGGTGCGGGTAGCTCGCGAGGCGCTGGAGGAGGCGGGCCGGGACCCGGCCGATTTTTCGTGGACGTACTACGCCGTGGTGCACCTGGGCGCCGATCACGCCGCGGCCTGGCGGGAGATCCGCGACCATGCGTGGGCGATGCGCTGGAAGTACGGCGACATGGAGGCGTCGGCGTCCCGCACCGGCCCCGTCCCCGCCGCTCCCCCGCTGGACGCTGCCGGCGAGCAGAAGCTGCGGGACGCGACGCTGGTCGGCCCGGCCGACGCCGTCGCAGAGACCGTCCACGGCTACCGGAACCTGGCCGGCGTCCACTTCGACTTCATCGCCCGGGCGTACTGGCCGGCCATGCCGCTGACGCGCCAGCGGGAGATCGTCGAGCAGCTCGCGGCGGAGCTGATGCCCGCGCTCGCCTGACGCAGCGGGTATCGTGGTCAGTCGAGGGGCGCCCCCGCCGGCACCGGCGCGGGTGCGGCGACGGAACAGGTGAATAGCACGTTGAGCGGATCGCCCCGCCCCTGGCGTATTCTGGATACCGGTTCATGACCCCGGAGCGCGATACCGTCGCCGCAATGCGCGTTGTTTCCCTGGTGCCCAGCGCCACCGAGACCCTCTTCGCAGTCGGCAAGGGAGTAAACGTCGTCGGTCGCACCCACGAGTGCGACTATCCCCCGGAGGTCCGCCACCTCCCGGCCGTCACCTCGGACCTGCTGTCGACCGGCCAGCCGAGCTCCGCGATCGACGAAGCGGTGCGCGCCGGCCTCGCCGACCACCACACCATCTACCGCCTCGACCCGGGCCGCCTGCGGGCCCTGCAGCCCGACGTCGTGGTGACGCAGTGGACCTGCCCCGTATGTGCGGTGACCGCCGCCGAGGTGGACGCGGCGGTCTGCACGCTCTCGCCGGCGGCCCGGGTCGTGACCACCGATCCCCGCGACCTCGAGGACGTGTGGCAGAGCATCGTCGACGTCGCCGATGTGGTCGAAGCCGGCACGCAGGGGGCCTCCCTCGTCGGCCGCATCCGGCGGCGCCTCGCCCGCCTCGACCGGCTCGTCGCAGGCCGACGACGCCCGCGGGTGGCGGTGGTCGAGTGGCCCGACCCCCCGTATTCGCCGGGCCATTGGGTGCCCGACATGGTGACCGCCGCAGGCGGGGAGCCGGTGTTCGGCGAGGCCGGGGCGCCGTCGCGGCCCGCCGAATTGAGAGAGCTGGCCGATGCCAAGCCGGATCTGGTCGTGCTGGCCTTCTGCGGCTTCGACCTGCTCGAGACCCGGGCCCGGATGCGGGAGCTGGCCCGCCACGACGGATGGATCGACGTGGCCCGCAGCGCCAGGGTCGTCGCCGTCGATGGCTCCGCCTACTTCAGCCGGCCCGGCCCGCGACTGGTGGAGGGCATCGGCCTGCTGGCGTGGGCGATGCACCGCGCCCACCCGGAGCTCCAACCCCACCCCGGCCGCGGCGCCGAGCTGATCGAGGCGGGGTGGGTAGACCTGGCCGCCCTGCCCGTGCGCACCGCTGCGCCGGGCTAACCGTCGCGCGAGCGAGCGCGGCGCCGATCGATGATCGGCTCATTCACCCGGTCGGTGACGCGGCTGTGAGCTTCGTCCAGCCTGGCGGCCGCCTCGTCCTCCGTGAGGTCGCCCTCCGCCACCGCATCCGAGAGCCGCTCCTCGACCGGGGCCACGATGCGGCCGACCAGCTCGTCGGTGGCGATTCCCTCGGCCTCCGCGACCTCGGCGAGGCTCGCGCCTGCCCGCGCCGCCCCCCGCAGCTCGGTGGGCGCGACCCCGAGTTGGTCGACCAGGACGTCGGCGACGTGGTCCCGGCGGGCCCCGGCGCGCCGGTCCCGTCGCGAGGGCAGGGTGTCGGCGAGGCGGTCGGCGACCGCAGCCGCCTGGTCCTCGGTGAGGGTGCCGTCGTCGACGAGCGGGGCGAGCAGGTCGAGGATCCGCTCGAAGGCCGCCGAAGGCACCGGGTTGGCGCCGCCGGTGGCGGCGGGGTCCTGTGCCAGGGCGAGACCGCCCATCGCCAACCCGATCACGGCCAGCACCATCACGCCGGCCCGCACCGCTCGCCACGTCCGCATGCCTCGCAGTATGGCGGGCAGATGTTCGAGCTCTGTGAAGTGGCGGTCAGGACTCGGCGGCGGCGGGCAGCCGGAACTGCGTCTCGTACAGCGCCGCGTACAGCCCGCCCGCAGCGGCGAGCTCGGCGTGGGTGCCGGACTCCACGATGCGGCCACCGTCCAGCACCAGGATAAGATCGGCGGCGAGGATCGTCGAGAGCCGATGCGCGATCACCAGCGAGGTGCGGCCCTCCATGAGCTGCTCGAGCGCCTCCTGCACGAGCGCCTCCGACTGGGCGTCGAGGTGCGAGGTCGCCTCGTCGAGGATCAGGATGCTCGGGTCCTTGAGCACCGCCCGCGCGATCGCCACCCGCTGCTTCTCGCCGCCGGACAGGCGGTAGCCGCGCTCTCCCACCACCGTGTCGTACTCCTGCGGCATCCCTGCTATCAGCTCGTGGATGTTGGCGGCGCGGGCGGCCGCCTCCAGCTCCTCGACGGTGGCGTCCGGCCGGGCGTAGCGCAGGTTGGCGGCGATCGTGTCGTGGAACAGGTACGGCTCCTGGGTGACCACGCCGATGTGACGGGCCAGCGACCCGAGCGTGACGTCGCGGACGTCGCGGCCGTCGATGCGCACCGCTCCCCGCGTCACGTCGTAGAGGCGGGGCACCAGATAGGTGATCGTGGTCTTGCCGGCGCCGCTCGGCCCAACGAGCGCCACCAGCTCGCCCGGCGCGACCTCGAAGCTCACGCCCGACAGCGCCCAGCTGCGGGGAGCCTTCTCCTCGGGCGCGGCGACGGGAAGCTCGGCGGGCGCCCACCACGAGAACCGGCGTACCTGGTCGAGCCCGGCGGCACCCGACTCCTGGTAGCTGAACCACACGTCGTCGAACTCGATCGCCCCGGCGACGTCGACCAGATCGGCGGCGTCCGGGCCGTCGCTAATGGGGTTCGGCAGGTCGAGCACCTCGAAGACCCGCTCGAAGGACACCAGCGACGTGGCGAACTCGACCCGGGCGTTGGTGAGCGCGGTCAGCGGCCCGTACAGGTTGGCGAGCAGCGCCGACATGGCGACCAGGTCGCCGACATCGAGCCGGTCTTCGATCACCAGCACCGCCCCGTACCAGAACACGATCGCGCTGCCGAGCGCGGTCATCAGCCCGAGCGCCATGAAGAACCAGCGCCCGATCAAGGCCCGGCGCACCCCGAGCCGGCGGACGTCGCTGGCGGCGGCGGTGAACCGGGCGTCCTCGGTGGCGCCCCGCCCGAACAGCTTCATCAGCAGCGCCCCCGACACGTTCAGGGTCTCGTTGAGCACTGCGTTCATCTCGGCGTTGCGGTCCATCTGCTCGCGGGAGATGCGCCGAAGCACCTTGCCGACGCGCCGCGACGACACGATGAACAGCGGAAGGATCCCCACGGCCAGCAGCGTCAGCCGCCACTCCAGCCGCAGCATCACGGCGAACGTCGCCACCGCGGTCACCGCGTTGGAGGCGATCGTGACGAACGTGCCGGTGACGGCCGACTGCGCCCCGACCACGTCGTTGTTGACCCGCGACATCAGCTCGCCGGTCTTGGTGGCGGTGAAGAACGCGAGCGGCATGCGCTGCAGGTGCCCGAAGAGCTGGCGGCGCAGGTCGAAGATCACGCCCTCGCCCACCGAGGCGGAAGCCCACCGCTGCGCCACGCCGAAGATGCCGCTCAGCAGCGGCACCGCGACCATGCCCAGCCCCAGCAGCGTCACCCGGCGTAGGTCCTTGTTCTCGATCGCCACGTCGATGAGGTCGCGCAGCAGCAGCGGCGGCGCCAGCGTCAGCAACGAGATCACGAGGATCGTGCCGAGGACGATCGCCAGCAGGCCGCGGTAGGGGCGCCCGTACCCGGCGACCCGCCGCAGCAGGCCCCGGCTCAGCCGCGGGCGGTCGACCTCGTCGTCGTAGCGGATGTACGACCACCAGCCGCCGGAGTGGAAGATGTGCGCGCCTCCCGGTCGCTCACAGCCACGTTATCGACCGGGATCGCCCTACGGAGCCGTGGTCACCGTCGACGCGGCGCTCGGCGGCGGGGTTGCCGGCGCGATCGCGGCCAGCGGCACCACGTTCTCTGCCATGTGGAGGCACACCCGCTCGTCGACGCCGTTGCGGCAGAACAGCTCGTAGCGATAGTCCCCGGCCGTCCACGTCAGCGACAGGCCCTGCTCGACCTCCTGCACCTGGATGCCCACGAACGGGTCGACGTCGTCGTACGCGGCCGCCTGGCCGACGCGCAGCACCGCTAGCTGGCTCTGCTCACGGGCGACCGTGTAGGGCGCCGTGTTCCAGACTCCGAACGCTGCCGACATGAGCGAATCGAGCAGGCCCGAACCGACGTCGAACACGAGCTGGCTGGTGACGATCTGGGCGTCGGGAGGCAGCGCCTCCGGGAAGGACACATCCGGCAGCACGAGGGCGACCTCGCGCGGATCGGCCTGCACGAACCGGTTGACGCCCTCCCCGCGCACCCAGACCCGGTTGGTGACGATCGCGGCGTCGGCCCCTTCGAGATCGCCGATGCCCGCGTTCCACCACGCCGCCTCCTCGATGGGCTTCACGAGGACCTGTTCCTCCTCGCTGCCGACGTCGACGCCCGGCTGGGTGGTCGTGACGTCGCCGTGGACGATGCGCTGCGACAGGTCGCCGACGTCCTCCAGCAGCGGGCCGTCACCACAGGCGGCGAGCGCGACGCACAGCGCCGCGGCGGCGGCCAGGCGTTTCCTCGTCACGGTGGGCCTCCAGGCGGGGGACGGCTGCTGCCATCATCCAAGAACGATGAAGCAGGCGCCGGAGTTTCGCGAGCTGGCGGGCGGGAGCGGCCCGCCCCGGCCTGCGCCCGGCGCGCGACGGAAGATAGCGGTGGTCCGGCGCGCGTTCGTCGACCCGCCCGCCCTCGACACCGCGGTGTCACGAGCCATCCTCCTGCGCGTGGCGGGCGGGGAGCTCGGCGAGACCTTCAGGCTCCATGTCCCCGGGCGGGTCGTGGCGTTCGGCCGCCGCGACGCCGCGGCGCCGGGATACGGGGCGGCGGTGGCGGCCGCCTCAGCCGCCGGGTTCCGGCCGGTGGAGCGCCTGGCCGGCGGCAGGGCCGCCGTGTTCCACGAGGGGACGCTGGCGTTCGCCTGGTCGGTGCCCGACCCCGACCCGCCGCAGCGCACGCGCGCCCGCTTCGCCGAGCTGGCGGAGGTGGTGGAGGCGGCGCTGCGCCGCCTGGGCGTGGATGCCCGAATCGGCGAGGTGCCGGGCGAGTACTGCCCCGGTGAGTGGAGCGTCAACGCCGGGGGGCGGGTGAAGCTGATGGGGGTGGGCCAGCGGCTCGCCCGCGGCGCCGCCCACGTCGGCGGGGTGGTCGTCGTCTCCGGGGCGGAGCTGGTGAGGGCGGCGCTGCGCCCCGTGTACGCCGCGCTGGGGCTCGAATGGGACGCGAGCGCAGTGGGGGCCGTCGAGGAGGAGGCGGCGGGCACCACCGTGGAGGTGGTGGCGCAAGCGATCCTCGGCGAGCTGGGACGTCGCCACGGCGTCGAGCCTGGCGACCTCGACGAGGCCACGCTGGCGCTGGCGCACCGCCTGCGAGCCGACCACCTACCCGGGAGCGTTGGCCCGGCGGCCGGGCGCCGATAGCCTGCGGCGGGTGCAACGCGTCCTGGTGCTCAACGGCCCCAACCTGAACCTGCTCGGCACCCGGCGCCCCGAGATCTACGGCACCACCAGCCTCGCCGAGCTCGACGAGCGGTGCCGGGCCTGGGGCGCCGCAGCCGGGTTCGCCGTGGACTGCTTCCAGTCGAACCACGAGGGCGAGTTACTCGACCGGATGCACGCGGCCCGCGCCGAGGCCGCCGGCATCGTCCTCAACGCCGGCGCGCTGACCCATACGTCGTACGCCCTGCACGACGCCATCGAGGCGGTCGAGATCCCGACCGTCGAGGTCCACATCTCCAACGTCAAGGCGAGGGAGGAGTGGCGGCGCCGGTCCCTCGTGGCGCCGGCGTGCGTGGCGAGCATCTACGGCCGCGGGCTCGGCGGGTACCGGTGGGCGCTGGAGCACCTCGCCGCACGCCTCGCCGCCCCGCCCCAGGACCTCGCCTACGGGGCCGACCCCGACCAACACGGCGCGCTGCGGCTGCCCGCCGGGCCCGGCCCCCACCCTGTGGCGGTGCTGCTCCACGGGGGATTCTGGCGCGACCCGTGGCAGCGCGACCTGATGGACCCCGTCGCGGCCGCGCTCACCGCCCGCGGCTACGCCACCTGGAATGCCGAGTATCGGCGCGTCGGCGCGGGCGGAGGCTGGCCAGCCACCCTCGTCGACGCCGCGGCCGCAGTCGACCACGTCGCCTGCCTGGCCGCGGACCATCCGCTGGACTTGGGGCGGGTGGTGCTGGTAGGCCACTCCGCAGGGGGCCAGCTCGCGCTGTGGGTTGCCGGCCGGGACCGCGCCCCCGCCGCCGAGACCGCCGTCACCCCGGCCGGGGTGGTGGCACTCGCACCGGTCGCCGATCTGGTGGCCGCCTTCGAGGCGGGGCTGGGCGACGGCGCCGCCGAGGACTTCCTCCGCCGTACCCCTGCCGACGGCCCGGACCGCTACGCGGCGGCTTCGCCGGCGGCCCGGCTGCCACTCGGCTCCCGCCAGGTGCTGGTGCATGGCACCGCCGACGAACTGGTGCCGCTCGACCACAGTCGGCGATATGTGGCGGCGGCAACCGCCGCTGGCGACCCCGTATCGCTGATCGAGGTGCCCGACGCGGGCCACTTCGACGTCATCGACCCCCGGTCGAAGGTGTTCGCGGCGGTTTCCGCCGCCGTCGACGACGTGACGCCCGCGCCCTGACCCTCTCGGATTTCGCTGTCCCCATTGACGATTCGCCGTTTCTTACCCGCGCCGCGACGCGTAAGACGATTTTGTGATTCGACAGCGGGTTCAATCAAACCCTTCATCTCGACTGGAGGTTTAGGCTTTGAGCAGATCTGCGAGCCTGCCGAGGCCCTCCGTGATGCGGTCGTCCCCGACCGCATAGGAGAACCGGAGGTGGCCGGGCGCGCCGAATGCCTCGCCGGGCACCGCAGCGACCTTCGCCTCGTCGAGGAAGATCTCGGCCAGATCCAGGCTGGAGCGGGGCACCCGCCCCCCCACCGGTCGCCCGATGAGCCCCTCGACCGACGGGAAGGCATAGAACGCGCCCTGCGGCTCCAGGCAGGTCACCCCGGGGAGCGCCTCGAGCATGCCGTGCATCAGCCGCCGGCGGCGGTCGAACGCCTCCCGCATCTCGGCCACCTCCGCCAGCCCGCCGCTCAGTGCGGCGACAGCGGCGCGCTGCGCCACGTTGTTGACGTTGGTGCTGACGTGGGTCTGCAGCCGGGTCACCGCACCGGCGAAGTCCGCCGGGGCCACCAGCCAGCCGACCCGCCAACCGGTCATCGCGTACGACTTCGACACGGCGTTGACCACGATGCAGCGGTCCGCGGCGGCGGGGGCCGCCACCGGCAGCGAGGCGGCGGTGACGCCGCCGTAGACCAGGTGCTCGTACATCTCGTCGGCAAGGACCCACAGGCCATGTTCTGCGGCCCACTCGCCGATCGCGGCCACCTCGTCCGGCGGGTAGACCGCACCGGTGGGGTTCGACGGCGAGGTGTGTATCAGCAGCTTGGTGCGCTCGGTGCGGGCTGCTTCGAGCTGGTCGACGGTCACCCGGAACCCGGCATCGATGCCGGCAGGCACCGGCACGGAGGTGGCGCCGGCGAGTGCGACCGTCTCGGGATAGGTGACCCAGTACGGCGCCGGCACCAGCACCTCGTCGCCGGGATCGAGCAGCGCCTGGCACGCCTCGTAGATCGCTTGCTTTCCGCCGTTGGTCACCACCACCTGCCCGGGCTCGACCTCCAGGCCCGAGTCACGGCGGGTCTTGGCGGCGATCGCGTCCCGCAACTCGGGGAGGCCGGCCGTGGCGCTGTAACGGTGGTTGGCGGGGTCGCGAACAGCCTCGACCGCCGCCGCGACCACATGGTCCGGGGTGGGGAAGTCGGGCTCGCCCGCCCCGAACCCGATGACGGGCTCGCCGCCGGCGCGGAGCGCCTTCGCCTTCTCGGTGATTGCGACGGTGGCGGATGGCGCCACCGCCGCCACCCTGTCGGACACCCGTTCAGCCATCGCCGCTCCTCCCGCGTTGGTCTCCGGCTCTTCGCCTGACGGCTCATCGCTGGCAGCCAGTTATAGACGGCGGCGATAGGGTGGCGGGCGATGCGGACGATCCTGTGGCACCACGAGGAAGGCGGGCACGAGCGGGCGGTGCTGGCGCCCGACCCCAAGGGGCTGCACCTGGGCGGCACCGCGCTCTACGCCCACGAAGGCCGGCCGGTGGAGGTCCGCTACTCGATCCTCACCGATCCCGAGTGGCGAACGCTGGTGGTCGGCCTGCACGTGCAGACCGCCGACGCCACCCGCCGGCTG
>JBFJZV010000013.1:0-27812 GCA_041621915.1 Acidimicrobiia bacterium | reverse complement strand
CGGTAGTGACCGACCGGACGGGGCGGTCGGCGGCCTCCAAGCCGGGCGCGCCGACCCGGGGCAGGGTGAGCGGATTGTCGACGGTGACGGCGGGCATCGGGGCGCCTTTCAGGTAGTTACACTTGCAACTATATCAACGGGCGTTCATAGGGAGTATTCCAGATGGCGAGGCCGTCGGCCGAGGCGCTCGACGCATGGTGGCGATTGCTAGACGTCCACCACCGCCTCACCCGCACGCTCGACGCCGAGCTGCGGGAGCGACACGGGTTCGGCCTCGATTGGTACGACGTGCTGGTCCAGCTCAGTGAGGCCGGGGGGCGGCTCCGGATGCACGAGCTGGCTGACGCCACCCTGTTCTCCCGGTCCGACGTGACACGCCTCGTCACGCGGCTGCAGAATGCCGGACTCGTGGCGCGGGAACAGGACGGCGAGGATCGCCGCGGCGTCCACGCCGTGCTCACCCCGGCGGGCCGGGCGGCGCTCCGCCGGGCTGCGGTGACCCACCTGGCCGGCATCCAGGCGCATTTCGCCGGCGGCCTGCGCGCCGGCGACGCCCGCCGGTTGGCCGCGATCCTCACCAGGATCGCCGGCGAGTAGCGAGCAGCCGACGCCGCCCACACGCGTCAGAGGGAGGCGCCGGAGCGCCTCCCTCTGGTCGAGAACGTATGCGGTGTTCGACTACGCGCTCGGCACGAGCACGGCGTCGATGATGTGGACGGTGGCGTTGGCGGTCTGCACGTTGCCGCACACGACCATCGTCGCGCCGTTCACCGTGATCAGGTCGCTCTCGGGGGCGATCGTCAGCTCAGCGCCCTGCACCGTCGTGACGGTCCCGGCGTCGACCAGCCCAGCCATGTCGAGCGACTGGCCGGCCACCACGTGGTAGGTGAGGATCGACGTGAGCTGTTCCTGGTCGGCCAGGATCGCGTTCAGGTCCGCCTCGGGGATCGCCGCGAAGGCGTCGTTGGTGGGCGCGAAGATCGTGAACGGGCCCTCGGAGTTGAGGGTGTCCACCAGGCCCGCCTCGCCCACGGCAGTCACGAGCGTGGACAGCACGGGGTTGTTGGAGGCGGCGGTGGCGGCGGGGTCGTCGGCCATGCCGTCGAAGGAGCCCTCACCGTCGGCAGGCACTGCAGCACAGGCCGGGCCGACGTTCGTCGCCACGAGGTCGGCGCCCGTGTCGTCGGTCATCGCCTCGGTATTGGGCGTATCGTCGGCAACGGAAGTGGTCGTGACGTCGGCGGGGACGGTGCCTTCGTCGGCGTCGTCGCCACAGGCCACGGCCACGAGCGCCACCACGGCGAACACTGCCAGCATGCGGCTGAGGTAGCCAAGTCGCTTCATGTCAGATCGTCCTTTCGGGTAGGGGAGAAGGTCTGTCTTGCGACTCAGGTTCGGAGCGCCGGCGGAGCCGGTTTGGTCCGGATCTGGCGAGGGTCAGCGGTTGTGCCCGACCCGGATCAGGTTGCCGCTGGGGTCGCGGAGCGAGAACTCCCGCATCCCCCACGGGCGGTCGGCCAGGTCGGAGGGGTCGCCGGGGCCGTCCCGCCACCTGGCGTGCCACTCGTCGGCGTCCGAGACGTGGAGGTACGCCGCCGCCGGGTTGGTCGCGGTGTCGAGATCTGCGACGACCTGCAGGTGGAACAGCTCTCGGCCACCGTCGACGACCCAGGCGTAGCCGCCGTCGTAGCAGGTGACGGAGAAGCCGAGCTGCTCGTAGAAGCGGGCGGCCTCGTCGAGGTCGGCGACCGGGAGGATCGGGCGGGCAGTCGAAGCCACGCCTCCAGCGTAGGCGCGCCTACTCGACGATGACGACCAGCGAATGCCAACCGGCGGCGCCGTCGGGTATAGGGCGGGTGCGCTCCTCCGGCTGAGTCTCCCCCCTGCCGTCGGCGGCGCGGACGGTGATGTCGTGACGCCCAGGGGTCGCATCCCACGCCAGCTTCCACTGCCGCCAGGTGGTGTCGTTGATCGCGGCAGCCAGCTCGGCTTCCTGCCACCCGCCGTCGTCGACGCGCACCTCCACCTTGGCGACGCCCCTGGTCTGCGCCCAGGCGACGCCGGCGATCGGCGTCGGCCCGGCGGGGATGCGGGCCAGCGCCGCCGGGGTGTCGATGCGGGACTGGGTCTTGATCGGCGCTTCCTCTGCCCAGCCGCGCCGCTCCCAGTAGTGGTCGAAGGCGTCGAACGTGGTCAGCTCGATCTCCTTCAGCCATTTGGTGGCCGACACGTAGCCGTACAGGCCGGGGACCACGAGCCGGGCGGGGAAGCCGTGCTCCAGCGGCAGCGGCTCGCCGTTCATGCCGATGGCGACCATGGCATCGCGCCCGTCGAGGGCGGCGGCCACCGGGAAGCCGGCGGTGTAGTTGTCGACGGACCGCCCCACGATCTGGTCGGCGCCGTCCCGGACCCCCGCCTCCTCCAGCAGCTCCGCGAGCGGCACGCCGAGCCAGCGGGCGTTGCCCACCAGCCGGCCACCGACCTCGTTGGACACGCACGTGAGCGTGATGTCCGACTCGATGAGGCGGCGGTTCAGCAGGTCCTCGTAGGTGAGGGTGATCTCGCGGTCGACCATCCCCTTGATGGTGAGCTCGTAGGTCTCTGCGGGAACCTGGGGAACGACGAGGGCGGTGTCGATGCGGTAGAAGTCGGCGTTGGGCGTGACGAACGGCGACAGGCCGGGGACGTCGAAGCCCGCGGCATCCGGTACCGGCGCGAGCTGTTCGGCGGCGGCAGGGAGCACGGTGGTGGCCCGCGATTCGGAGGCGCTGAACCGGCCGTTGAGGCGGCGACCGCCGGCGCCCGCCGCCACGGCGCCAGCGGTGAAGACGGCGGCGGCGGCCAGGAAAGTGCGGCGCGACGCGCCGTCGAGGTAGGACCCGGCATCGGGCTCGGGGCGGCGGGCTATGCGGCCCAGCCACGCGAGCACGCCGATGCCGGCCGCAGCGCCCACCAGGCTGGGCAGCACCGAGCCGGCGCCACCCTCGCCGCCCAGTGCAGCCAGCATGCCCAGCACGCCGAACAGGGCGATGCCGGCCACCCCCACCCACCTGGAGTACCGGAACGCCAACCACCCGACGGCGCCGGCGAAGACGGCGAGCAGCGAGAAGATCCCGGCCAGCAGTGCCAGCTTGTCGTTCGTGCCGAACACGGCGATCGCGAAGTCCTTGACCCACGGCGGCACCAGGTCGATCACCCGGTCGCCAACGTCGAGCACCGGCGAGCGCCACCGAGCGGAGATCGCCGACACCAGCTCCGCAACTCCCAGCGCGCCAAGGGCGGCGAGCAGACCGGCGATGACGCCCTGCCACCAGGGCGGCGCGCCGGCCGTCGTTTCGAGGTCGGTCGGGGCGCGGGGGGTCGTGATCGAATCCATGTCCCAGGTTCGGAGACGGAGGCGGGCGCGGATTGGCCCGAGTAGCGCATCGCGCGCCGGACTACCGTTACCGCCTGAGGCTCGGGTGCACGAGGAGGAACCGCCATGCGCACGCTGATCAGGAACGGCACCGTCGTGACCGCCACCGAGACGATGGAGGCCGACGTCCTGGTCGACGGCGAGACCGTCGCCGGGATCGCCGCGCCCGGCAGCCACGACTGGGCAGCGGACAAGGAGATCGACGCCGCCGACAAGCTGGTCGTGCCGGGCGCAGTCGACGTGCACACCCACATGGAGCTGCCGTTCGGCGGCACCTACGCCTCGGACGACTTCGAGAGCGGCACCCGGGCGGCGGCGTGGGGCGGCACCACCACGATCATCGACTTCGCGGTGCAGGTGAAGGGCGAGAGCCTGCTCGAGGGCTTCGAGACGTGGATGGCAAAGGCCGAGGGCAACTGCGCCATCGACTACGGCTTCCACATGATCGTCGGGGACGTCAACGACCAGTCGCTCAAGGAGATGGACATGCTGATGGACGAGGGCGTGACCTCGTTCAAGCTGTTCATGGCCTACCCGGGCGTCCTCTACTCCGACGACGGCGAGATCTTCCGAGCCATGCAGAAGGCCGCGGAGAACGGCTCGACGATCATGATGCACGCCGAGAACGGCATCGCCATCGACGTGCTCCGGGAGCAGGCGGTGGCCCGCGGCGAGACCGACCCCGTGTACCACGGCATCACCCGCCCGGCGCTCACCGAGAGCGAAGCGACCCATCGCGCCATTGCCCTGGCCGAGCTGGCGGGCTGCCCGCTGTACGTGGTGCACATGTCCGCCAAGGAGGCGGTCGCCGAGGTGGCCGCCGCCCGCGACCGGGGCCTCAACGTCTACGGCGAGACCTGCCCGCAGTACCTGTTCCTGTCACTGGAGGACCACCTCGACTCGGAGGGCTTCGAGGGCGCCAAGTACGTGTGCTCCACGCCGATCCGGCCCAAGAAGGACGGCCACCAGGAGGCCCTGTGGCGCTACCTGGCCACGAACGACCTGCAGGTGATCTCCACCGACCACTGCCCGTTCTGCATGGGCGACCACCCCGTACACGGCACCCAGAAGCGGCTCGGGGAAGGCAACTTCACCGCCATCCCCAACGGCCTGCCCGGCGTGGAGGACCGGTTCGAGCTGATCTACCAGGGCGGCGTGGTCGAGGGGCGGCTCGGCCTCAACCGCTGGATCGAGCTGTGCTGCACCACCCCGGCGAAGATGTTCGGCCTGTACCCCAAGAAGGGCACGATCGCGGTCGGCGGCGACGCCGACATCGTGGTCTTCGATCCGAACGAGACCTGGACCAAGTCGGCGGAGCAGCACCACATGGACGTCGACTACTCGTGCTACGAGGGGTTGGAGATCACCGGCAAGGTGAAGACCGTGCTATCCCGCGGCAAGACCCTCATCGAAGGTGGCGAGTACCTCGGCCAGAAGGGCGACGGGCAGTACCTGCCCCGCGAGACCAGCCAATACCTGATCTGACACCGACGACGGAGGCACTCCCTCATGAAGCTCATCCAGCACTGGATCGGCGGCAAGCCGCACCAGGCCACCCCCGAGCGCACCGGACCGGTGTACGACCCGGCCCTCGGCGAGCAGCAGGCGGAGGTGGCGTTCGCCGCGCCGGCGGACGTCGACCTGGCCGTCAAGGCCGCCAAGGACACCTACCCCGAGTGGCGGGACACCTCGCTGGCGAAGCGCACCAAGATCATGTTCGCCTTCCGTGAGCTGGTCGACCGCCACCGGGAGGACCTGGCGAAGCTGCTCGTCTCGGAGCACGGCAAGGTGATCAACGACGCCCGCGGCGAGATCCAGCGGGGGCTGGAGAACATCGAGTTCGCGTGCGGGATCTCGCAGATGATCAAGGGCGACATGTCGGAGAACGTGTCCACGGCGGTGGACAGCTACTCGATCCGCCAGCCGCTCGGAGTGTGCGCCGGCATCACGCCGTTCAACTTCCCGGCGATGGTGCCCATGTGGATGTACCCGCTGGCCATCGCCTGCGGCAACACCTTCGTGCTGAAGCCGTCGGAGAAGGACCCGTCGGCGTCGATGCTGTCGGCAGAGCTGCTGGCGGAGGCGGGCCTGCCTCCGGGCGTGTTCAACGTCGTGCACGGCGACAAGGTCGCCGTCGACCGGATCCTCGAGCACCCCGACATCGCCGCCGTGAGCTTCGTGGGGTCGACGCCCATCGCCCGCTACATCTACGAGACCGGCACCCGCCACGGCAAGCGGGTGCAGGCGCTCGGCGGGGCCAAGAACCACATGGTGGTGCTGCCCGACGCCGACATGGACCTCGCCGCCGACGCCGCGGTCAACTCCGCGTACGGCTCGGCCGGCGAGCGCTGCATGGCGATCTCGGTGCTGGTGACCGTCGGCGACGCCGCCGACGAGCTGATGCCGAAGATCCAGGAGCGCATCGCTCGCGTCCACGTGATGGCGGGCGAGCACGAGGAGGCCGACATGGGCCCCCTCGTGACCGCGGCGCACCGCGACCGGGTGCGCGGCTACGTCGACAAGGGCCTCGCGGAGGGCGCCGACCTCGTCGTCGACGGCCGCCCGCTGGCCGAGGAGGAGGACGGCTTCTTCCTGGGCCCGACCCTGTTCGACAAGGTCACGCCGAACATGGCGATCTACACCGACGAGATCTTCGGGCCGGTGCTGTCGACCGTGCGGGTGAACGACTACGAGGAGGCGATGAAGCTCATCGAAGGCAACCCGTACGCCAACGGCGTGGCGATCTTCACCAACGACGGCGGGGCGGCCCGCAAGTTCCAGAACGAGGTGCCGGTGGGGATGGTCGGCGTCAACGTGCCGATCCCCGTGCCCACCGCCTACTACTCCTTCGGCGGGTGGAAGCAGTCGCTGTTCGGCGACGTGCACATGTACGGGCCCGACGGGGTGCGGTTCTGGACCCGCACCAAGGTGGTGACGAGCCGCTGGCCCGACCCGAGCCACCGGGGCAAGAACCTCGGCTTCCCCCAGCACGACTAGGAATCGGGCATGGATTTCGGCGTCGTCCTCCAGTCCAACCCGCCCTCTTCACGGGTGCTCGACCTCACCCGCCGCGCCGAGGCGGCGGGGTTCTCGTACGGTTGGACGTTCGATTCGCACGTGCTGTGGCAGGAGCCGTTCGTCCTCTACAGCCGGATGCTCGCCGAGACGGAGCGGATGGTCGTCGGCCCCATGGTCACGAATCCCGGCACGCGGGACTGGACGGTGCTGGCGTCGCTGTTCGCCACACTCAACGAGATGTCGGGCGGGCGGACGATCTGCGGCATGGGGCGAGGCGACTCGGCGCTGCGCTACATCGGCGACAAGCCCCGCACGCTGAGCCAGATGGCCGAGTCGATGCAGGTCATCAAGGACCTCGTCGCCGGCCGCACCGTGACGTACAACGGCAAGGAACTGCGCATCCCCTGGATCCCGGAGGGGGAGGGCTGGGACCTGCCGATGTGGGCGGCAGGGTACGGGCCGAAGGCGCTGGCGACGGTCGGCCGGCACGCCGACGGGTTCATCCTCCAGCTCGCCGACCCGCAGATCCTGGAGTGGACGATGGCGGCGGTGCGCAGAGCCGCCGCCGAGGCGGGCCGCGACCCCGCCGACATCGCGATCTGCGTGGTGGCGCCGGCGTACGTCGGCGACGACATCGCCCACCAGCGTGACCAGCTCCGCTGGTTCGGCGGCATGGTCGGCAACCACGTCCACGACCTCGTCAAGCGCTACGGCGGCGACGGGTCGGCGGTGCCCCAGGTGCTCACCGACTACATCCGGGCGCGGGAGGGCTACGACTACGACCACCACGGCCAGGCCGGCAACCCCTCCACCGATTTCGTGCCCGACGACATCGTCGACCGGTTCTGCGTGCTCGGCACCGCGGAGCAGCACAAGGCCAAGCTCAGCGACCTCCGCGACCTGGGCGTCGACCAGTTCGGCATCTACCTGATGCACGACGACGAGGACGCCACCCTCGATGCCTACGGGCGGGAGATCGTCCCGGCGTTCCGGTAGGCTGCGGCTGGGCGCGCCGCAGAACCGGAGGAAACATGGAAGCGAGCGCCGAGACCGGCCCGCTCAGCGCGGCAGCAATCGAGAGCCTCGACTTCGCCCCCTCACCCAACGGCGACGGGTACGACCGCGTAGCCGTCGACGCGGCGCTCCGGCGCATCGCCGGCTCGCTGCGGGTCCACGAGGCCCGAATCGCCGAGCTGGAGCAACAGGTCGAGTCCGGGATCGACGACGAGGTCATCCACCTCACCTACGTCACCGCCCGCCGCACCAAGGCCGAGATGATCGCCGAAGCCGAGGCGGTCGGGGCCCAATTGCGAGAGGAAGCTGAAGCGCTGCGAGCCGACGCCGCCGCCGCCCAGGCGGAAGCGGCGCGCCTCGCCGCCGAGGTGGAGGCGGGACGCGAGCGGCTGCGCGCCGAGACCCTGGCTGCTGCCCAGTCCGAGGCCGAGGCGATCACCAACGCGGCGCAAGCCGAAGCGCAGCAGCTCGAGAAGGACGCCGCCCGCGCCCTTGCCGCCGCTCGCAACGAGGCTCGCACGCTCGTCGACGAGGCCAAGCGCACGGCCGACGAGACCCGCTCCGCCGCCGAGGAGGCCGCCCGGGCCACGACGCAGGAGGCCGAGGCGGAAGCCAAGGCCGTGGAGCAACGCGCCCGAGAGTCGGCCGACCACCTGCTGGCCGACAGCCGGGAGGAACAGAAGCGGCTCGCGTCCGAGATCCGGCGGCTGCAGGCGACCGCCGCCGACCTCAAGGCCGTGATGCGGCGCGTCGCCCAGGACGCGCTGACCGAGCTGGAGGACGTCGCCGAGCCGATGGACTGACGTTCGAAGTCTGTCGAACGGTTAGATCAAACGCCTTGACAGCGTAGCGTTGCGGCCTTATGATTCGATAGTTATCGAACGCATCGAAGGAGATGTGATGACTGTCACCGGGGCCCGGGTACGCGACTACACCGACGACCAGCGCACCCTCACCGT
Source organism: Acidimicrobiia bacterium (assembly GCA_041621915.1). Classification (GTDB taxonomy): domain Bacteria; phylum Actinomycetota; class Acidimicrobiia; order Spongiisociales; family JAOTWH01; genus JBFJZV01. The sequence continues at coordinate 19,406 of JBFJZV010000013.1, read as the reverse complement.
CGAGATCCAGGCCTCACCCGCCTACGAGCTGGTGCTCTCGCTCTTTGCGTTCGGGTGCCGGGACCGATCGGAGTACGAGGTCGGCCAGGAGTGGTTCAGCACCACGTACCAGCAGGCTTCGCCCGAGCTGCAGGCCGGCTTGGACGCGATCCTCGCCGCCGGCGAGCCGCTGGTGGGGATGCTGGGCATGGTCTACGACCTGCCGGAGCCGCGGTCGATCCCCGCGCTGCTCGAGCATGTCGCCGAGACCGACCCTCTCGCGCTGCGGGTGCGGTTGCTGGAGAGCGTCGTCAAGGACCTCCCGCCCGACGACCTGCAGGCGGCCGCCGCTGGCGACCACGCCGCCACCGGCAGGCTCTTCACCAGCCGCTCGGGGCGGAAGCACCGCGACGCGCTCGACTACCTGCTCGCCGGCGATGCCGAGGAGCTGCGGGACCGGATCGCCGAGACGATGCGCCGCTTTGCCGGCGAGTTCATGGACGACCTCGACCAGGTGGAGGCCGTCCTCGACCACGATGCCCGTGAGAAGGAGGCGCTGGCCGGCACGCTCCCGCCGGAGCGCCTCGTGGAGGCGGCCACCAACGGCGTGACCTTCGCCATGCAGCCGGAGGTGAGCGGCGTCGTGCTGATCCCGGCAATCGTGACCCGCCCCTGGGTGGTGATCGCGGAGCACGGGCCGCTGCGGATCTTCGCCTACCCCGTGGCCGACGAGAGCCTGGCCGCCGATCCGGAGGCGCCGCCCGACTGGATGGTGAAGTTCTACAAGGCGCTCGGTGACGAACGCCGGCTGCGGATCCTGCGCATCCTCAGCGAGGGCCCGGCCAACCTCGGCGAGCTCGCAGAGCGGACCGGCGTCGCCAAGCCGACGGCCCACCACCACGTCTCGATGCTGCGGCGGGCCGGCCTGGTGCGGGTGACCGTCGGCACCGACAAGGACTACAGCCTGCGGGACGACGCCGTGCCGCAGGCCGGTGAGCTGCTGGCGGCGTTCCTGCAGCGGAACCGGGAGGCGCGTATTTCGGCGGCCGGTAGCGCGTCCAGTTAAGACCGGGCGGCGAGCCAGCCGCCCATGGACGAGGAGAGGCACCATGTACGGACCCAACGCACTGGACCTGGCGGCCGCAATCGACGCCGCCAGGCGGGAGGAGCTGGCCAGGGCCATGGCCGACAGCCGCCGCCAGCAGCGACGGCTGCGCACCGTGGTTGGTTCGGGCCTGATGCGGCTCGGTGAGCGTTTGATGCCCAACAAGGCTTCGCCCACCGTCAGGGCGCGGCCCAGCCCCCGCTGACAGTCCTCCTTGCAGAGAGCGCACGCGGCCCCGGGAGTTGCGTCCCGGGGCCGCCGCGCGCCTGTTCAGTCGCCGGCGACGAACGAGAGCCGGGCGCCGAGGGAGCGGGCGGCAGCGCGACGAGCTTCGGAATCGAGCCGCCGTGGAGCCGAGTTCGTCACCCGGCGGGCAGTGGGCTAATCGCCGGCGGCCCGCTGCCGCCGCCGGTACGCAGCGACGTTCTCCCGGGTGGTGCACGACGTGGAGCAGTGACTGCGCGAGCGGTTGCGCGAGGTGTCGACGAAGACGTCGGCGCAATCGTGAGCGGCGCAGATCCCGAACCGCTGCAGGCCGTGGTCGCACAGCACCACCCCGAGGCCCATCGCGGTGGCGGACCCCAGCCACTCCGCGACCCGGCCCCGGGCCGGCTCGAAGTGCAGGTGGGGGCTGGCGCCGTGCAGGCTCACGCGCGGCGACGCATGGCTGTCGGCCAGCAACTCGTTCACGGCCGCGGCGGCGGCCGGGGCATCGGCCGCCTCGAACACCGCGCGCAACCGCCGCTGGACGTCGCGCACCTCCTGAAGGTCGCGCTCGTCGATCTCCCGGCACGTCTCCACGAGCTCGACCCAGTCCTCCTCGTACGGAGCGACGAACCTGCGGAGCGCTGCGACGTCGTCGAGGTCGGTGTTGACGAGGTCGACCGCCATCTGGACCGACTGGTCGCTGTAATGCGAGAAATCCACTTGACCTCTTACGGATACCTTGCTACTGTAACTTGTGTAAGAAGGATAGCCCCTTACTACTGAGGAGGCAAGGCACCATGTCTCACCGCTTCGACCAGGCCTACCACGAGCTGGTGCGGGCTTGGGATCGGCACTACCGGCTCCGCCGCAGCGGCGCCCCGTTCAACGAGCTGCTCGACGCACGGCGCGAGCTGACCGAGAAGCGGCTCACCGCCGCCCGACTGCGCCGCCGGAGCTGACCCATGTTCGCCGTCTACTGCAAGCACTGCCGGCGCCGGATGCTCCTGCCCCTGGACCACATCGACGCCATGCACCGCAAGGAAGACGGCTTCGACGTCGAATTCCGCTGCCTGCACGCCCACCACGGCACGTGGTCCGTGCGCACGCGGCGCAACCAATGACGGAGGAGGGCCGATGAACGCCGAGATGCTCCACGCCCTTGCCGGAGAGATCCAGCGAGACCACCGCCGGGCCGCCGCCGCCAGGGCGGCCCGCCGGGTGCGCCGCCGCTAAACCACCGCACGCGCCGCCGCTGAACCGCCGCGATCGCAGCCGGGCCCCGGGATCGTCACCCGGGGCCCGGCCGCGCGCCACGCACTCGCCCGAAATCACGGCACCCACTGCTCCTGGATCCGGGTGACGACGCCACCCTGGATCACCACCCAGATGCCCGGCGTGAACCCACGGTCGTCGAGCGCGGCGTCCCACTCGGCGAAGGTGGTCGTCGTCTCCGACGACGGATCGCCGAACTCCGGGTACCAGACCACCTCGGTGTCGGCCGTGGCCTGGAGCGTCCGGGTGGCCGGGTTCTGGTTGCGGACGTAGTAGTCGTTGGGGGGCGGCTCGGCGCCGTCCTGCCTGGCTGCCTGCACGGCGGCCTCGCCGGTGAACCAGCACGCCAGGTCGAAGGTGAGCACCGTGCCGGCGTTGGCCTCGAGCAGCCCGTACCAGCGGCCATCACCCAGGTCGCCGGGCCCCGGCGTGCAGCCCGACCCGTCGGCCACCGGATCGGCTGGCGGCCGCGTGGTCGGCGGCACGGTCGTCGTGGTCGGTGGCGGGGCCGTCGTCGGTGTCGGCGCAACCGTCGTCGGGGGCGCAACGGTGGTCGGCGGCGCAGCAGTGGGCGGGGGCGCCACCGTGGTCGTCGGCGGCGCCGGCTCGGTGGTCGGGGGCGGCTGGGTGGTCGGGGCGGCACCGGGTTCGGTGGGCGAGGCGGCGGTCTCTCCGCAGGCCCCCAGCACCAGCACCAGCAGCGACGCCGCTGCGAATGGTCCAAGTTTGCGCATCAGTCTCTCCTTTGGGAACTCCAGCCGTCGCCAGACGGCCGGTGTGGTGGGGTCGTGGTCAGATCACCGGGAGCGGGATGGATGTGAGGACGGTCTCCAGCATCGGCCGGAACTCGGCGAGGGTCGCCGAGTCGAACGAGCTGAGGTCGTCGCGGCCGGGACAGCCGCCCTCGTCGTACGCCACCGCCGCGATCGACACGATGCGGCCGTTCGCGATCGTGGCGTACTGGAGGCTCATCTCCGACGGCTGCCCGTCGGCGCGGGTTCCCGCAAACCCGAAGGCGAGCCCTTCGGCGCCGCCCAGCCGGAACGATGCGGGTTCGACCGGCTCGACCCGATAGTCGGCACCACAGCCGGCCGCGCGGTCGGCACGGAAGGTGTCGACGAAACCGGCCGCCACGGCGCGCAGGTTGGCGTCGACACCAGCCGTCGGGTCCAGATCCGGGAACGACGCAAGCTCGTAGGCCGCCGCTTCCACCACGCCGACGACCGCGCCGTCCTTCTCCACGCACAACAGCGGCGCGTCGCCCTCGCACGCCCGGACCGACCAGCCATCGTCGAAACGGACGACCGAGGTGGGGTCGGCCCAATCGACGGTGCCGACCGGTTTCGAGGGTGCGGGCGAGGTCGGCTCCGCAGCGGTGTCGGAGCAAGCTGCCAGCGCCAAAGCGCCGGTCAGCAACAGTGGGGTGATCAGGTTCCTGGCCATGGTGGTCTCGTCCTTTCGTGGTTCGCCGCACCGTGGCGCGGCACGCCAGGAATCCGCTTGAAACCCTCTAGCAACGCGCCGTTCGGCAACGTACATTGCGCTCATGGCCAGAGACCCTGTACTCGACGCACTCGACGACCTCGAGCGGTCACTCGAAGGCAACATCACCACCAGCCGGGCAGCCATCGAGCGCATCGGAGAGCTGCGCGACCTGCGCCTCACCGGCGTGTCGTACCGCGACCTCGCCGACAAGCTCGGCCGGCCGATGGTGGTGGAGACGATCAGCGCAAACATCGAGCGTCTCCGGAGCAGCGGGGCCGCACTCCGGCGCGCCCATGCCCGGGCGTTACACGCCGAAGGCCTCACCATGGAGCAAATCGCAGAGCTGTTCGGGGTGACGCGCCAGCGCATCTCGGCCATCCTCCGCGTGCCCCGGACATGAGCCTGCGCTTCGGGCTGCTGGGCCCGCTCGAGGTAGCCGGGCCCGGCGGCCCGATCGACCTCGGCGGGCCCAAGCAGCGGGCAGTGCTCGCCGCGCTGCTGATCCACGCCAACCGGCCGCAGACCGCCGAACAGCTCGTGGAAGCCGTCTGGGGAGAGCAGCCTCCTCCCCGGGCCGTCGGCACGCTGCAGGCCTACGTATCGAACCTGCGCCGCGCGCTCGAGCCCGACCGCCCCGCCCGGGCGCCCGCCCGCGTCCTCCAGACGAACGGCGCGGGCTACCAGCTCGCCGTCGACGCTTCCCTGGTCGACGCGCTGCGGTTCGGGGAGCTCGTCGGGCGCGCCACCGGGCTCGCCGAGTCCGCTCCGGCGCGGGCCCGGGAGCTGCTCGACGAAGCCCTCGGCCTGTGGCGAGGCCCGGCGCTGGCGGACTTCCGCTACGACGATTTTGCGCAGGCCGAGATCGCCCGGCTGGACGAGCTGCACGCCACGGCTCTGGAGACCCGGGCCGCCGTCGACCTGGCGCTCGGGCGCACCGAGGAGCTGATCCCCGAGCTGGAGGCGCTCGTCGCCGCCCATCCGTTGCGGGAGCGCCTCTGGGGCCACCTGATGCTGGCGTTGTACCGGGCGGGACGCCAGGCCGAGGCGCTCCGGGCGTATCGCCGCTGCGAGGCGCGCCTCGCCGAGGAGCTCGGCATCAGCCCCGGGGAGGCGCTGCGGGAGCTCGAGCTTGCGATCCTCAACCAGGACGGTGCGCTCGACGGGCCTCGCCGCGCCGCCGGCGAGGCCGCGCCACCCTCCGAGCTGGTCGGGCGGGCCACGGAGCGGCAGCGCCTGGTGGACGCGATCGGGCGAGCCCGGGCAGGGAAGGGAGCGGTGGTGCTGATCGACGGAGAGCCCGGAGTCGGCAAGTCCCGGCTCCTGCAGGCGTTCGCCGACGACGCAGCGGGTGCCGGGCTTCGAGTCGGCTTCGCCCGCTGTGTCGAAGTGGGCGGCGCGCCTCCGTTCTGGCCCTGGACGCAGCTCGTGCGCCAGCTCGGCGCCGACGCCGTCGTCGCCGCCGCCGGGCCTTACGGCCGGTACTTGCACCCGCTGCTGCCCGCGGATGGCGACCCGGCGCCGGGGACGACCCTGTTCGCCGTCGCCGACGGGCTGGCGGCCGCGCTCGCGGCGTTGGCCGCCGAGCGTCCGGTGGTGCTGGCCATCGACGATCTCTACAGCGCCGACCCCGACTCGCTGTCGCTGCTGACCCTCGTCGCCGCCGGCGTCCGCGACGTGCCCGTGGTGATCGCAGGCTCACACCGCGCCCAGGAACTCGGGCCCTCCCACCCGCTCGGCAGCGCCCTGGCCGAGCTCGCCCGGCTCGAGTGGGTCGACCGCATCTCGCTGCGCCGCTTCGGCCTCGATGAGGTGCGCGCGCTGGTGCGCGGGCTGGCCGGTCAGGAGGTCGACGACGGCACCATCCGCACCATCCACAGCCGTACCGAAGGGAACGCCTTCTTCACGCTCGAGTTGACCAGGCTGCTCCTCGCCGAGCGAGGGATGAGCCCGGAACGGGCGGCGAGCACCGTGCCGGCCACGGTCGTAGAGGTCATCGGGCGCCGCCTCGGGCTGCTGTCCGCGGACGCGCTCGACATGATCCGCTACGGCGCCGCAAGCGGTCGGGAGTTCGACCTGACCGTCGTCGCCGCCGCCGCCGACCTCGACATCGAGGCCGCGATGGCGGCCGCCGACGAATGTCTTCGGTCGGGCCTGCTGCTCGATACCCCCGTGGCTCCGACGTACAGGTTCTCCCACGTCATCGTGGTCGACTGCGTCACCCGGTCGCTCGGCGCCGTGCGGCGGTCTGCAATCCATGAGCGGCTCGCCGCCGTGCTGGAACGCCGCTTCGGGCACGATCCGGCCCGGTCGGTCGAGATCGCCCATCACCGCCGGGAGGCGGTCGCCACCGGCGGCGCCGCCGCCGCCATCGCGGCCCTGGCGCGGGCCGGCGCGCACGCCATGACGGCGATCGCGCTGGAGCTGGCCGGCGACCTGTTCGAGCAGCGCCACGCGCTGGTGCTCGGAGAACCGCCCGGCCCGGCTCGGGACGCCGCGGAGGTCGCCTCGCTGTTCGACCTCGCGCGGCTGTGGACGTGGCGGGAGGGATACCACTCGCCGCGCCTTGGGGCGGCCGGGCAGCGACTCGGCGAGCTGATCGGCATGGGCGGTGACGCAGGGCCGTTTCCCCCGGGGGAGCCGATCACGTCGGACAACCCCGTGCTGTCCGCTCACCAGGTCCGGTTCTCGTACGACATGGTCACCGGCAACGTGCCGGCGGCCACGGTGGTCGCGGGCGAGCTCCAGCAGCTCGCCGCCGCCCACCCGGACCCGATGGTGGCGCTGGCCGCCGGCATCGCGTCGTGCGTCGCCGGAGTCCACGCGCCGCGGATACGGGAGGCGCTCGCAGCGGCGAACCAGGCGCGCGCCGCGCTCGAGGTGCTCGACCCCGGCAGAGCCGGCGGGCTCCTGCTGCCGCTCGGCCAGCAGTCGGGCTGGGCCACCCTCTGCAGCTTCGCCGCCTGGGCGCACTGGCTGGGCGGCGACAGGGCGGCCGCCGCCGCCGAGCTCGCCGCAGCCCGGGAGCTGTGCGACCGCAGCGGCCACCCGTTCACCCGCAGCTTCTGCGTGACGATCGAGGGCGTCGTCGCGATGATGGACGGGTCCCCCGACCGCGTGGCCGATGCGATCGCATGGGGTGACGCGGGCGGCGACGACACCTGGCAGTTCGGGCTCATGCACGCCTGGCTGCAGATGCAGGCGGCCTGGGCCGACGGCATGCGCGACGGCGACCCCGCCCGCGGCGCCGACAAGATCCGGTCGTCGCTGGCCGAGCTCGACAGGGAGGGGGCCCGCATCGTCCATTCGCTCTACTGGGGCATGGCGGCCGAGCTGGAGCTGCGAGCCGGACACCCGGATGGCGCGCTCGACGCCGCCCGGAGCGGCATCGAGAAGGCCATGGCGTGCGGTGAGGGGTTCTGGTACCCGGCGCTGGAGTCGCTGGCGGGAACCGCTCTCCGGGAGCTCGGGCGTGACGACGAAGCCCGCGCCGCCATGAACCGCGGACTGACCGCAGCGCGCGAGCTGGAGCTGCCGCTCGTCGCCGCCCGGATCGGGGCGAGTGCGGGCTCCTAGTGTTTCCTAGTCGAGCCCAAGGGGTTTCCTAGCCGCACCCGCCACCGTCGGCGCCATGAGTACCACAACCCTTCCGTTGGCGGGTTCGGCCGCCGAGCTCCGCAGCCGCATCGCCGGGACCGTGGTGACGCCCGCCGACCCCGCGTATGACGAGCTCCGGCTCGCATGGAACCGCAGCTACGAGCACCACCCGGCGCTCGTCGTGGTGCCTGCGTCGGCCGCCGACGTGGCGGTGGCGGTCCGGTACGCCGCCTCGACCGGCATGCCCGTCGCCGTGCAGGCCACCGGTCACGGCGTGGCTCGCCCCGCGAGCGGGGGCATGCTGCTGCTGACGCACCGGCTGGACGAGGTTGCCGTCGACGCCGGCGCCTGGACGGCGCGCATCGGCGCCGGCGCCAAGTGGGAGAAGGTGCTCGGCCCGGCGACCGCCGCGGGCCTGGCGCCCCTGCTCGGTTCCACCCCCGACGTGAGCGCGGTCGGCTACACCCTCGGCGGCGGGATGGGCTGGCTGGCCAGGAAGTACGGGCTGTCGGCCGACCACGTCCGCTCCTTCGAGATCGTCACCGCCGACGGCGCCATCCGGCGTGCCTCCCCCGACTCCGAGCCCGACCTGTTCTGGGCACTGCGCGGGGGCGGCGCCGGGTCGCTCGGCGTGGTCACGGCGATGGAGATCGACCTGGTGCCCGTCGAGTCGCTCTACGCCGGCACCCTGCTCTACCCGGCCGAACTCGCGCGAGAGGTGGCGGCCCGCTACCGGGAGTGGGTCGAGGACGTCCCCGACGAGCTGACCTCGGGGGTGTGCTTCATGAACTTCCCGCCCCTCGACGAAGTCCCCGAGCCGATCCGCGGGCGATCGATCGCCATCGTGCGTGGTGCATTCGTGGGCACCGACGAAGCCGGTGAGGAGCTCCTTCGCTACTGGCGGGATTGGCGGCCGCCGGACCTGGACCTCTGGGGGCGCATGCCGTTCTCGGAGGTGGCGGCCATCAGCAACGACCCCGTCGACCCGATGCCTGCGCTGGTCACCACCGAGTGGCTGGACGACTTCTCCGACGGGGCGATCGACGTGCTCGCCGCGACGCTGTTCGAGCAGGACGGGCCCAGCCCGCTGCTGTTCGCCCAGGCCCGCCACTGCGGTGGCGCGATCGGCAGGGCGCCGGAGCACGGGAACGCGTACGGCAACCGGGCCCGCCGGTTCGTGCTGGAGTGCGTCGCCGTGACGCAGGGACCCGGGGGCGACCCCGCCCTCGCCGCGTTCCTCGAGCAGTTCAAGGCGCGGCTCGCCCCGCACGCCGCAGGCGGCGCGTACCTCAACTTCCTCGAAGGCGAGGAGAGGCTCCGCCGGTCCCCCGAGGCCTTCGAGCCGGAAGCGTGGCAGCGGCTGCGCCGCATCAAGGCCGCCGTCGACCCCGGGAACCTGTTCAGCCACGGGGTGGCCATCGCCTGAGGGGGGCTCCTGGGCCAGGGGAGCCCCCCGCCGCGCCAGGCGGTAGCGTCGGGCCGGTGACCGACGGCCTGCGATACGGCAGCGGCCGGGGGTGGCTGGTGCTGGCCGCCTCGGTGGTCGGCTCCGGCATCGCCTTCCTCGACTCGACCGTCGTCAACGTGGCGCTGCCGGCCATTGGCCGGTCGTTCGACACGGGGTTCTCGGAGTTCCAGTGGGTGATCAACGCCTACCTGATCACGCTGGGAGCGCTGGTGCTGCTCGGCGGCTCCCTCGGCGACCTCCTCGGCAAGCGCCGGATGTTCGTCGCCGGGCTGGGATGGTTTGCGCTCGCGTCGATCGGGTGCGGGCTGGCACCGACCATCGAGGCGCTGTTCGTCGCCCGGGCGCTGCAGGGGCTCGGCGCGGCGCTGCTGATCCCGTCGAGCCTGGCGATCGTGCAGCAGGCGTTCCGTCCTCGGGACCGAGGGCGGGCGATCGGTCTGTGGTCGGGCCTGGCCGGGTTGGCGACGGTGGTCGGCCCGTTCCTGGGTGGGTTCCTGGTGGACACGCTGTCATGGCGCTGGGTGTTCTTCGTCAACCCGCCCCTGGCGGCGATCGCCGGCCTCCTGGCGGTGCGCCACGTCCCCGACCTCCGCCCCGGTGGCGCCAGCCGGCCCGACTGGGCGGGCGGTGCGCTGGCGACCGCCGGGCTGGCGGCGATCGTGTTCGCGCTCATCCAGGGTCCCGTGTGGGGCTGGGGGTCGGCAGCGGTGCTGGCGGCCGGCGCCGGCGGCGTGGGCGCCCTGGCGGGGTTCATCCTGGTGGAGGCGCGGGTGAGCGACCCGATGCTGCCGCTGGCGGCGTTCCGCAACCGCCAGTTCACGGCCGCCAACCTGGCGACGCTGCCGGTGTACGGGGCACTGGGAGGCACGTTCTTCTTGCTGACGATCCAGCTCCAGAACAACCTGGGCTACTCGGCGCTGGAAGCCGGGGCGGCGACGATCCCGGTGAGCGCTGTGCTGCTGGCCGGGTCGGCCCAGGCGGGGAGGCTCTACAACACGATCGGGCCGCGGCTGCCGATGACGGTCGGGCCGCTGGTGGCGGGGGTGGGGGTGGCCTGGCTGGCCGGGGTCGAGCCGGGCGCAGGCTATTGGACGGGCGTGCTGCCGCCGCTGGCGGCGTTCGGGGCCGGGATGACGCTCACCGTGGCGCCGCTGACCGCCACCGCGATGGGCGCGTTGGACGACCACCGGGCCGGCCTCGCGTCCGGTGTCAACAATGCCATGTCTCGCATCGCCCAGCTGTTGGCGGTGCCGCTGCTGCCGCTCGCGGCCGGTATCTCGCGCGTCGACGAGGTGATGGGCATGCGGTTCTCCGACGGCTTCTCACGGGCCATGCTCGTCGCCGGAGCGGTGCTGGCTGCCGGCGGGGCGCTGTCGTGGCTGCTGGTCCGCAACCCGACCGGCACGGAGCAACCGATCGGGTAGCTTTGGCTCGTGACGGTCGACCGCCCGGAGATGCCCGCCGGCTACGGCGTCCCCGACATCGACGGGGGCCTGCTGGCGTGGGCCGACGTCGAGGCCCGGCTGGTGGCGGCACCGCAGTACTGGATGGCGACCGTCCGCCCGGACGGGCGCCCCCATGTCGTGCCGCGCTGGGGGGCGTGGGTCGACGGACGCTGCTGGTACGACGGGTCGCCCGAGACCGTCCACGCCCGCAACATCGCCGCCAACCCGGCCTGCACGCTGCACCTGGAGGACGGCTGGCAGGTCGTGATCGTCGACGGTCACTCGCAGCGCGCCGCGTCGCCGGGCGCCGAGCTGGGCGCTCGGCTCGCCGCGGCGTTCGCAGCGAAGTACGCGGATCGCGGCTACGCCCCGGAGGACGACGCCTGGGAGGGCCCCGACGCCGGCGGGTTGTGCACGTTCACCCCCCGCAAGGCGCTGGCCTGGTTCGACTTCCCGAGCGACGTGACGAGGTTCCGGTTCTGACGGGCCGGCTCGGTTCGTGGCTGGCGGCGGCGACGCTGTGGTGCGCCGTGGCCGCAGCATGTTCGGCGGGAGTCGAGGGCTCGACGACCACGGCGCCGCCGCCGGTGCCCGCAACACCCGCCGGGGACGCCGGCGGAGGAGAGCACGTCGCCGTCGCCACCGCCGAGACTGCGCCGAGCACCGCAGATCCCGACGACATCGCCGTATGGGTTCACCCCGACGACCCGGCGGCGAGCCGGATCATCGCCACCGAGAAGAACGCCGGCCTCGCCGTCTACGACCTGGACGGGCGCCTGGTGCAGGCGCTGGGCCACGACGGCCCCAACAACGTCGACCTCCGCTACGGGTTCCCGTGGGGCGACGGGAAAGCGGCGATCGTCACGACCGGGTACCGGGCCACCGAGGCGCTCGGCGTGCTGCGGATGGACGAACCGAGCGGCAGGCTGCGCGAGGTGGCCAGCATCCCGCTGCGGTTCGAGCCCTACGGCTCGTGCATGTACCGCAGCGCCTTCGACGGGTCGTTCTACGTCTTCGTGAACGAGAAGTCGGGCGACTACGAGCAGTACCGCCTGGTGCCGAACGACGCCGCCGGCGTGGCGCTCGACCGGGTGCGGTCGTGGGACCTCGACAGCCAGCCCGAAGGCTGCGTCGCCAACGACGAGCGGGCGGTGGTCTACATGGGCGAGGAGGACGCCGGCATCTGGCGCATCGGTGCGGAGCCCGGCGACGGAACCGAACCGGTGCTGGTCGACGGTGTCGCCGCCGGGCGGCTCACCCCGGATGTCGAGGGGCTCGCCCTCTACCCGGCGGAGGGCGGCGGCGGGTACCTCGTCGCCGCGAGCCAGGGCAGCGGCGAGTTCGTCGTCTACGACCGGCTCACCGACGCGCACGTGCTCACGTTCCGCATCGGTGGCGGCGAGGTGGACGGGGTGGCAGGCTCGGATGGCATCGAAATCTCCGGCGGGCTGGGCGCGCGGTTCCCGGGCGGCGTCTTCGTCGCCCACGATCCGGTCGACGACACCGGCGCCGCCAACTTCAAGCTGGTGTCGTGGGAGCGCATCGCGGCGCTGGCCGATCCCCCGCTCGCGTCCGACCCGGACGGGCCGGCGGCAGGGGAGCGCCCGGCCGGCTGATCCGCGCCCGCCGCTCACTGCCGCACGCGCTCCATGCGGGGGTCGTACATAGGCCGTAGCGACGTCACCGCCGGGTAGCGGTCGCCGGCGATGTCGACCTCCCATCGGCCGCTGGACAGGTAGCGGCCGGTGACCGGCTCGCCCGCCTCGATCATCGCCAGGCCCACCGCGCCGCCGAGGCTGTGGCCGTAGGACGCGGCCCGCAGGTACCCGACCGGCTCGCCGTCGCGCAGCACCACCTCGCCGTGATGCATGAGCGGCTCCGGGTCGGTGACGAGGACCTGGGCCAGCCGGCGGGTCGGCGGGCCCGACGCCCGCTCGGCGAGCACCGCGTCCCGGCCGACGAACTGGGGCTTGTCGAGATCAACGAACATGCCCAGCCCGGCCTCGAACGGCGTGTCGGTGTTGTCGATGTCGTGCCCGTAGTCGCGGTAGGCCTTCTCCAGCCGCAGGCTGCCGAGCGCCCGCAGCCCGGCGTGACGCAGGCCCGCCGCTGCGCCTTCCGCCACGATGCGGTCGTAGACTGCCACCGCCTCGCCGGCCGCGACGTACAGCTCGTAGCCCAACTCGCCGACGTAGGTGATGCGGACGCACAGCACGGGCACCCCGCCGATGTCGATCCGCCGGGCGGCCCGGAACGGGAAGGCGGCGCCCGACAGGTCGGCCCCGGTCACCCGCTTCAGCAGCTCGCGGGAGCCGGGTCCCTGCACGTTGAGCTGGGCGTAGCCGGCGGTCGCATCGGTGATGGCGACCTCGAAGCCATCGGCGTGGCGACGCATCCACGTCTCCACATGGCGGTGCGCGGTGTCGGTGGCCACCACCCAGAACCGCTCATCGGCGAGCTTCGTGACGGTGAGGTCTGCCTCCAGCGTCCCGCCCTCGTTCAGCCACTGGGTGTAGGTGATGACTCCCGGCTCGCCGTCCACCGAGTTGGCGGACAGCAGCTCGAGCAACCGCCCGGCGTGGCGGCCCTCCACCCGGAACTTCGACATGAACGACAGGTCCATCGCGACCACGCCGGACCGGGCCGCCCGGTGCTCTGCCGCCCACTGCGGGAACCAGCTCTCCCTGCCCCAGGACAGCCGCTCCACCCGCGGCTCCTGGCCTTCCGGGGCGTACCAGTCCGGGCTCTCCCAGCCGCTCACCTCCCGGAACCACGCGCCCCGCTCCGCCAGGCGGCCGTGCAGGGGAGAGAGCCGCTGGCCGCGGGCCGTCTGCATCGGCCGGTTCGGGTAGTGGGCCCGGTACACCATGCCCAGGGCCTCGACGGTGCGGGCCGCCAGGTACCCGGGCTCCGCCTGCCAGGGGTGGAGGCGGTCGGCGTGCATGGCGGTCACGTCGACGCTCGGGCGGCCGTCGACGATCCACTCGGCGACGACCCGACCGATCCCGCCGCCGGTGATGATCCCGATCGAGTTCATCCCGGCCGCCACGAAGTAGTTGCGCAGCTCGGGCGACTCGCCGACGATCGGCTGGAGGTCGGGTGTGAAGCTCTCCGGGCCACAGAAGAACGTGCGGACCCCGGTCTCCGCCGCCACCGGCACCCGGGTCAGCGCGGTCTCCACGTACGGCCCCATCCGGTCCCAGTCGGGCGGGAGGGTCCCGAACGAGAAGTCGGCGGGGATGCCGTCGACCCGCCATGGCGCACACTCGGGCTCGAACAGGCCGATCAGCAGCCCTCCGCCCTCCTCGCGGTAGTAGCCGTACGACGCCGGGTCCTCGATCACCGGCCAGTCTTGCGACACGCCGTCGATCGCCTCGGTGATCAGGTAATAGTGCTCCGCGGCCTGCAGCGGGATGGCCACGCCGGCGGCGGCGCCGAGCTGGCGTGCCCACATCCCGGCGCAGTTGACGACGTACTCGGCCTCGATGTCGCCACGGGCGGTGCGGACGCCGGCCACCGCACCGTCCCTCGCCAGGAACCCCGTTACGGGGATGCCCTCCACGATCCGTACGCCCCGCATCCTGGCGCCCTTCGCCAGCGACATGGCGACGTCGGCCGGGTTGGCCCGCCCGTCACCGGGCACGTGGAAGCCGGCGAGCAGGTCGTCGGTGCGGGCGAGCGGGAACAGGTCCCCCACCTCGGCGGGCGAGATCTCCTCCACCTCCACGCCGCAGTAGCGATTGAACGCCGCCACCCGCCGGTACTCCTCCAGCCGGTCCGCGTCGGCTGCCAGCTCCACGAAGCCGATGGGGCGGAAGCCCGTTGCCAGACCCGTCTCGGCCTCCAGTCGGGCGTAGAGGTCGCGGGTGTAGCGGCGCAGCTCGGTGGAGGTCTCCGACAGCGACCCGAAGGTCACCACCAGGCCGGCGGCGTGCCAGGTGGTGCCCGAGGTGAGCCGGTCGCGCTCGACCAGCACCACGTCGGACCACCCGAGGTGGGCGAGGTGGTAGGCGACGCTGCACCCGATGATCCCGCCACCCACGACCACGACCCGAGCGCGTTGCGGTAGGTCCGTCATGGGCCGTGTTGTAGCCGGGCCGGTGGCCGGCCGTGCCGATCAGGCCCGCGTCAGCGGGTGCAGTGGACCCAGGACCGCCCGTGGCGGTCGGTCACGAAGCGCCGGCCGTGCGGGCACTCCGCGCAGTCGGCCACGGTGAGCTGCGCCCCCAGGGCGCGAAACGGGCACCGCACCCGGCCGTGGATCACGGGCACGACCACGGTCCGGCGGGGGGTCACCTCGATCGTCTTGACGGCGTGCCTCCTCGGCGGGCTCCAACCATGGTGGCGGCCGGGACGAGCGACGGGAAGGGCCGTTCGGCCCTAGTCGTCTGGAGGCCCCGCTACCACCCACGGCTCCTCCAGCGTGCGGCCCCAGGCCTCCGGTAGGAGCGCGGCGTCGTCGAGCTTCCCGGTGACCCGGTCGGCCTCGGCGGCCGGCCAGTAGCCGCCCCACGCGCGGGCATTCGGGCGCGCCAACGCCCGGACGATACGCGTGCCCGTCCATGCGAGCGCCGGGGGCGACGTTGCGGCAGACTGGGAGCGATGGACCCGGCCGACCTCACCACCGCCCACCTCGCCGACGCCTGCCTCCGAGCCGGGGTGGGGCTGCGCACCGGCCCACCGGGGTTGCGGCCGGTCGTCGCTGGCAGCCGCGCCGCAGGGCCGGCCCGGCCGGTCCGCCACTACGGCTCGGTCGACGTGTTCCTCGAGGTGATCGACGCGGCGGCGCCCGGCGACATCCTGGTCATCGACAACGGCGGCCGCACCGACGAGGCCTGCATCGGCGACCTGGTCGCCATCGAGGCGCAGGCCGCCGGGCTGGCCGGGCTCGTGGTGTGGGGTCTGCACCGGGACACGGCCGAGATTGGCCGCTTGGGGTTCCCGGTCTTCAGCCTCGGCGCCACCCCCGGGGGGCCGACCCGTCTCGATCCCCGCGCCGACGACGCGTTCACGTCGGCGCGACTCGCGGAGGCCGTCGTCACGACGGGCGACTGGATCGCCGCCGACGACGACGGCGCAGTGGTGGTCCCCGGGAACCGGCTCGACGAGGTGCTCGCCCACGCCGCCGAGATCCGGGCCGCCGAGCACCGCCAGGCGGCGGCCGTTGCTGCCGGCCGCAGCTTGCGGGACCAGCTCGGCTTTTCCGACTACCTGGAGCGGGCCGCCGCCGACCCCTCCTACACGCTGCGCCGCCATCTGGAGGAGCGAGGCGGCGCGATCGAGGTGTGACCCGGCACCAGCGGGCCGACCGTCACAGGCAGATGTCCTGCGGGCGGACGGGGACGCGGTTGAGGTCGCGGCCGGTGGCGTCGCGAATGGCGGCGACGATGGCGGGCGTGGAGCTGATCGTGGGGGGCTCTCCGACACCCTTGGCGCCGAACGGGCCGAAGCGGGACCCCTCCTCCACCAGCACGGCCCGGACCTCGGGAGCGTCGGCGAAGGTCGGCAGCAGGTAGTCGGTGAAGTTGCCGTTGCGAATGACGCCGCGGTCGACCACCAGCTCCTCCATGATCGCCAGCCCGACGCCCTGCATGATCCCGCCCTCGATCTGGCCGATCACCGATTGTGGGTTCAGCGCCTTGCCGACGTCCTGGGCGGTGTCGATGCGGACGATGCGCACCAGCCCCAGCTCCGGGTCGACGTCGACCACCGCCCGGTGCGCCGCCACCGCGAAGTCGGCGTGGGTGTCGCCCTGCCCGGTCTCGGGGTCGCCGGGCTCCGTGTCGGGATGGCGGAAGCGCACCCGGTGCCGCACCGGCCCGTCGGCGCAGACCGTATCGAGGTCCGCCACCAGCTCGTCGCCCCGCCACACGCCGCGGTCGTCGAGGCGGTCGCCGTCGAAGCGGGCCAGCACCTCGTCCCGCAGCCCGGCGGCGGCGTCGTGCACGGCGCCACCGGTCATCTGGGTCTGCCGCGAAGCCGACGTCGAGCCGGCCGATCCGATCTGCGACGTGTCCGCGGGCACCCACGCGACCCGCTCCATCCCCAGCACGCTGCGGGCGATCTGGCGGCAGGCCGTGATCATCCCCTGTCCCACCTCGACGGCGGCGCTATGGATCTCTGCGCCGGCCGGGGTGAGCACCACCTCGGCGTCCGCGTAGTCGTCGTACCCCTCGGAGAAGGCGATGTTCTTGAGACCCAGCGCGAACCCGACGCCCCGCCGCACCACCGATCGCGGCGTGGTGAGGCCGGTGCCTCCCGGCAGGCTGAATGGATGGTCGCCGCCGCCCTCCGGCGGCAGCGGGATCGCCGCCAGCTCGTCCAGCACCTCGTCCACCGGCAGCGGTCCCTCGATCACCTGCCCGGACGTCGGCATCGGGTCGCCACTGCGCAGCAAGTTGCGGCGGCGCAGCTCCACCGGGTCGAGGCCGACGGCTGCCGCGAGCCGGTCCATCTGCGACTCGTAGGCGAAGCAGGTCTGCACCGCCCCGAACCCCCGCATCGCACCGGCCGGCGGGTTGTTGGTGCGCACCGCGTGGCCGTCGACGTGCACCGAGCCGCACCGGTACGGGCCCACCGCAAAGTACGAGGCGTTGCCGATCACGGCCCCCGACGTGGTGAGGTAGGGGCCGCCGTCGATGAGGACCTTCGCCTCCACCCGCACCAGCCGCCCGTCCGGGTCGGCTTCGTGGCGGTACCACATGCGGGCCGGGTGGCGGTGCACGTGACCCACGAAGCTCTCGGCCCGGTCGTACACCATCTTCACCGGCCGGCCGGTGCGCAGCGCCAGCAGGCACAGGTGGACGTGGACGCTCATGTCCTCCCGCGCCCCGAACGCCCCTCCGATGCCGGTGGGGTGCTGGCGCACCATGTCGCCGGCGACGCCGAGGCAGGCGACGATCTGGCGGTGATCCACGTGCGTCCACTGCGACGTGACGTACAGGTCGAGGCCGCCTTCACCGTCGGGGATCGCCAGCCCGGCCTCGGTGCCGAGCGGCGCCTGGTCCTGCTGGCCCACCTCGTAGTACCCCTCGACCACCACCTCACCCGAGGCGGGCTCCCCGCGGCGGATGCGCACCGACCGCAGCACCTCGCCCTGGTCGAGCGCCTCCTCCGGGTCCACCAGCGGGTCGAGCTGCTCGTACTCCACCACGATGGCTCCCACCGCCCGGCGGGCGGTGTCGGGGTCGTCGGCGGCGACGACCGCCACGGGCTCGCCCCAGTACCGGACCTCCCCGTCGGCGAGCACGGGCTGGTCGGCTTCGTCCTGGCCGAAGTGGGTGGCGCCCGGCACGTCGTCCTGCGTGAGCACCGCCCGCACCCCTGCCATGGCCAGCGCCGGCGCCACGTCGAGCCGGCTGATGCGGGCGCGGGCGTGGGGAGCGTGCAGCGTCGCCCCCCAGAGCATCCCGTCGGCCCACAGGTCGGACGCGTAGGCGAAATCGCCGGTGACCTTGGGCACGCCGTCCTCACGCGCGACCGACTCGCCGATCCCACCCCGCACCTCGACCGTCCGGGCGGTGTCGACGGTCATCCCGCCAGCCCGGTCAGCGCCCGCAGGATCGCCCCGTACCCGGTGCAGCGGCACACGTTGCCGGCCAGCGCCTCCCGGATCTCGTCGGGCGACGCGCCCGGGTGGGCGCCGAGGAAGTGGGCGGCCGCCACCGCGAACCCTGGCGTGCAGAAGCCGCACTGGACGCCACCCGCATCCACCAGCGCCCGCTGCACCGGATGCAGCTCCCCTTCGCGGGCCAGCCCCTCGACGGTGACCACCGTGCTGCCGTGGCAGTCGGCAGCCATCACCAGGCAGGAGCACACCAGCTCCCCGTCGAGGACCACGCTGCAGGAGCCGCACTCCCCCTGCTCGCACGCGCCCTTCGAGCCGGGCATGTTCAGCTCGTCGCGCAGCACGTCGAGCAGCGACGCCGCGCCGGCCACCGTCGCCGAGCGGGATTCGCCGTTGACCTCGAGGCGCAGCTGCATCAGCGGAGGCACCGTTCCAGCACGCGGCGGGCCAGCACGCCGGCGGCGTAACGCCGGTAGGCCTCCGTCGACCGGTGATCGGTGATCGGCCGCACCTCCTCGGACACGAGCCGGGAGAACTCGGCGAGCGCCGCGTCGGACGGGTCCGCCTCGGCCGAGATCATCGCCTCGGCGCGGCGGGGCCTGATCATCGTGGTGCCGACCGCTCCCAACGCCACCCGGGTCTCGCCCTCGGGGCTGCGGAACGCGCACGCCGACACCGTCGAGATGACCATGGCGTTGCGGACGCCGATCTTTCCGAAGGCCTGGGGCCACTGCGCCGCGTCCTCGGGCAGCAGGCACCGGGTGACGATCTCGCCGGGCCGCAGCGAGTTCTGCTTGACGCCGGTCATGAACTCGGCGAACGGGATCACCCGCGTCCCGGCGTCCCGGGAGCGGGCTTCGACGCCGGCATCCAGGGCGGCCAGGAACGGCAGGGCGTCGCCGGCCGGGCTGGCGGTGCCGAGGTTGCCGCCCAGCGTGCCTGCGTTGCGGATCTGGGGGGAGCCGACCGTGCGGGCGAGCTGCGCCAGCGCCGGGAATGGTCCCTGCTCCATGCGGGCGTAGGTCACCCCGGCGCCGATGCTCGCACCGTCCCACGCCTTCAGTTCCTCCACGCGGCGCAGCCCGACGACGTGGGACGGCCGCAGGTGCCCGAAGTTCACCTCCACCATCACGTCGGTGCCGCCCGCCAGCAGGGTGGCGTCGTCATGAGCGGCGGCGGCGAGCGCCTCGTCGAGGTCGGTGGGGAGGTCGATGTCCATCGGCCGTCAATCTACTGGCCCGACGCGACCCGGGCCTGCACGCGACGGGCCCGGGTCAGCGCTTG
>JBFJZV010000012.1:0-28582 GCA_041621915.1 Acidimicrobiia bacterium | reverse complement strand
TCGCGGCACCAGGCGGCCTCCTCGAACCGCTCGCACGCCGCATGGGCCTGCATCCGCTCCGCCAGCGGGTCGAGCAACGCCACCGGCCGCTCGGCCACCCCCGTGCGCAGCAGCCCCACCACCTCGGCGTAGTCGGCTTCGTCGAGCGTGCCGGCGCATGGGCACAGCGCCACGCCGAGCTGGGCGAACGCGCAGGCGGCCGACCGCTTGCCGGGGCGCCCGGTGCAGCGGCGGATCGGCACGGCGTCCCATACCGCCGTCATCACGACCTCTGCCGAGCGCCGGTTACGGAACGGCCCCAGGTAGAGGCAGTCGTCGCCCCGGAACGTACGCACCAGCGAGAGGCGCGGGAACCGCTCATCGGTGAGCTTCACCCAGTGCGGCGAGCGGGCCGGCTTGGAGCGGCGGTTGTAGCGGGGCATGTGCTCGGCGATCAGCCGCAGCTCGGTGACCTCGGCCTCCAGCTCGGTGGCGGTCTCGACGTGGTCGACCTTCGCCAGCTCTCGCAGCATGTTGGTGATCGTGCGGCGGCTGTCGCCGTAGAAGTAGGACCTCACGCGGGTGCGCAGGCTCTTGGCCTTGCCGACGTAGAAGACGCCGCCGTTGCGGTCGCGGAACAGGTACACGCCGGGGCGGCGGGGCAGCCCATCGGCGAGCGCGATCTTGCCGTACTGGGGGTTGCCGCGGGCGGTCGGCAACGCCATGAGGTCCTCGAGGTGGGTGACGCCGATGGCGCCGGCGCGCTCGAGCAGCGCCCAGAAGACGTGGGCGGTGGCCTTGGCGTCCTCGAGCGCCCGGTGATTGGGCGTGGTCGGCGACCGAAAGTGGGCCGCCAGCGACGCCAGCTTCAGGTTGCGGACCTCGTTGCGCACCAGCCGGCGGGCCAGCGCGGCGGTGTCGGCGGAGCGGTGGGGGAGGCGCCCGTAGCCCAGCCGCAGCGCCGCCGCGTTGAGGAACGACAGGTCGAAGCGCACGTTGTGGCCGACGATCACGGCGTCGCCGAGGAACTCGAGGAACGACGGCAGCGCCTCCTCGATCTTGGGCGCCTCGATCACCATCGCCTGAGTGATGCCGGTGAGCACGGTGATGAACGGCGGGATCTCGGCGCCGGGGTTGACGAGCGTCTGGAACGTGCCGGCGAGCTGGCCGCGCTCGTAGCGGACCGCTCCGATCTCGGTGATCTCGCACTGCGCCGCCGACCCGCCGGTCGTCTCCAGGTCGACCACGCAGAACGGCACCTCGAACAGCGGCGCCCCGAGGTCTGCGAAGCTGCGCTGCAATGACGGCGTCCCCACGCAGGGGACGGTAATCGAACAGGTGTTCGGTAGGCAAGGACCAGGCTCGGGCCGCTCCCCGCGCCCGCTTACAGCTCCATGACGATCGGGACCACCACCGGGCGCCTCGACGTCGACGAGCGGACCGTCCTCGACACCGCCCGCAGCACCACGGTGCGCAGCTCGCTCATGTCGCCCACCACCGGGTCGGCCGTCAGGGTGTCCTCCACCGCCTCGGCGGCGCGCTCCAGCACCTCGGAGGGGTCCTCCATGAAGCCGTGGCTGTCGAGCTCGGGGCCCAGCAGTAGCTTGCCGTCGTCGCGGGACACCCCCACCGTCACCACGATCACCCCGTCGTCGGCCAAGTGCGAGCGGTCCCGCAGCACGGGCCGGTCGATCTCGCCGTAGCTCGACCCCTCCACGTACACGTAACCCGCCTCGAAGGCGTTGCGCTCCACCCGGGTCTCGTCGCCATCCAGCACGACGGCGTCGCCGTCGGTGAGCACCTCGACCCACGGCACGCCCACCTGGCGGGCCAGCGCGGCGTGGGCGGCCAGGTGGCGGTACTCGCCGTGCACCGGGACGAACGCCTGCGGCCGGGTCAGGTTCAGCATCGTCAGCAGCTCGCCCTGCTTGGCGTGGCCCGACACGTGCACCGCCGAGTTCAGGCCGTGGAACACGCGGGCCTCTCGGCGGGCCAGCCCGTTCAGCAGCCGCGCCACCGCTGTCTCGTTCCCGTGGATCGGGGTAGCGGCGATGATCACCGTGTCGTCCGGCGCCAGCTCCACCCACTTGTGGCGGCCCGCCGACATCAGCGACAGCGCGGCGTACGGCTCGCCCTGGGCGCCGGTGTTCACGACCATCGTCTTCTCCGGCGGCAGCGCCAGCAGCTCCTCGATGGGCAGCACTCGATCGCGCCCGGTATCCAGCACCCCCAGCTCGGCGGCGATGCGGGTGTTGCGCTCCATCGACCGGCCCACGAACGCCACGTAACGGTCTGCGGCCGCGGCGGCGTTCACCATCTGCTGCACGCGATGGATGTGGGTGCTGAAGCAGGCCGCCACCACCCGGCCCGGCGCCGCGGCGACGATCGAGTTGATCGTTCCCGAGATCGACGCCTCAGAGCTGCTGTGGCCCGGCTCCTCGGCATTGGTCGAGTCGGACAGCAGCAGCCGGATGCCCTCGTCGGCGTAGTACCCGATCGCGCTGAGGTGGGTGGGCTGCCCGCCTATGGGGGTGGGGTCGAGCTTGAAGTCGCCGGAGTGCAGCAACAGGCCGTCCGGCGTGTCGAACAGAATGCTGGCGGCCTGGGGCACCGAGTGGGTCACCGGGATGAGCTGGAACTGGAACGGTTCGTGACGCACCCACGTAAGCGGCTCGACCTCTCGGAAGTCGGCCTCCACGCCCAGTTCCTCCGCTCGGGGCCGGGCGAAGCCCAGGGTCAGCGGCTGCCCGTATACCGGCACCGGCACGTCCTGCAGGAAGTACGACAGCGCCCCGATGTGGTCCTCGTGGCCGTGAGTGAGCACGACGAACGCCACGTCGCTGCGTCGTTCGACCAGCCACGACCAGTCGGGGAACACGAGGTCGACGCCGGGCATGTCGGCTTCGGGGAACATGAAGCCCACGTCGACCAGGCAAATGCGGCCGTCGACCTCGATGGCAGCGCAGTTGCGGCCGATCTCGCCGAGGCCCCCAAGGAACGAAACGCGCGTAGCCAACCAACCTCCCCATCGCAGCACCGGGACGACCGGCGAGAGTCTAGGAGCACCGGTCGGGCCCCCCGGGGCGTTCGGACCTGGTCGCAGGTAGCGGCGCTCCATACGCTGGAGGCGTGAGCAGGGCCCTTGTCGTCATCTGTCTGCTCGCCGCCGCATGCGGCGGTGCGGAGCCGCTGGAACCGGCGTCGCCCGCCGTCCGGCTGCTGTTCGGTGGCGACGTGATGGTGGGGCGGGGGGCGTCGGCAGTGGTATCAGCCGAGGGCGCCGGCGTGTTCGCGCCGGTCCGCCACCTGATCGGCGCCGCCCACATTGCCGCCGCCAATCTCGAGTCGCCGCTCACGACTGCCCCGGCCGCCACCGAGGGGCACGACCTGCGCGGCCTCCCGGCCCACGCCGCGGTGCTCGCGGCGGCGGGCTTCGACGCGATAGCCCTCGCCAACAACCACGCCGCGGACGGCGGACCAGCCGGCATCGCCGACTCGCTGGACGCGCTGGCCGGCGCTGGGCTCCACGCGGTCGGGGCGGGCGCCACCTCACCCGAGGCGTGGGCCCCGGTGATCGTCCCCGCCCGCGGCTTGGAGGTCGCGCTGCTGGCCGTGGATCTCACCGGCGGCGCCGTCGCCCCCGGGCACGGCGCAGTGCTGGCGTCGTGGGATGAGCGGCTGCTGCGGGACGCAGTGGGCGCGGCCCGGGCGGAAGCGGATCTCGTGGCGGTGGGGATCCACGGTGGCGCAGAAGGGCTGCCGAGACCCGATCCGGTGCTGCGCCGGGCGGTGGAGCGCGTGGCGGGCTGGGGCGCCGACGTCGTGTGGGTGCACGGCGCTCACGTGGTGCATGCCACCGAGGTCATCGACCCGGACGGCGACGGCCGGCCGACCGTGGCCGCCCTCGGGCTCGGCGACCTCATCTTCGATCGGGCCGGGAGCGAAGGAGCGCTGCTGGAGGTCCTCGCCGGGCCCGGCGGCGTCCGCGCCTGGCGGGTGGCGCGCACCGCCACCGGCGATGGGCGGGTGGCGTTCGCCGGCTGGGAACCACCGCCCGGCACCGCCGTGGCGATCGCCGGCGAGTGGTGGGCATCCACCGGCGAGCACGACGCGCCGGCCGGATCGGACCCACCGGACGCGGCGTGGCTCGGCCCCGACGTCGAGGTGCTGGCCGCCGGGCGTGGCGACGTCACCGGCGACGGCGCCGAGGAGCTGGTCGTGTCGTTCCTGCGCCCCCGCAGGCCGGCGCTCGCCGACCGGCTGGTCGGCGCCCCGCTCGTCGACGCGGAAGGTCGCACCGCCCACCTCGGCGTCTACGACGCCTCCGGGCGTCAGGTATGGGTGGCGGGGACGGTGATCCGGCCGGTGGTCGCCCTGGCCGTCTGTGACGGCGCGATCGCGACCGGCTACTCGGAGCTCGACGGGACGGCGGTCGTGGCCACCGGCGCCTGGCGCTGGGAAGGCTTCGGGTTCGCAGCGGCTTCCGACCTGCCCGGCAGCGGCGAGCCCACCTGCGCGGACGTCGACGGGGACGGTCGCCTTGACCCGGTCATCAGCCGTCGGTGAATCAACGGGCGATCGGCACTACACGCCCGGCGCGGCCAGTCGTACGGTGATTCCGACGAGGAGGAGACCATGCGACGGGTGATCCCAGCCGCGCTGGCACTGGCAATGATCGCAGCAAGTTGTTCCGGCGGCGGCGCCGACACGACCACGACGACGACGACGGCGGGCACCACCGCCCCCACCACCCTTGCGCCCCCGCCGGTCACGACCGCCGCCCCTCTGCCGACGACCCCACCCACCGCCGTACCGCCGGCGCAGGCGCAGCTCGCCTCCCTGCCCCGCCCCGGCGCCATGTCGCCGTTCGCGACGTTCCCGGACATCCCGTTGATCGCCGACGAGCCCGCCTATGGCGGCCCGTCGACCCCCGGCTCCCTGGCCGATGCGGCGATCTCACCGTCGCTGGAGGCGGAGCTCGCCAACCCGGCGCTCCGCGACGCTCTGGCGGCCAACGGGTTCGCCATCGTGCCCGGCACGCTGCGGCTGTTCCACCAGGCTTACCTGACGAGCGACTACGAGCCGTACCCGGTCTTCGTGACGATCGATGCGGCCTACCACGTGTGGCACCTGGCGTTCAGCAAGGTCTTGCGGGATGCCGAGGAGCAGCGAATGCTGCCGATCCTCGAAGAGCTGACCGAGGGCCTGCTCGCCGCCGCACGCGCCCAGACGGACGAGCTGGCCGGCACGCCGCTCGCCGACGACGCGCGACGGGTCGAGGAGTGGTTCCAAGCCGCCGCCGTGCTGCTCGGTCATGACGCCGGGGGTCTCGGCGAGCGGGCGGCAGCAGAAGTGGCACTCGCCGAGGCGGCCGCCGACGTCGAGTCGTCGCCGATCACCAGCACCGAGCCGTGCCGCCCCGACGTGTCGGCGGCATTCTGCGTCGACTACTCGCAGTTCAAGCCGCGCGGGCACTACACCCGGAGCGAGGACCTGAGCCGCTACTTCCGGGCCATGTCGCTCTACGGCCAGTCGGGCTTCTTCGCCGACGAGCCCGGCTCGCTGCGGCTGGGCGCTCTCGTGGCTCGGCTGCTCGCCGCCGACCTCGACCTGGCCGGCCTGTGGCGGGCGCTCTACGAGCCGACGGCCTTCCTCGTCGGTCTGGCCGACGACTACACGCCGTTCGAGGTGGCGCTGGCTGCCGAGGCGGCCGCGCCCGGTTCGCTGGCCGGCCCCGCCCCCCTCGCCGACGACGCCACGATGGCGGCAGTCGCAGCGCGGCTCGCCGGGCAGCGCGAGGTGCGTATCAACCCCGAGGCGGCCGCGATGCGGGTGATGGGCGCCCGCTTCGTGATCGACTCCTTCGTGCTCGACCAGCTCACGTGGCCCAACGTCGGCACCGAGGACGACCGCCGGGTGCGCCCCTCGCCGCTCGACCTGGCTGCGGCGTTCGGCTCCGCGTTCGCCTACGGCATCCAGGACGCCGCCGGCGAGACGGCCTACCAGAACTACGACGCCCAACTCGACGAGATGCGGGCCGAGCTCGCGGCGCGGAGCATCGCCGACTGGGCGGCCACGGTGTACGACGCGTGGTTGCACGCTCTAGAGCCGATGTGGGCTCCCCACGGCATGGCGTACCCCGCCTTCATGCGGACCGACGCCTGGGCCGCCAAGGCACATCAGACCGGCTTCGGCTCCTACACCGAGCTGAAGCACGACACCATCCTCTACGCCAAGCAGGGCTTCGCCGCCGAGGGCGGAGGCGACCCGCCGGCCTTCGAGCCCCGCCATTGGGTCGAGCCCGAGCCGGTTGCCTTCGGCCGGCTCCGCGCGGTCGTCGACCTGGCACGCGACGGCCTGAACGCCCGAGACCTGCTGCCCGACGCCCAGGACGAGTTGCTCGCCGAGCTGAGCGACTTCCTGGGCCGGCTCGAGCGGATCGCTACCGACGAGCTGGCGGGCCTGCCGATATCCGACGACGACAACGACTGGCTGGAGGGCGTCGGGCACTGGCTGGAGTGGTTCTGGCTGGCGTCGGCGGACTTCGACGAGGAGACCGGGGTGCCCGCTCCCGGCGACGAAGACGTCGCGCTGGTGGCCGACATCTTCCGGAGCAGGTTCGGCATCCTGGAGCTGGGGACCGGGCGCGTCGACCTGATCTACGTGCTCGTTCCCGACGACGCAGGCGGCTTCCAGGTGGCCCGCGGCGGTGTCTACTCGTATTACGAGTTCGTCAGCCCCGCGGACCTGGGCCGGCTCACCGACGAGGAATGGCGCCGCCTGCTCGACGGCGGCGAGGCGCCCGAGCGCCCGGGCTGGCAGGCCGCGTTCCTGGTGGAAGGCGGCGAGCCGGCGGCGGGCGCCGGCGACCTACCGGCGGGTCTCTTCTGCCGGGACCTCGCCGCCCAAGGCCTCGACTACACAGCGGCCCACGCGTACTGGGTCGCCGAGGGCAGCCCCGATCGCATGGACGCCGACCGCAACGGTGTCCCGTGCGAGACCGTGTATCCGGCCGAGGAGGTGGCCGCCTTCCTGGGCGGCGGTTAGCAGACTCCTAGCTGGCGGCGCGCTGCCGCACGGCTTCGAACAGCAGCAGCGCGGCAGCGACCGAAGCGTTGAGGCTGGCCAACGGGCCCGGCGTGGGGATCACCACCGTCCGGGCGGGGTCGGCCAGCCAGCCTGGGGAGAGGCCGGCTTGCTCCCCTCCCACGACGAGCGCAGCGCCCTCGGCGAGGGGCGCCTCCCAGTAGGGACGGGAGCCGCGCACGCTGGACGCGTGCCAGGTGATGCCGCGCTCGTCCAGCCAGTCCCGGGTGGCGGCCGATGCCGCCACCGCCAGCGGGACCGTGAACACGGCACCCAACGAAGAGCGGATGGCGTTGGGGTTGAACACGTCCGTGGCCGGCTCGCACACGACCGCGGCGTCGACGCCCGCCGCGGCGGCCGAGCGCAGGATCGCCCCCAAATTGCCGGGCTTCTCCACGCGCTCCACGACGAGTACCAGGCCGTCCCCCCTCGGGTCGAGACGGCCCAGCGACAGGGGGAACGCCTTGCCCACCGCGATGATCCCGGCACCGTCGTTGCGGTACGACGCCTTGGCGAACGCCTCCCGGCCGAGCTCGACGATGTCGGCGCCGGCCACTGCGGCCCGCTGCAGCAGGTCGGGCCGGTGGGCGGCACCAGCTCGGCCGGGGCACGCGTAGAGCGCCTCGATCGTGACGCCGCCGGCGAGCGCCCGGTCGACCTCCCGTGCGCCCTCCACGACGAAGCGGCCCGACTCCTCCCTGGCGCGCCGCTGCGTCCGCAGCCGCACCAGATCCTTGACGCGCGGGTTGGCCGGCGAGGTGATCGGGTCCGTCACCAGCCTGCTCCGCCGCCGCCTCCTCCGCCTCCTCCGCCGAACCCGCCGCCCCCACCGAAGCCGCCGAACCCTCCGCCGAACCCGCCGGATCCCCACGACGACCCGCCGCCGCGGCCGGAGAACCCGCCGCCTCCCCCGAAGCCGCCGAACCCGCCACCGAACCAGGAGTCGCGATCCCCCGACCACGACCGGTCGCGGTAGATGGGCTCCCAGCCGTAGCTGCCCCCCACCCCGCGGGTGACCACCCAGTGGTAGAAGAGCAGCGTGAAGGGGTCGAACGAGCCGAGGCCGGCCGGCAGCCGCTGCCCCGTCCAGGTGTCGGTCTGGCCGGCGGTGCCTTCGTGGGCGAGCTCCGGGGCGAACCGGTCCGCGTCGTCGATCTCCGATGCCTCCAGTGCGGCACGGGTCTCGGCGTACGACAGGGCAAACGCTCGAGGCCCCCGGGGGTCCGAGGCGCCGAAGGCGGCGGCCACGTCGGCGTAGGCGCCCTCCAGCCCCAGGTCGGCGAGCGCGGACCGCGCCTCCTGCCAGCGCCGCATCGCCTGGGCAGGCTCCAGCGAGATGGCGAGCACTGCGGCGACGGTGCGGCGGGAGTCCTGCTTGGCGACCTCCCCGGCGAGCTGGCGGAGCAGGTCCTGGTACACCTCTGGCCCGTCGTCGCGGCGACGGAGAAGGGCCGCGGTGATCGCCACCGGCAAGCCGAGCCGCTCCGCCTCCTTGCGCACCCGCTCCACCTCCCGCCAATCCCGCAGTCCCGCCAGCGCGTACTCCACGGCCTCGCCAGGCTCGAAGCCCCGGCTCCGGTTGTCCCGGTAGGCGGCGACGAAGTCGTCTACGGCGTCCTCGTCGCGATTCATCAGCAGTAGGGCGGCGATCGCCGGGGTCGACAGGCCGTCGCCGGCGAGCACCGCGCCCTCGTCCTCCAGCCGGCGCCGCACCCGCTCGTACCGCTCCACGGCAGCGTCGGGATCGGCCTCGACGTCGGCGAGGGCGGCTGCGACCGCCGGGCGCGCCGTCGATTCCGGCAGCTTCCGGTAGACGTGGGTGAGGACCTCCGTCTTGGTGGTGGCCCGGGCGCGGGCGGCGTCCAGCTCGGCGACGGACTCGCGCAGCGGGATCCCAGGGTCGAGGGCAGCCGACGAGCGGAGCAGCCGCCGGCCCAGCTCGGTCACGACCAGCCACCCGGCGGCCGAGTCGGCCAGCTCCGTGGCGATGGCGTCGCCGGCCCGCTTGCGGGCGGCGGCCACCCGATGGGGGCGCAGCGACACGACCAGCCGGGCCAGCTCGTTGAGCGCGACCTCGAAGGCGTCGGCCTCCGCAGCCGGGACCGCCAGGCAGTCGCGGGCGGTCTGCTGTACGGACTCTTCCAGGATCGCCCGCTCGCCGGTGACCCGCAGCTCCAGCGGCACCCGAGTGGCCTCGGCGAGTCGGTCGCGGTCGACGACCGCGACGGCGCCGCCGCGCCAGAGCGCTTCCAGCTCCTCAATCCCGGAGCGGCCCGCCTGCCCGTCGGCGACGGCCCGCAGCGCGGCGAGCGCCGTCCCCGTCGGGGCGTCGACGCCTGCACGGGGCGGGTCGAGCGAGAAGTCATCGACGCGCGGCAGCTCGTGCCCCGCAACCTCCAGTCGCCCGAGCACGTTGTCGACGAGGTCGGCCCGCCTCCGGACCACGCCGTCGCGCCGGCGGCGTGAGGCGTAGACCCCGCCGCCGACGATGGCGACTGCGCCGAGGCCCAACAGCGCCAGCCCCGAGCCGAGCCCCGCACCGCCGCCGTCGTCGTCGACGCGGGGCGGCGCCGCGGCGGGCACCGTGTTGGTCACCGGCTGCTCGATCGGCCCGGGGTCCTCACCCGCCGGGCTCTGCACGTCGATCAGCCAGCTCTCGAGGCTGCCAAGGATCGCGATGAGCCCCGCGTCGAAGTCGCTGCGGCCGAAGAAGCTCGACCCCGCAGCCGCCACAGAGTCGAGGCCCGTGTCGGGCAGGCCGGGGCCGACCCTGATCTCCGTGCGGCGCTCCGCGAGAGCGACCAGCACCACGATCCCGTCCCGCCGCTCCGCGTCGCCGACACCCCACGTGTTCCCCAGCTCGTCGCCGAAAGCCGTCGGCTCGAGCCCGCCCGTGTCGGGGACGACCACCACGGCCACCTCGGTGCCGTAGCGGCCGACGAGGGCGCCGACCGTCTGCTCCAGCGTCGGGTCGTCGGTGATGACCCCGGCAGCATCGGTGACCCACCCTTCGCAGGTCAGCCCTGCGTACTCGGGGCACTCGATCAGCTCCGCGGCGGGATCCTCCTGGGCCGTCGCCGAAGCCACCGGCCCGGCGACGATCGCCACCACGATCATCAGCATCATCGTCAGGCGGGACATCACGTGCCACGCTAAACGTTCCGCCGGGCAGCTCGGGCTGTGCCCTACGCTGCGGCGGATGATCGACTTCGTCCCATGGATGATCCTCAGCACCGTGGTGATCCTGGCGGTGGCGGCGTGGGGGGCGGTGCGCGGAGGCCTCCTGCAACCGGGCTTTCGCACCGGCATGGAGCGCCTGCCCGAAGCCGAGCGCGCCTTCGCCGAGTGCTTCCGGGAGCACGGTCTGCCCGTTCCTGCACTGCAGGTGTACCGGGACCCGGACGGGGACGGGCTCGTGATCGTCGGTCCCGACGACCTCGGCGAACGCGCCCAGGCCGTGCTCGCCGACTGCGACCGGCGGCTCGCACCCCGCTTTGCGCCCCGCTGAACCGGTGCGGCCCTACGAGACCCTGACGCCCGCCGGCCAGGCCCGCCGAGTGCGACCGGTGGCCGAGGAGGCGCTGGCCCGCTTCGGGCTCAGCGGCGCATCCCTTCGGCTCGTGCAGCACGAGGAGAACACCGTCTTCCGCGTCGACGCCGGGCCGCCGGCGCCGGACGGGCCGTGGCTGCGCAACCGCTACGCGCTGCGGGTGCACGGCTTCGACTACCAGTCCGCGTCTGCGGTCCGATCGGAGCTGCAGTGGCTCGCCGCACTCGCCGCGGGTGGCGTGCCCGTCCCGGCCCCGGTGCCCGCACTCGAAGGTGAGCTGGCGGTGGAGGTCGACGCGCCCGCTGCGCTCGGGTTGCGCCCGGTGAGCCTGCTCCGGTGGCTGCGGGGCCGCCGCATGCACGAGCCGCCTCCGGCGCCGCGCTACCGCGCGATCGGAGCGGCACTGGCGCGGGTGCACGACCACGGGGCGTCGTGGCGGCAGCCCACCGGCTTCACCCGCCTCACCTGGGACTGGGACGGGCTGTTCGGCTCCACGGTCCCGTCGGCCGGGGTCACCGCCACCCACACGTGGCGGATGCTGGACGAGCCATACCGGTCCCGGTGGCAGCGCACCGCAGCGCACTTCGCGGACGTCACGGCCGAGCTGGGTCGCGGCCCCGAGGTGTTCTCGCTCATCCACGGCGACTTCCACTACGGCAACCTCCTCCACGGCGATGGCGAGATCCGCCCGCTGGACTTCGACGACTGCGGCTGGGGTTGGCATCTCTACGACTTCGCCGTGGCGCTGGGCAGGGCCAGCCGGCTCGACCGAACGTGGCCCGAGGTGTGTGCGGCGTTCTGGGCGGGGTACGCCACCAACCGCGCCATGCCGGGGCCCCACGTGCTCCGCCACCTCGACGCGTTCCTGGCGGCGCGGTCGGTGTCGGTGAGCTTGTGGGCCGTCGGCATGACCCGCATCAACCCCGACTACCAGCGCTGGATCCCCTACACGATCGAGCGGACGGAAGCGCTCCTCGACGTGATCGGGCAGTAGGCGGCCCGGCAGGTCCACCCCACCTGGGGTGGGGTAGTAGGATGGGACCATGAAAGACGCGCACAAGCGCTCGGCGCTCAACCGGCTCAAGACGGTCCGCGGCCACCTCGACGCCGTGGTGGCGATGGTCGAGGACGAGAAGTACTGCCCCGACGTGATGAAGCAGGTGTCCGCCCTCCAGGGCTCCCTGGAGCGGGTCAACCGCATCCTGCTCCAGAACCATCTGGAGACGTGCGTCACCCACGCCGTCGCCGAAGGGCGCACGGCCGAGATCGTCGACGAGCTCCTGGAGACGATGCGCTACACCGCGGCGGTCACCGGGCCGTCGCCGCTCCCCGTGGAGGACCGATGACCACCGAGACCCTCACCGTCCCCGAGATCCACTGCGGCCACTGCAAGGCCTCGATCGAAGGCGCCGTGGGCGCCCTCGACGGCGTTGCCCGCGTCGACGTGTCGATCGAGTCGCGCACGGTCGACGTCACGTACGACGAGGCGCGGCTCGGCCGTGACGTCATCGTCGCCGCCGTCGAGGACCAGGGCTACGAGGTGCCGGCCTGACGTGAGCAAGGAGCTCACCTTCGACGTCGAGGGCATGACCTGCGCGTCCTGCGCATCGCGGATCGAGCGTGTGCTCGGCCGCCAGGAGGGCGTCGACACGGCCGTGGTCAACCTGGCCCTGCAGGAGGCGAGGGTCGCCGTCGACGAGTCCGTCGATCCGGCGCAGCTCGAGGCCGCCGTGGGGAAGATCGGCTACGGGCTGCGATCCGTGGCGGAGTCCGAGCCCAGGCCGGACATCGCCGCTCGGTACGACGAGGAGCGCCGCTATCAGCTCCGCAACGTGGTGGCCGCCGCTGCGCTGACGCTGCCGGCGCTGGCACTGGCGATGCTCGGCCCCGAGGCGCGATGGAACGGCCTGGTCCAATGGGCCCTCATCACGCCCGTCGAGTTCGTGTTCGGGTGGCAGTTCCACCGCGCAGCCCTGGTGCGGGCCCGCAGCTTCACCGCCAACATGGACACGCTCGTGTCGCTCGGCACGCTGGCCGCCTACGGCTACTCCATCTGGGCGGTCGCCGCCGGCGAGCCCGTGTTCTTCGACACCGCCGGCGTCATCGTCACGCTGATCCTGTTGGGCCGCTACTTCGAGGCCCGCGCCAAGGGGCGGGCGTCGCAGGCGATCACCAAGCTCATGGAGCTGGGGGCCAAACAGGCCCGGCTGCTGCGCGAAGGGCGCGAGCAAATGGTGGCCGTCGAGGAGCTGCGCGTCGGGGACCGCGTCGTGGTGAAGCCGGGGGAGAAGGTGCCGGTCGACGGCGTCATCGTCGACGGCGCGTCGTCGTTCGACGAGAGCATGCTGACGGGTGAGTCGCTGCCGGTGGACAAGGTCCCCGGCGACGCCGTCTTCGGGGCGACCATCAACCAGCAGGGTCGGCTCGTGGTGGAGACCACCCAGGTGGGCGACGAGACTGCGCTGGCCCAGATCGTCCGCCTCGTCGAGGACGCCCAGGCCTCGAAAGCGCCGGTGCAGCGGCTGGCGGACCGCGTCAGCGGGGTCTTCGTGCCGGTCGTGGTGGCGGTCGCAGCCCTCACCTTCGCCGGCTGGCTGTTGCTCGCCGGGGACGCCGCCGACGCGCTGCGCGCCGCGGTTGCGGTCCTCATCATCGCCTGCCCCTGCGCCCTGGGACTGGCCACGCCGACCGCCATCATGGTCGGCAGCGGCCGGGGGGCCGAGCTCGGCGTCGTGTTCAAGGGCGCCGAGGTGTTCGAGCGTTCACGCCGCATCGACGTGGTCCTGTTCGACAAGACCGGCACGCTCACCGAAGGGCGCATGCGGCTGGTCGAGGTGGTGGCCGACGACGAGGCCCGGTTGCTCGAGCTGGCCGGTGCCGTGGAGGCGGCCAGCGAGCACCCCATCGGGCGGGCGGTCGCGCTCGGCGCCGAGGAGCGCGGCGCCACGCTGCCCCTTGTCGACGAGTTCGAGAACTTCTCCGGGCGCGGGGTGCGGGGGACCGTAGGCGGCACCGAAGTCGTGGTCGGCAAGCCCAAGCTGCTGGCCGACCTGGGCCTGGCGGTCGCCGACCGCTGGCTCGACGAAGTCGATCGGCTGGAACGGGAAGGCCGGACGACGTTCGTTGCCGGATGGGACGGCGACGCACAAGGCGTGCTGGCGGTCGCCGACGAGGTGCGGCCCTCGGCGGCCGCCGCCGTCGCGGCGCTGGGCGCGCTCGGAGTGCGCGCCGCCATGATCACGGGCGATAACCAGCGGACTGCCGAAGCGATTGCGGCCCGGATCGGCATCGCCGACGTGGCGGCGGAGGTGCTGCCCGCCGACAAGGCCGGCGAGGTGCGCCGCTACCAGGAGCGGGGGCTCGAGGTGGCGTTCGTCGGGGACGGGATCAACGACGCTCCGGCGCTCACGCAGGCCGACCTCGGCATGGCAGTGGGCACCGGCACCGACGTGGCGATCGAGGCAGGCGACGTGATCCTCATGGCGGGCGACCCGGCGCTGGCGGTGACGACGCTGGCGCTGGCTCGCGCCACGTTCCGGACCATCCGGCAGAACCTCTTCTGGGCCTTCGCCTACAACGTGGCCGCGATCCCGGTGGCGGCGGCCGGGCTGCTCGACCCGATGGTCGCCGCGGGGGCGATGGCGTTCTCGAGCGTGTCGGTGGTCGGGAACAGCCTGCGCTTGCGCCGCTTCACTTCCCGGTGATCGTGACCGTTGCCGTCGAGGTGACCCCCGCCTCGTCGATGGCCGTGTAGGAGAACGTGTCCGGTGTGCCGTCCCATCCGGCCGGCGGCGTGTAGACCAACTCGTCGTCCTCGGTCGAGGCGCCTTTCGGGTCGAGGACGATCGTGCCCCCGAGCGCGGAGACGGCGTCGAACGACGTGATCGCCAGATTGCCCTGGCCGCGCACGTCGTTGCCGAGGACCTTCACTTTCACATCCTTGTCGAGCTTCGTGTCGGCGGTGTCGTCGACGGCGAGCGGTCCGGGAGGGGTCTCGACGGTCACGAGGACGTCGGCTTCGGCGCACTGCCCGGCGCCGTCGCAGATGCGGTAGGTGAACCGGTCCTCGCCGGTGAACCCGGGCAGCGGCACGTACTCGATCACGGTGCCGACCGGTGTGGCCATGCCGTCGGTCGGGGCGACGACGATCGAGATCGTCACGTCGAGGATCGCCTCGTCGGTGTCGTTGTCGAGCACGTCGATCGTCACGGCGGCGTCGACCGAGGTGGTGACGGCGTCGTCGCCGGCCGTCGGGGGTGCGTCCGGCGCGGTGGTCGTCGTCGATGTGGTGGTCGTGGGCGGGGCCGTGGTGGTCGTGGTCGTCGTTGGCGCCAGCGTGGTGGTCGTGGTGGGCGCGGTGGTGGTCGTCGTTGGCGCCAGCGTGGTGGTCGTGGTGGGCGCGGTGGTGGTCGTGGTGGGCGCGGTGGTGGTCGTCGTTGGCGCCAGCGTGGTGGTCGTGGTGGGCGCGGTGGTGGTCGTGGTGGGCGCGGTGGTGGTCGTGGGCGCCAGCGTGGTGGTCGTGGTCGACGGGGCGAGCGTCGTCGAGGTGGTTGGCGCCAGCGTGGTAGTCGTCGGTGCGAGCGTGGTGGAGGTCGACGTGGTGGCCGTCGGCGCCAGCGTGGTAGTGGTCGTCGACGTGGTGCTCGTGGACGTCGACGAGGTGGTGGTCGGTGCGACCGTGGTGGTGGGGGCCGGCGCGGTCGTCGTGGTCGGCGGCGGGGGCGGCGCCATGCGCGGGACTGCTGACGGAGTGGCGCCGGGGGGCAGCACGTCGGCGCCAGGGGGCGAGGCTGCCAGGCTGATACCGGCCCCGGGATCGACCTGGATCACGAGCTGGCCCACGACGCACGAGCCGTCGTACCGGCACGCCCGGTATGCAAAGGAATCCTTGCCGGCCGACCCGGGCCGGGCACGGTACACGACGGTCCCTGCGTTCCCCGCGGTGGCGGCGCCTGTCCCCGGCGGTACCGCCACCTCAACGGAGGCCGGGTCGAACTCCGGCGTGGCCGTGACGTCGATCTCCAGCTCCAGGGGCTCGACCACGGCGCCGAGCACTTCGGCGGGCTCGGCCGCAGGCGCCCGCTCGGGAGCGGCAGGCGTGCCGGAAGGCCCGGCGACCGCCAGGACCAGAACTCCGGCGGCGGCGGCGCCGGCGGCGCCAGCCGCCTGGCCGAGGCGGCGCAGACCGCCGACCACTGGCAGCGCGCCGAGCAGCGCCAGCGGGCCCATCACCCACCGGATGCTGCCGATCGAGAGGTTGAGGAGGGCGCGAACGACGTCCGGGTCGAACAGGGTGCCGGCCCGGTACGCCAGCTCGCGACGCGCCACGTCGGGCGGGCGGGCCGGCTGGTAGCTGCGAGCCGCCGTCATCGCGTCGAACGCGTCGGCGACCGCCACGATGCGGGCGCCGAGGTTGATCTCGTCGCCCACGAGACCGCGGGGGTAGCCGCTCCCGTCCATCCGCTCGTGGTGGTGGAGGATCGTCTCGGCGAAGTCGCCGAGGAAGTCGTGGAGGGGCCTGGCCAGCTCGTAGCCGACGTCGGGGTGGCGGCGAAGCTGGGCCCACTCGGTCTCGTCGGGCGCGCCATCCTTGCCGAGCACCTCCGGCAGCACGGCGAGCTTGCCGACATCGTGGAGCAGGGCCGCCCAGCGGAGCTGCTCGCGTTCGGCCACCGGCACCCCGATCTCCTCGGCGATCAGGTCGGTGTACGCCCTGGTGCGCTCGGAGTGCCCTCGGGTGCGGGGGTCGTGGTTACCGAGGGCGGCGACCAGCGTCACCAGCAGCTCGGCGGCGACGGTGGCGTCGTTGCGAAGCCCCGCGCGCCGGGCCCGCGCCACCCGGGTGGCCAGGCTGTGCGTCGACCAGGCGCGCAGTGCCAGCTTGTGGCGAGACGGCGCCCGGTCGGGGAACACGAGCGACAAGCGGTAGAGGACGCTCAGCGGCAGCAGGTGGCGGGCCAGCCGCCGCACCACCGCGACGACGCCCATGGTGACGCCGATCACGATCGCCCACCACAGCAGGGTGGCTAGCAGCCCGTCGGGCTCGGGCAGGGCCTGGGCCAGCACCAGCACTGTCGCCACCGCCATCGCCACCGGTACGAGGAGGACGAGGGCACGCACCAGAGCGCTGAGCATCGGGCGCGCCCGCCAGCTGTTGTTCGACGTACGCAGCACGCCTCCATGAATAGCGCTCATTGCGTCCGTTCTGACTCACCCTGACGGCGAAAGTTCCCCAGAACCGCCGAAAATGGGTCGGCCGCCTCAGCAACGGCCCGCTGTACGGGCATCCCTGGTACAAACGCCATGTGGTGTCGCAACGGATCCTGAATGTCTGGCTCGCCGTCGCTCTGGTGCTGGCGGCCACGGCCGGCCTCGGGTGGTGGCTGAGCCGTCCCGATGCGTCGGCCTGGGCACGCGACGATGGCATAGAGGGCGCGGGTCAGGTCAGCCAGCAGCGGGGCGGCGACGACTGCGAAGGCCTCGTCCTGCTGGACGTGTCGCCGGCCGCCGCGCTTGCGGTCTCGGGCACGTTCGTGCGGGATACCGGCGGCGTGCTCGGCGAGGAGGAGCTGCAGCGGCATTTCGCTCGCCCCAACGGTTCGCTGCGCCGTTACGGGCCGGAGGCGTCCCTGCCGGAGGACGCCATCGAGACGCCGTGGACGCGGGGTGACGGAGCGGCGCTATGGCTCGCACCGGACGGCGACGACTATGCCTACGTGGCGGGCGACCGCGTCGAGGCATGGCCGCGTGCCGACGGCCTGGTGTGCGCCGAGCCGGCTGCCGGTTGACCTCGCCCGGCCCGGTTCAGCCTGCCAGCGCCTGCTCGGCCAGCACCAGCGCCCCGTAGGCGCCGGCCTCGCCGCGCAGTTTGCTCGCCACGACGAACGCGTCCCCATCGTGCTCGGACAGGCCCGGGTAGCCGGCCAGGGCGTCTCGCAATGCTGCTCGCACCGCCGGCAGCAGGCCGGGCAGCCCGGACACGCCGCCACCGAGAACGACGAGCTGCGGCGCGACCGCGTACACGAGGTTGCGGATCCCGGCTGCCACGTAGGCGGCCTCCAGCTCCACCGCCCGCTCCTGGTCGGCGCCCTCGAGCTGCTCGGCCGGGCGGCCCCAGCGCGCCGCGATCGCCGGGCCGTTCGCCATGCCCTCGAAGCAGTCGCCGTGGTAGGGGCACACCCCAGGGAAGTCGTCCCCTGTCTGGCGGGGCACGGAGAGATGGCCGATCTCGGGGTGAACGAGGCCGTGAACCAGGCGCCCGCCGGCGACCACGCCACCCCCGATGCCCGTGCCGACCGTCAGGTAGACGAAGTCCGCGAGGCCGGCAGCGGCCCCCCATCGGCCCTCACCGAGCGCAGCCCCGGCCACGTCGGTGTCGAAGCCCACGGGCACGCCGAGCGCCTCGCGGAGCGGCCCGACCATGTCGACGCCCTGCCAGCCGGGCTTTGGGGTGGACGTGATGTGGCCGTGATCCGGGTGCCCGTCACGCAGCTCCACCGGGCCGAACGAAGCCACGCCGAGGGCCTCGATCGGGCCGTGCTCGCGGAAGAACGCGGAGACCTTGCCGAGGGTGGCGTCGGGGGTGGTGGTCGGGAAGCGGCCCGCCGCCGAGATCTCGCCGGGCCCGGAGCCCACCATGCACACGAACTTCGTGCCACCCGCCTCGAGGGCGCCGAGGCGCCTCATCCCGCCCCGCCCGCCATCGCCGCCGCTGCGTCGAAGGGCAGCGGGTCGGAGATCTCCCCGGCGAACTCACCGTTCACCTCGTTGACGAACCCGAGCAGCGCCCACGCCCCCGTCCGCCGCTGCACGAGCCGGCACGAGTAGAGACCCGGGTAGGGGAGCAGCCGGGCGCCGGCGACGTCGAACGGGCCGATCTCGGAGGTGCCGCGGGCGACGTAGGTGCCGGCCTCGAGCGTGGTGCTGGCGGTGGCGCGCCGGGTGTCGGAGACGTGTGCCGGGTCGGCCGAGAACAGCAGCAGCGGAGCGCCGTCGACCGTGGCCGACTGGGGTACCTCGAGCTGACCGAAGCCGCCCGGCGCGGACACCGGCGGCCCCACCTCCCAGGCGGCCAGGTCGGCGGACCGGGCGTAGCCGATCACGCCTCGGTCCTCGGCGTCGCCCTCGCGGCGCCGGGCGGTGATCAGCATGTGCCAGCCGCCCTCGTCACGCACCACCCACGGGTCGCGCCAGGCCTCGTCGTGCCACGCGTCGAGGTCGAGCTTCTCGTACCAGCGGGGGTCCGCCTCCACCAGCGGGTTGGCGGGGTGCCGCTCCCACGTCACGAGATCGGTCGACGTGGCGGCGCCGATCCGCTGGACGAGGGCGTCGTCGCGAGTCGACGCCCCGGTGTAGAACATCCACCACGTGCCGTTCCGGCGGACGACGCACCCGGTCCAAGTGGCGGCGTCGTCCCACGACCCGGCGGGCCCCGGCTGCAGCGCGTCGGGCTGCACCTCCCAGTCGACGAGGTCGGTGGACACCGCGTGGCCGATTGACACGTTCCAATGGCGCAGGTGGTGGTCGCCGAGGGCGCGGTCCGCCTGCAGGTAGAAGGCGTGGTGGCGCTCGCCGTCGTCGGCGAGCCACATGTCCCACACCCAGCGGTCCTCGAGGCGGAGTGCCACCGGCCTCCCTTCGTCGTGTCGGCGAGCTGTCCGGGAACTCTACGCCGCGTCGGGAACCTAGACGCCGGGGCGGTGCGTCACAGCCGGGAGACCGATCCTGGAGGTGCGTGGTGCGGCGAGTGGCGGCAGTGACGGCGGTGGCGGCGGCGCTGCTCCTGGCGGTGGGGCCGGCGGCCGAGGCCTGCGGATTCCTCGTGTCGGCCAACGGGGCAGTCCAGCTCGACCGCACGACGACCTTCGTGGCTTGGGAGGACGGCGTCGAGCACTACATCACGAACTTCTCGTTTCAGGGGCCGGCCGAGTCGTTCGGCTCGCTGATACCGCTGCCCGCCGAGCCCACCGACGTGCAGCGGGCCGGCGACTGGACCCTGCAGCGGCTGGGGCTCGAAGTGCAGCCGGCGGTCGCCTTCCGTCTGGCTTCCACCGACGAGGCGGCGGCGGACGGCGAGGCCGAGGTCATCCTCGAGACCCGCATCGACTCGCTCGACGTCGTGGTCCTGAAAGGCGGCGGCCCGGCGGTGCTGCGGTGGGTGAACGACAACGGCTTCGACCTGCCGCCCGGGCCCGAGACCGACCACATGCTCGACTTCTACGCCTCACGATCGCCGTACTTCCTCGCGGCGCGGTTCGACGCCTCCGCCGCGGCCGAGGACGGGTTCGCGGCCGGGGACGGTGTCCCGGTACAGATCACCATCCCCACCGAGCGGCCGTGGGTGCCCCTCCACATCCTCCACGGCGCCAGCCCCGACACCGCGGTCATCGAGGCGGACGTGTACCTGCTGACCCCCGACCGGCCCGAACTTCTCCACGGCAAGGGCCTCACGGTCGAACGGTCGGAGCCTGCGTCCGAGCTGCTGCTCGACGATCTCCGCTCCGACGCCGGCATGGAGTGGGTGCCGCGCGCCGGCTGGTTCACGTACTTGCGGCTGGAGACCGAGGCCGCCAACGTCCTCTACGACCTCTCCGTCGGAGTCGACGGCGCGCCACCGTCCTATGCCGACGCCGCGATGACGCCGTTCGGCCCGCCGGCGTCCGTGCACGGCGCCGGCGGCGGTCGCTGGCAGGGGCCGATGCTGGCCGGTGGGGCCGCGTTGCTGGCGGGCGGCCTCGCCCTGCGACGCCACCGCCGCAACGGGTAACGTCGGCATTCATGACAACACTGCTGCGCCGGCTCGCCGACAGCTGCCTGCTGGTCACCACCGACGCCGGTACCACGCTGTTCGACCCCGGTTTCTCGACCTTCGACTCCGGCGCCATCGACCTGGACTCGATCGGCGACGTGCAGCGGGTGCTGATCACCCACGAGCACGCCGACCACGTGAAACCTTCGTTCGTCACCTGGCTCGTGGACCGCGGCGACGACGTTGCGGTCCACGGCAACCAGGCGGTGGCCGACCTGCTGGCGCCGCACGACGTCGAGGTGCGGACGTCCCTCCCGCCTGGTGCCAGCGCCGAGGACGTGCTGCACGAGGTGATCCCGACGGGGGCGGCGCCCCCGAACCGGGCGTGGACGATCGACGGCATCTTCACCCACCCGGGCGACAGCTACCAGCCCACGGCCACGGCGCCGGTGCTGGCGCTGCCGCTGATCGTGCCCTGGGGCTCGACCACCGCCTCGGTGGAGTTCGCCCGGCGGCTCGCCCCCCGCCAGGTCGTGCCGATCCACGACTGGTACACGAGCGCCGACGGGCGAGCGTGGGTCGCCGGGCTGGCGAAGCGGGTGCTGGCCGGCGACGGGATCGAGGTGGTCCCGCTCGGCTGGGGCGAGTCCTACAGCTTCTGAAAGAAGTCCCTTGACACCGGACCGTGGCGGTGCCACATTGCGCGCGTTCGGCCCTCCGAGGCCGTCACCTGCCGGGTCGGCAACGGCCCGGCCGACAGAAAGCAGGGAACGATGGCCGCCAAGAAGGGTGCCACCAAGAAGACGGGCACGGCGAAGCCCTCCCCCAAAAAGAAGTAGCCAACCGACTACCGCACGCAGGGGCCTCCGGGCCCCTGCGGCGCGTCCGGGGCGGGGGCGCGATACTGCCGGCATGGACTACGAGCGGGCAGCGACCCCCGACCGCCTCCCCGGCGACCTCGCCGGCCGGCTGCAGGACGCTGCCGACCGCACGCTCGACCTCGCCACCGTCGATCGGGTGCTGCACCGGGCGGTGCAGCTCCAAGCGGAAGGGGAGGTGGCGGCGCCGGGCATGAGGACGGACGCGTTGGTGCGCGTCGCCGCCGAGGTTGGCGTCAGCGAGGCCAACCTCCGGAGGGCGCTCGCCGAGGTCCTCACCACGCCGGAGGAGGAGGCAGGCTTCTGGAGCTGGCTGCTGGCGCCCGACCGGCTGGTCGAGTCGCAGGTCGTCGCCGGCGCCGCAGCCGACGTCGAGCAGCGGCTGGCCGATTGGATGCGTCAGTTCGAAGGGATGCGCCTGCGACGGCGGGTCCCCGGCGGCGGCGTCTGGGAGAAGGACCCCCACATCCTCACCCGGCTCCGCATGGCGCTCGGCGGGGGCCGCGGCAAGCTGCGGACCGCCCGCAACGTCACCCACGGGGTTGCGGCCACGGGCGCCGGCGGTCAGGTGGTCTCGGTCTCGGCCGACACGGCCGGGGCGCGGGTCGCCGGGCAGGCGGCGCTGGCGATCGGTGCGGCGGCGGGAGGGGCGGCGGTGGTGGGAGCGGCGGCCGGCCTCGACGGCGTCGCCCAACTCGGCGCCCTCGCCGGGGCGGCGGCGGGCACCGCAGCTTGGGTCGGTGCCGTGGTCTGGGCGGTCCGGGCCCGTGTCAACCAGGTGCGCGACCGCCTGCGGCGGGTGCTCGACAACGTCGCCGATCCCCGCCTGGCCGGCCAGGACGACTCGCTGGTCGAGCAGATCTCCCGCCTCCGCCGGACGTGGTGGGGGCGGCGCTGAGCGACCGGCTCGCCCGACTCACCGGCTCGGCGCTCGTCTGGCGGACTGCGCAGGTCGCCGGCGGCCGCGGCCTGTCGCTCGCCCGCATCCTGGCGCTGGCCGCGCTGCTGGCGCCCGACGCGTTCGGGCTCGTGGCCGTGGCGATGGTCGCTCTCGACCTCGGGCTTGCAGTCACACAGATCGGGACGGCCGAGGAACTGGTGCAGCGCGAGCACATCGATCGGCGCCACTACGACACGGCGTGGACGCTGGGGCTGGCCCGCGCCGCCGTGCTCGGGGCGGTGCTGGTCGCCGCCGCGCCCGCGATCGCCGAGTTGTTCGATGAGCCCGCCGCGGTCCCGATCATCCGCGTGCTCGGGCTGAAGCCGCTGGTCGACGCGCTGGCCAGCGTGCGGCTCGCCGACCTCACCCGCGCGCTGCGGTTCCGCGCCTGGGCGGGGTTGGAGATCGCCGCCGCCGCCGTCGAACTGGGTGTGTCGGTCGGGATCGTGCTCGCCATCCGCAGCGGCGGTCCGCTCGGCGGCTCCGAGGGTGCGTGGGCGATCGTCGCCGGCGCGTTCGCCGGGGCGGCGGTCCGCGCGCTGCTCTCGTACGCGCTGGCGCCGCACCGGCCTCGCGTCGCCTTGGACCGCGCTGCCGTTGGGAGCCTCTTTCGGTTCGGGAGGTGGGTGTTCGCGACACAGGCGATCGCCCTGGTGGGGACGGTGGCGTTGCGGGCGATCGTCGCCCGCCGGCTCGGGACCGGCGACCTGGGCGTCTTCTACCTCGCCCTGCGGCTGGCGGCCCAGCCCAACGAGGTGATCGGCGACTCCGTGCGGGCCGTCGCCTTCCCGGTGGTTGCCAGCGTCCGCGCCGACCTGGAGCGCGTCGCCGGCGCCTTTCGCGCCATGCTGGGGGCGATGTTCCTGGTGCTGGCCCCGATGTACGCCACTCTGGCGGTGCTGGCCGCCAGCCTGACCGCCGTGCTCGGCGAGCAATGGGCGGGGCTGGCCGCGGCGCTGGTCGTGCTGGCGATCGACGGGATCGCCGACGTGCCCGCCGACGCCGCCAAGCCGCTCGTGCTGGGCCTCGGGATCCCGTCCCGCCAGACGCTGCTGCGGGCGGTGCGGACCGCCGTCATCCTGGCCGTGGCGTGGCCCTTCACGGGGTGGTGGGGAGTCTCCGGGGCCGCCGCTGCGTACCTCGTGGCCGAGGTCGCGCAGTCGGCGGTGGCGGGCGCCATCGCCATGCGTGAGATCCCGCGGCCCTTCGCCGGAATCCCGGCCCGGCTCGGCGGCATCGCGCTGGTCGCCGCGGCCGCAGCCGCCGCAGCCGCGCTCGCCGACGTGGCGCTGCCTGGCGTCGCCGGGCTGGCCACCGGCGTGGTCGCGGCGGCCGGAGCCGCATTCGCAGCGCTGCTGGTGCTCGACCGGCGCTTCGGCGCCGGGCTGTCGACCGACCTGGCCCGCGCCTTCCCGGGCGCGGCGGGGCGGCTGGGGCTGGTGCCCCGGAGCGCCGAATGAGCGGATACGCCCCCGGCCGCTACGGGATCCACGGCCTTGCGGTGGTCGAGCTGTCCGGCCCCCACGCACCGGCGTCGTTCTTCCTACCCGGCCTCCCCGCCGTCTCCGGACCGCCGGACGTCGTGTGGGGCGCAGACGTCGCCGGGCTGCGGCCGGTGGTCGTCGACCCTCGCGATCCCGGGCCCGCTCGGTCCCACGCCGGCACTGACGTGGATGGGCGCTGGCGCCTGTCCGGGCCCGGCCACGACGGGCGGCTGCCCTGCCAGGACGTGCTGCTACGAGCCGGGGCGTCGCTGGTGCACGGCACCGCGCTCGCGGTCGAGGGTCGCGGGGTGCTGGTGCTCGGGCCGCCCGGGTCGGGCAAGACGGTGCTGGCGCTCGCTCCGCTCGGCGAGGCGGGGTGGCGCCTCGTCGCCGACGACCTCGTGGTCGCCACCACGGCGGGCGACCTGTTGCCGACCGAAGCGCCGCTGGCGATCTACCCCGAACACGCCGCGCTGCTGCCGCCCGCCGCCGGGCTGCGGCCGGGGGCGAAGCGGGCCTGGCGGGCGGTGCGGGACGCGCCGGTGGTCGGCGCCGCCGCGCAGGCCGCCAAGCGGTGGGCGGGCCGCCAGGGCGGTAGCCTCGGAAGCTGGGCGCGCCGGTTCGAGGCTCGCTACGTGAGCGTGGCACCCGCCGACCTGTTCCCGCCCGAGCGGCGCGCGGCGGTGGCGGAGCTGACGGTCGTGCTGGTGCTCGATCCCGCCGGCGAGCCGTGGGCGCTGGCCGCGACGACTCCGGAAACCGCCGGCGCAGCAGCGATCGCCGAGGCATACGCCGACGGCGAGATGCACGCCCAGCTCGCCGGCTACGGCCGCGCCGGCGTGCTCGACGTGGCCGCCCACTGGGAGGCCGCCACCCGGGTGCTCGGAGGCGTCGCAGCGGCGGCGGCCCGCCATGCCACGCTGGGGGTGCCCCGCCGGGCAGACCCCGCCGAGCTGTTGCGCCGCGGCCGGGACGCGATCAGCGAGCTGCTCGGCTGAGCCGCGCCGCCAGCGCGTCCCGCAGCCGCTGCTGCCCGCGGTCGGGCTCGAGCGGCCTCGCCGCGATCCGCCACGCCAGCGCCTCCCCGACCTGCTCAGGGGTGCCCCGCCGGGAGGTGTCGGCGAGGGCGCGGGCCGCGTGCCGGCCAGCCGGGCCCGGGCGGTGGCCGTGGTAGGCGATCCAGTAGCGCAGCTCGTCGGCGAGCGGCGGCCCCCAGCCGGCGCGGTCCCAGTCGATCAGCCACGGGGTGCCCGACCGGTCGAGGCGCAGGTTGGCGGGCGACAGCGACCCGTGCACGGGCACGTGGTGAGCGGGCGTGGCGGGCGGGCGGGCCTGCTCCCGGAGGCGCTGCTGCACGTCGTCGACTACCGCGGCCACCAGGCCGGGGCGCCGGCCGGCGCCGGTGTGGCGGGCCGGCATCGGCGCCTGCAGCAGGTACTCGGCATCCCGGTACTCGCCCGCCGCCAGCAGCTCCGGCACCCGGAACCGCCCCGGACCGAGCGTCGCCAGCCGGCGGAGGACGTCCGCTGCGAGCTGCGACTCGCCGTCGCCTCCTATGGCCAGTTTCACGAACGCCCGCGGCTCACCCGCCGCGCCCACCAGCAACGCGGTGGCCCGCACCGGGTTGCCGGAGGTGAGGTGCCCCGCTCGGAACGCGGTCGCAGCAACCGGCCCGGCGACGGGCTCGGCCACCTCGGTGACGAAGGCCGCCCACCAGTCCGGATCGGGGAGGCGCGGCAGCCGCCGCAGCGGTAGCAGCCCGCCGAGGCCCGCCTTCAGCAGCAGCCGCCCGGCGCGGGCGGCGACGCGCTGGTGGGGGAGCGACGGGTCGTACAGGACCAGGCCGGCGCGGGCGGCACCGGATGGGCGGCGGGGCAGGAGCACGTAGTCGCGGCCCGGCGGGAA
This sequence comes from Acidimicrobiia bacterium, assembly GCA_041621915.1. Lineage (GTDB taxonomy): Bacteria > Actinomycetota > Acidimicrobiia > Spongiisociales > JAOTWH01 > JBFJZV01. The sequence continues at coordinate 3,012 of JBFJZV010000012.1, read as the reverse complement.
CCCGTAGAAGTCCTCTCGCCGCCAGTTCACGAATCCCAGCCTACGCTTCCATCCGACCCTGATCGTCCCCTCGCAGCGAGCCGACACCACCAACATGCGCATCGCAGAGATCGCCCCGGCGGGCCTGCACCCCTACTCGGGGGTGCTGACGGTGATCTGCCGGCTCTCGGCTGCGCTCGCCCGGCGTGGCCACGACGTGGAGCTGTGGCAGCTCTCCCCGTGGGCGGCCGACGGCGCCGAGGATGGGCTGGCAGAAGCCGGCGTGGATCTCGTGCGCTGCCACGTCGACTCGGCGCTGCGGCTGGGCCCCCGGGTGGCCGACGCGCTGGCGAATCGCCGCCCCGACGTCGCCCACCTCCACAACAGCTTCAGCCCCGCGAACAACCTGCTGGCGAGGCGGATCGGCGTCCCGTACCTGCTCACCGCTCACGGCGGCTACGCCCCCGAGCAGCTCGCCTACCACCGGTTCCGCAAGCGGCTGTTCGCCAGGTTGATGGAGCGGCCGCTGCTGGCCGGTGCTCGCCGGGTCGTGGCGCTCACCGAGGTCGAGCGCGGCGAGATCGCCGCGATGGAGCCCGGGACGGTCACGGTGGTGGTGCCGAACGCCGTGGAGCCGCCGCCTGCCGGCGTCGACGGCCACGGGTTCCGGCGCTCCATCGGGGTGGGCGACGGCGACCGGCTGGTGGTGTTCGTCGGCAAGCTCGACCACTACCACAAGCGGGTTGGCGAGTTGGTCGCCGCGGTGGCCGCGGCGCCGCCGTGGCACCTCGCACTCGTAGGCCCGGACTGGCGGTGCGGCCAGGGCAAGCTCGAGGCGCAGGCTGCCCGGCTCGGGATCCGCGATCGGGTGCATCTCGTCCTGCCGCTGCGGGGGCGCCGGCTGCACGAGGCGTTCGCGGCCGCCGACCTGTTCGCATTGATGTCGCGCTGGGAAGGGCTGTCGATGTCGCTGCTCGAGGCGCTGGCGATGGGCCGACCCGCCGCGGTGAGTCCAGAGGTGGAGCTCCGGCTGGGTGTCGCCGCCGCCGGTGCCGGCTGGCAGGTGCAGCCGCACAAGCTGTCCATCCTGCTCGACGACCTCACTCGCATGGAGCCGGAGGCCTGGGAGCGCCGGGCGGCGGCGGCGCGGGCCTACGCCGGCCGGGTGAGCTGGGACGACGTTGCCGCCCGGTACGAGGAGCTGTTCGCCGGCGCCGTCTCGGTGGCGCGCTGAGTCAGAGCGAGAGGTCCCCGCAGTCGAGCACGGCCAGCGCCCCCGCCTCCTCCGGCGTGAACCCTGCCCCGTCGCCGATGCCAGCGGTGAGCTCGGCGCCCAACAAGGTGAACGGCTCGAAGCCGCCCTCGTAGTTCGACTCGTCGACGAAGCTCGCGAACAGGCGGTCGAGGTCGCCGACCGGGCCGCACGACAGGCCGGACACGTTCTGGACGCTGGCTCCGACGGGGAACACCGCGGCCTCGCCGCCGATCGTCACCCGGGTCACCTCGCAGCCGACCACGTCGAACAAGCCGACAAGCACCGTCGAGGCGCCCGAGCCGACGGTTGCGAACAGCTCGGGCGTCCCGTCACCCTCGATGTCGAACGGACCGATGGGGCGGGCCGGAGCGGCGCCGAGGCTGTCTTCGATGACCTGATCCGTCACCCCGCCGCCGCCCCACTCGACACGCAGGTGCCAGCGGTCCTCGCCGGGGGAGAAGTAGGTCTGCACGGTGTCGCCGGCGCCGTCGGCGTTCAGGTCTGCGGTGATGGTCTCGATGCCCAGGGCGTCGGGGGTGACGGTCGGCCCCGGCGGGCAGGTGGCCGGGGTGGTGGTGGTGGTGGCCGAGGGCAGCGTGGTGGCCGGGGCGGTCGTCGCCGGCGGCACCGTGGTCGTGGTGGCCGGGGCAGTCGCGGGCGCCAGGGTCGTGGTCGGCGCAGTGGTCGCCGGCGCCGCGGTCGAGGTGGGAGCGGCACTGGTCGGCGGCACGGTGGTGGCGGCCGTGTCGCTGCACGCCGCGGCCAGCGAGGCGATGACGATGAGGTGGAGGAGGGCCCGTCGCATGCGCGCACCCTATCGGGTCCGGCCGCTCGGCTGGTCGGCGCCGGTCGTACCATGTGCTCCCAGCAACCTGAGAACGGAGCAGCATGGCCTGGACCACCGCCGACATCCCGGACCTGAACGGCAAGGTCGCCGTCGTCACCGGAGCGAACAGTGGGCTCGGGCTCGAGTCCGCCAAGGCGCTGGCCGGCGCCGGCGCCCACGTGGTGATGGCGGCGCGCAGCCAGGAGAAGGCCCAGGCCGCATTCGCCGAGATCGTGGCGGCGCACCCCGACGCGTCGCTGGAGATCGTGGAGCTCGACCTGGCGTCACTCGACTCCGTGCGCAAGGCGGCGGCGTCGATCGCCGCCAGCCACCCGCAGGTCGACATCCTCCTCAACAACGCCGGCCTCATGGCCACGCCCGAGGGTCGCACCGCCGACGGGTTCGAGTTGCAGTTCGGCGTCAACCACCTCGGCCACTGGGTGCTGACCGCCGGGCTGCTGCCGTCGCTGCTGGCCGCCGACGGCGCCCGGGTCGTGTCGGTCACCAGCACTGCCCACCACTTCGGGCGAGCGGTCGACCCCGAGGACCCCAACATGGAGAAGGGCTACTCGCCGTGGGGCGCCTACAACCGCTCGAAGCTGGCCAACTACCACTTCGCGCTGGGCTTGCAAGATGAGTTCGAGCGGCGGGGCCTGGCGGCCAAGAGCCTCGTCGCCCACCCGGGCCTCTCCAGGACGAACCTGCAGGTGCGCACGGCGGACCAGGGCGCCGCCGGGCGGTCGGGCCCTTTCTTCAAGTGGCTGGCCGCCCGCACCGGGATGTCACCGGCCGAAGGGGCGCTGCCGCAGTTGCGGGCGGCCACCGACCCCGACGCCGAGGGCGGTGAGATGTACGCGCCGCGGTTCGTCAACACCGGCGCCGCGGTGCGCCGGCCGATCTTCCGGCCGGGCAACCCGAAGGCGATCGAGACGCTGTGGAAGGTGTCGGAGGA
>JBFJZV010000011.1:0-29244 GCA_041621915.1 Acidimicrobiia bacterium | reverse complement strand
GGGGGGTCGAGGGCCGGCGAAATTCTGGTGCATGACCTGCGACTCGGGGCACGCTGCCGTAGCGCGGTCAGCCAGCCAGGTCGGCCGACACGAGGTCACTTCGGCCACGCCGACGGGCAGCGTTGCAGCTCGCGGGCGATGATCGTGCGCTGGATCTCCGACGTGCCCTCGTAGATGCGGGGCGCCCGCACCTCCCGGTACAGGTGCTCCAGCAGGTGGCCGCGCTCGAGCGCGCGAGCGCCGTGGATCTGCACCGCCGCATCGACGACGAACTGGGCGGTCTCGGTGGCGTGAAGCTTCGCCATGGCCGACGCGGAGGTCACCCCCGGGTGGCCGCCGTCGTAGGTGGCCGCCGCCCGGTACACGAGCATCCGGGCTGCCGCCAGCCTGGTCGCCATCTCGGCCAGCAGGTGCGACACCGCCTGGAATGCCCCGATGGGCTTGCCGAACGCCTCCCGCTTCCCGGCGTGGGCCACCGCGGCGTCGAGGGCGGCCTGCGCCATGCCGATGGCGAAGGCCCCGACGCTGGGCCGGAACAGGTCAAGCGTGCGCATCGCCACCCGGAATCCGCCGTCGACCTCTCCGAGCACGTCGGTGGCGCCTACCGGCACCCCGTCGAAGGCCAGCCGCCCGATGGGGTGCGGGCTCAGCAGCTCCACGGGCTCGCCGCCCAGGCCGGGAGCGTCGCCGGGCACCACGAACGCGGTGACTCCGCGGCTGCCAACGCTTTCGGTGGTGCGGGCGAACACCGTGTACACGTCGGCGTCGGGGGCGTTGGAGATGTAGGCCTTCTCTCCGGTCAGTCGCCAGCCGTCGCCGTCGCTCTCCGCTCGCAGCGCCAGCGCTCCGGCATCGGAGCCGGCCCCCGGCTCGGTGAGCGCAAAGGCCGCCACCGCCTCACCGCGTGCCACTGCGGGCAACCACCGCGCCGCGACCTCGTCTCGGGCCGACTGGACCAGTGGGTACGCGCCCAGGCCTTGGAGCGCCAGCGCGGTCTCTGCCTCCGTGGACACCGTGGCCAGCCCCTCCCGCAGCACGCACAGCTCGGTGGCGGCCACGTCGCCTGCGGCGGTTCCGCCCAGCCGTTCCGGGAAGAGGCGGGGGAGGAGCCCGCTGTCGCCCAGGGCCCTCACCAGCGCCCGGTTCACCCGGCCCGGTGGCGCCGCGGCGGCCAGCGGCGCGAGATCTGCTGCGGCGACCCGCCGGGATTCCGCCAGGAGCGCGGCGCGCCCCGGTGCCAGCGCCTCCATGACCGGGTCGTCCACGGCCGTCACGCTACCAACCGGCCTGCCAGGATGGACGCCATATGCGGATCGGAGTCGGCATCCCCACCACCACCCCGGGCGCCACCGGGCGGCTCGTGGTCGACTGGGCGCAACGAGCCGACGAGGGGCCGTTCACCAGCATCGGGGTTCTCGATCGCATCGTGTACCACAGCTACGACCCGCTGACTGCGCTGGCCGCGGCGGCGGCCGTCACGGAGCGGGTGCGGCTGGTGTCGATGGTCGTGATCGGCCCCCTCCGCAACACGATACTGCTCGCCAAGCAGGCCGCCTCCGTCGACGCGATCTCCGGGGGCCGGTTGACGCTGGGCCTCTCGATCGGTGCACGCCACGACGACTACGAGGCCGTCGGCGTCGACCCCGGCGACCGCGGCGTGCGTCTCACCGAGCAGCTCGGCGCCATCCGGGACGCATGGGAAGATCGGTCGGTCGGCCCCGACGTGGCCGGTGACGGGCCCCGGCTGCTGGTGGGCGGCGCCAGCGGTGAAGCGTTCCTGCGGATGGCCCGCTACGCCAACGGCTACGTCCACGGCGGCGGCCCGCCCCGTGCCTTCGCGGCGGCCGCTGCCAGGGCCCGCGCCGCCTGGGTGGAGGCGGAGCGGCCCGGCGAGCCCGAGCTGTGGGGGCAGGCCTACTTCCACCTCGGCGGCGGCGACGCCGGCGCCGCCTACCTGCGGGACTACTACGCCTTCACGGGCGCGTTCGCGGACCGGATCGCCGCCGGCAACCTCACGTCGCCCGCCGCGATCAAGGACCTGGTGCGTGGCTACGCCGACGCCGGCTGCGATGAGCTGGTGCTGTTCCCGACCACCTCGGACCCCGACGAGCTGCGCCGGCTCGCCGAGGTGGTGGGGTGAAGGTCGGGATCGTCGGTGGCGGTCCGGCCGGCCTCTACCTGGCCGCGTTGCTGAAGGACGCCGACCCGTCGCACGAGATCACCGTGGTCGAGCGGAACCCGCCCGACGCGACGTTCGGGTGGGGCGTGGTGTTCTCCGAGGAGACGCTGTCCGAGCTGCGGGACGCCGACTACCCCACGTACCTCGCGTTCGAGGAGCACCTCGTGCGATGGAACTCCCTCGACATCCAGTACCGCGGCGAGGTGATCCGCTCCCACGGCCACGGCTTCTCCGCCATCTCCCGCAAGGTGCTGCTGAGCCTGCTGCAGCAGCGGTGCCGGGAGCTGGGCGTCGAGCTGCGCTTCCACGAGGAACTTGACGGCCTCGACCGCTTCGCCGGTTGCGACCTCGTCGTGGGGGCGGACGGCGTCAACAGCACGGTGAGGGCGCGCCATGCCCGCGATCTCCGGCCTGCGCTCCACCGCCACCCCACCCGCTATGCCTGGTTCGGCACCGACCTGGTCTTCGACGCCTTCACGTTCATCTTCCGGGAGACTGCGCACGGGCTCTTCCAGGTGCACGCCTACCCGTTCGACGGGGCGACGAGCACGTTCATCGTCGAGACGACCGAGGCCACCTGGCAGAAAGCCGGGCTCGACGGGATGACCGAGCAGGAGAGCCTCGCCTTCTGCGAGGAGCTGTTCGCCGACCACCTGGTGGGTCACGAGCTGCTGTCGAACCGGTCGCTCTGGACCAGCTTCGTCACGGTCCGCAACCGGAGCTGGCACGTCGGCAAGGTGGTGCTCGTGGGCGACTCGGCGGCGACCGCCCACTTCTCGATCGGCTCGGGCACGAAGCTGGCGATGGAGGGTGCGGTGGCGCTCGCCAAGGCCTTCCAAGCCCATCCCGGCGACCTCGGCGCCGCGTTCGCGGTCTACGAGCTGGAGCGCCAGCCGGCCGTCGAGCGGTTCCAGCAGGCGGCCCTCGACAGCGCCGGCTACTTCGAGACGGTGAGCCGCTACCTCGGCTTCGCGCCCGAGCAGTTCGCGTTCAACCTGCTGACCCGCAGCGGCCGCGTTACCCACCTGGAGCTGACCCGCCGCGACCCGGCTCTCGTGAACCGGGTGGACAGGTGGTTCGCCGGCGTCGGAGGCGTCCCCGCTCCGGTTCCTGCGCTCGTGCCACTGGAGCTCGGGGGCCTCGCGGTCCCCAACCGGGTGGTGCTGGGCGAGGCTGGCCGGGGTGCGGGCCTGGTCGTGTCCGAGCTGGTTGCCGTGTCGGAGCACGCCCGGCTGACGCCGGAGTCGGCGGGGCTCTACGACGATCACTGGCAGCGGCACTGGGCGCAACTCGCCGACCAGTCCCACGAGGCCGGGGAGCGCGTGGCGGTGCGATTGGGGCACGCCGGGCGGCGGGGGGCGACCCGACCGTCGCGGCTCGCCCGCGACTGGCCGCTGCCGCCCACCGATGCGTGGGGGCTGCTGGCGCCTACTGCCGCGCCCTACACGCCACGCAGCCAGGCGCCCCGCGCCATGACCGGCCAGGACGAAGCCGACGTGCTGGAGGACTTCGCAGCCGCCGCCCGCCGAGCGGCGGCTGCCGGTGTCGACGTGCTGCTGGTCGACTGTTCCGACGGCTATCTGCTCCACAGCTTCCTGTCGCCCCTCACCAACCCGGCCAGCGACCGCACCCGCTATCCCCTCGAAGTGTTCCGGGCGGTGCGGGAGGCCTGGCCCGCCGACCGGCCGCTGGGCGTGCGGCTGGCAGCCACCGATTGGCTCCCCGGCGGCCTGCAGCCGGACGACGCGGTCGCCTTCGCGGCGACGCTCGCGGCGGAAGGGTGCGCGCTGGTCGACGTCGCCGCCGCCGGGGTGGTGCCCCGCGGCGCTTCCGACTACCGGCGCGGCTACCTCGTGCCGTTCGCCGACCGGCTCCGCAATGAAGCCGGGGTCGCCACCATCGCCGGGGGCCGGGTCACCACGCTCGACGAGGTCAGCACGATCGTCGCCGCCGGGCGGGCCGACTTGGTGCGGCTCGACACCGGCCCGTACTACTCGTCCTCGTAGTCGTAGACGCCCCGGCCCGCCTTGCGCCCCAGCCGCCCCTCCGCCACGTACCGCTCCAGCAGCGGGGCCGGCCGGAACCGCTCCCCGAGTGTCTCGTGGAGGTGGCGGAGCACGGTCAGCCGAACGTCCAGCCCCACCAGGTCGCCCAGCTCCAGGGGCCCCATCGGGTGGCCGAGGCCGAGACGGGCCGCCTTGTCGATGTCGGCCGCCGCGGCCACCTCCTCCTCCAGCATCCACATCGCCTCGTTGCCGAGCAGCGCCGACAGCCGGCTGGTGGCGAACCCGGGCCGGTCCCGCACCTGCACCGTCTCCTTGCCGGCGCCCTGGCAGAGCGCCTCGGCGCGAGCGGCGACGTCGGGGGCGGTGCGGTCGCCCACCACGACCTCGACGAGCGGCATGCGGTGGGCGGGGTTGAAGAAGTGCAGGCCCAGGACCCGGGCGGGCCGGTCGGTGGCGGCGGCGATGGCGTCGATCGACAGCGCCGACGTGTTGGTGGCGAGGATCGCCCCTGCCGGGGCTGCCCCTTGGAGGCGGACGAACAGCGCCTGCTTGGCGGCGAGGTCTTCGACAATCGCCTCGACCACCACGTCGGCGCCGGCGGCGGCATCCTCGGCGCTGCCCACCGCCTCGACCCCTTCGAGGATCCCGTCCCGCTGCTCGGCAGTCATGCGCCCGCGGGTCACGGCCCCGTCAAGGTCGGCCGCGAGCGAGGCGACGGCCCCGGCGGCGGTGGCGGGGTCGAGATCGGCGATCCGCACCCGATGCCCTGCCGCGGCGAAGACCCGGGCGATGCCCCGCCCCATCACCCCCGCCCCGATCACGCCTATGTGCGAAGTCACAGGCAGAACGCTACCGGTAGGCTCTCGGCCATGCCGCGGTTCGGTTCCACCCAAGGCCCCCGCCACCGCTGGGACCACTTCGGGTTCGAGGTCGACCGCGGCGTCGCCACCCTCACCTTCGACCGGCCCGAGCGGCTCAACGCTCTCACCTTCGAGGTGTACGCCGACCTGCGGGAGCTGCTCGGCGAGCTCGAGCACCGCGACGACGTCCGGGTGCTCGTCGTCACTGGCCGCGGCCGGGGGTTCTGCTCGGGCGGCGACGTCCACGAGATCATCGGCCCTCTCCAGGAGATGGGTGCCGCCGACCTGCTGGCGTTCACCCGGATGACCGGGGCGGTGGTGCAGCGGATGCGGGAGCTGCCGCTCCCGATCGTGGCTGCGGTCAACGGCGTGGCGGCGGGCGCCGGGGCGGTCATTGCGCTGGCGGCCGACCTGCGGCTGCTGGCGGAGTCGGCGTCGTTCCGCTTCCTGTTCACCTCGGTAGGCCTCGCAGGCGCCGACATGGGCTGCGCGTACCTGCTGCCACGCGTGGTGGGCCTGGGTCGGGCGGCCGAGCTCCTGCTGCTGGGCGACAAGGTCGATGCCGTCGCCGCCGAGCGGATCGGGCTCGCCAACCGGGTCGTGCGGGACGACGGGCTTGCCGTTGAAGCTGCCGCGCTCGCCGAGCGGCTGGCAAGCGGCCCGGCCTTCGCCTACGCCGCCACCAAGACCCTGCTCGCCCGAGAGCAGGACATGGACCTGGCGAGCGCCGTCCAGCTCGAGGCGTACACCCAAGCGCTGCTGATGCAGTCGGCCGACCACGCCGAGTTCTATGCGGCGTTCCAGGAGGGCCGCGAGCCGAGGTGGTCGGGCCGGTGAGCAGCCCCCACGAGCTGCTCAACCCCGCCGGGCTGGCCGCCCCGACCGGCTTCTCCCACGTGGTGCTGCCCGCCGACGGCCGGCCGGTGGTGCTGGGCGGTCAGGCGGCTCAGCTCGCCGATGGCTCCATCGGCGGTGAGACGATGGTCGAGCAGTTCGACCTCGCCGCGGCGAACGTGGTGGCGGCGCTGGCGGCGGCAGGGGCCGAGCCCGGCCATCTGGTGTCGATGCTGATCTTCGTCACGGACGCCGCCGCCTACCGGGCCGAGCTGCGGGCGATCGGGCAGGTCTACCGGCGCCACTTCGGCGCCCACTACCCGGCCATCGCCTTCCTCGAGGTGGCCGGCCTGTTCGACCCGGCAGCGCTGGTGGAGCTGGTCTGCATCGCCGTGGTTCCGGATCAGCGCGGCGCGGAGCCGACCGGCTAGCCCACACGCCAAGGCGCTCCCGGGACGGCCGCGCTCCGGCGTAGTACCTTCCCCAGCGGAACCCGGAAAGGATGCAGCCATGGCCGAGCCGACCAAGTACCTGCTCGACGAGAGCGAGATGCCGACCACCTGGTACAACGTGATCCCGGACCTGCCCTCCCCACCGCCGCCGGTGCTGCACCCCGGCCGGCTCGACCCGGTCGGCCCGGACGACCTGGCCCCGCTGTTCCCCATGGCGCTGATCATGCAGGAGGTCACCGGCGACTCGTACATCGACATCCCCGGCGGCGTGCTCGACGTGTACCGCCAGTGGCGGCCGTCGCCGCTGTACCGGGCCCGGAAGCTGGAAGCGGCGCTCGATACCCCCGCCCGCATCTACTACAAGTACGAGGGCGTGAGCCCGGCCGGCTCCCACAAGCCGAACACGTCGGTCCCGCAGGCGTACTACAACGCCCAGGAAGGCGTTCGCAAGCTCACCACCGAGACCGGCGCCGGGCAGTGGGGGAGCGCGCTCGCCTACGCCTGCGCCCTCTTCGGCCTCGAGTGCGAGGTGTGGCAGGTGGCGGCATCCTTCCAGCAGAAGCCCTACCGCAAGTCGATGATGGAGGCGTGGGGCGCCACGGTCCATTCCAGCCCTTCGGAGAAGACCGCCGCCGGGCGGGCGATCCTGGAGCAGGACCCCGACAGCCCCGGCAGCCTCGGCATCGCGATCAGCGAAGCGGTGGAGGTGGCCGCCCAGGACCCGACCGCCCGGTACGCGCTGGGCAGCGTGCTCAACCACGTGCTGCTGCACCAGACGATCATCGGCGAGGAGGCGCTGGTGCAGATGGCCAAGGCGGGCGACGCGCCCGACGTGTTGGTGGGCTGCACCGGCGGCGGGTCGAATTTCGCAGGCTTGTCCTTCCCGTTCTTGCGGGAGAAGCTTGCCGGCAAGATGGACCCGGTCATCCGCTGCGTCGAGCCGGCGGCGTGCCCGTCGCTGACCCGCGGCATCTACGCCTACGACTTCGGCGACACCGCCGGGATGACGCCGCTGGTGAAGATGCACACGCTGGGCCACGACTTCGTGCCCGATCCGATCCACGCCGGGGGGTTGCGCTACCACGGCATGTCGCCGCTCGTGTCGCACCTGTACGAGCTGGGGCTGGTGGAGGCGGAGGCCATCGGCCAGGTCGAGTGCTTCGCCGCCGGCGTGCAGTTCGCCCGCACCGAGGGCATCCTGCCGGCGCCCGAGCCGACCCACGCTCTCGCCGCCGCCGTCCGGGAGGCGGAGCGCTGCAAGGAGACGGGCGAGGAGAAGGTGATCCTCACCGCCCTGTGCGGGCACGGCCACTTCGACATGGCCGCCTACGACGCCTACCTGGCCGGCGAGATCGTCGACTACGACTACCCGGAGGAGAAGATCCGGGCCGCGATGGAGCGCATCCCGGCCGTACCCGGGTAGCGGTGCGGGCCGGCCGGCCCGCCAGCGTCAGCCCACCTCGGCGCCCGCCGCGGCGAGGTAGGCGGCGCCCGCGTCCTCGGTGCTGTCCGGGTTGACCGCCACCCGCACGCGGGCGCCGGCCCGCAGCGGTCCCGTACCACGTACTGGAAGCAGGCGACCCGCGCCCCGGACAGGTCGAGCGGAGCGACCTCGCCGCCGACCCGGGTCGTCACCGGCATCGTGACGCCACCAGGCCGGCTCGGCGGCGGCGACGTCGGCTGCCAGTGCCGGGTCGGCGATGCGTGTCAGCGCAGCCGCCCGAGCAGCTCGTCGACGTCGCTTTCGTCGTGGTAGATCCCGAACCCGATCCGAAGCCGGTCGCCACGGTGGTCGGTGACGACGTTGCGAGCCGTGAGGGTCTCGTAGACGTCGCCGGCGTCAGGCCGGCGGAAGGTGAGGAAGTGGCCCCGCTCGGTCATCGACTCGTCCGGGACCAGCGACGCCCTGTCGAGCGTCGTGCCGTCGACGCCCGCCAGGAAGCGGTTCTGCAGGTGGCGGACGTGATCGTGGATGTCGGCAACGGTCACCCCTTCCTGCTGCAGCAGCGCGAGCACTGCGTTGAGCCGGTAGAGGGCGGTGGGGTCGAAGGTGGCGCCGGCGAACCGCGCGCCGCCACGGGCGTACGCCACTCGGCCGTCGCCCGGGGCGGACTCCAGCTTGCCGAATGCGGCGAACCATCCGGTGTCCACCGGCCGCTCGCCGAAGCCGGGCGGGCAGTGCATGAAGCACGCCCCCTCGCCGGCCATCGCGTACTTGTAGCCGCCGGCGATGTAGAAGGTTCGGGCGGCGAGCGGGCCCAGGTCGGTGGGCAGCGCCATGAACCCGTGGTAGCCATCGATCGCCACGAAGCCGGGCGCGGCCGCGGCGGCGATCGCCTGCAGGTCGGGGGTGACGAAGCCCGAGTCGAAGAACACGTGGCTCACGTACACCAGGTCGTGGCCGCCCGCCTCGACTGCGGCGACCAACCGCTCGCGGAACGTCGCGAACGGCTCGATCGCCACCCGCTCGACCTTGGCGAAGCCCGCCTCCTCCCAGCGCCGAGTCTGGCGGGCGAAGCTGTGGAACTCGCCGTCGGTGGTGAGGATCGCCACGGGCGGCTCCAGGCACGAGACCAGCCGCACCAGCAGCTCGTGGGTGTTGGGGGCGAAGGCGATCGTGGCCGGGTCGGGCAGGCCCAACACGCCCGCGATCCGGCGCTGAGCGGCCGGCACCACCTCGGCGAACACCACCTGCTCCCACTTGCCGTCGACGTGTTCGGCGGCGTCCCGCCAGGCTTGCTGCTGGGCTTCGAAGGTGACGTCGGGCCAGAGGTGGTGGCTGTGCGCGGCGAAGTGCAGCCGGTCGGGGTCGGCCGCCAGGAACCGGTGGAAATGCGCCTTGAGGCTCACAGGGCCGGCTCGCCCAGCCGGAACCCCATCGTGGCCTCCATCTCGGGGGGGAGCTTCGGCAGCGACGAGCGGGGGATGAAGAAGGTCGACAGCTCGAACAGGTCCCGGAACACCCGGTAGGTGTCGGTGGTGCGGCGCAGGTACTCGTGGCCGGAGGTGCCGCCGGTGCCGATCTTCTCGCCGATCATCCTCGTCACCATCAGCGCGTGCCGGTAGCGCCACGCAGTGAAGCCCTCGTCGATGTCCATGAGCGTCGTCAGCAGACGGAAGGGGAGTTGCAGGATCGGCTCGTCCCGGTAGAGGTTGATGAGCAGGGCGGCGAGGAACGCCTCGTGCGACAGGCCGCGATGCCCCGCCGCCACCATCTGGGAGTGGTGCTCCGGGTCGAACAACGCCCCGAAATGGGCGGCGGTCTGCTCGAACGTGGCGAGCTGGGCCGTGCGGGCCTCCTCGGACAGGGAGACGTGCTCTTCGATGGCCTGGCGGTCCCGGGCCAGCATCTCGTCGACGCTGCGGCGGTAGGCCCGCCAGAAGTCGAAGTCGCCGAAGTGCAGGAAGGGGGTGCGGGCCAGCCAGCGGTCGACCAGCTCGATCAGCGAGGGCTCTTCCTCGGAGGCCTCGATGACCGCGGCGTGGTCGGCGCGGAGCCTGGCGGTGTACGGGTCGTCTCCGATCGGTATGCGCTGGGTCGGGCGGATCCCGAGCTTGTTCTCTATGAGGCGGAACTGCACGCTCTGGAAGCCCGAGGCGGGGATGAGGTAGTCGCGGAAGTCGAGGAAGTCGAGCGGGGTCATCGTCTCCAGCACCTGGAGCTGGCCGAGCAGGATGCGCTGGATCTCGACGACGCGGTTGAGGCGGGCGACCACCCCACCCATCTCCTTCTCGTCGACGCGATCCTGGGCGAACACCGCGAGAATCGTGTCGAGCTCGTGGAGAATCTGTTTGAACCACAGCTCGTAGGCCTGGTGGACGATGATGAACAGCATCTCGTCGTGGGCCGGGTCGCCGCGGCGGGCGCTCTCCGGATGCTGGCAGTCGAGCAGCCGGTCGAGGTGGAGGTACTCGGAGTAGTACAGCGGGTCGCCACCCTGCATCAGCCACCTCCGGTGCCGCGGACGCCCCCAAGGTAGCCTGCCGGCGAGGAGCCAGCCCGCATGCCCTTCACCGCGCCGGAGCAGTTCAACATGGCATCGTGGTTCCTCGACGCCCGGGTCGACGAGGGCAACGGCGACCGCGTGGCGCTCCGCACCGACCGGGGGGACCACACGTACGCCGAGGTGGCCAGCCTGGCCGGCCGGTATGCGGCGGCGCTCCGCGAGCTGGGGGTGCGGCAGGAGGAACGGGTCATGATCGCCCTGCCCGATGGCCCCGACTTCGTGGGCGCGTTCTTCGGGATCCTCAAGCTCGGGGCGGTGGCGGTGATGGTGAACCCCGGGCAGGCTCCCGATGCGCTGGGCGGCATCCTTTCCTACAGCCGGGCGTCGGCGGTGGTGGTGGACGGATCGTCCCGCCGGGCGGTCGAGCTGGCCGCGGCCGGGGTGGCCGCCGCACCAGCGGTCCTCGACGCCGCCGGCGAGCTTCCGGAGGGCGGCCTGGACACGGTCGCCACCCATCGCGACGACGCAGCGGTCTGGCTCTTCTCGGGAGGCACCACGGGGCGGCCCAAGGCCGTCGTGCAGACCCACAACTCCTTCGCCAACTCCACGGAATGCTACGCCAAGGCCGGCATCGGGTACCGGCCCGACGATGTCACGCTCTCGGTGCCGAAGCTGTACTTCGGGTACGCCACCGGTTCCAACCTGTTGTTTCCCTTCTCCGTGGGGGCCTCGGCGGTGCTGTTCCCCGAGCACCCTACGCCCGACGTCCTGTTCGGGCTCATCGCTCGCCACCGGCCGACGATCCTCGTCACGGTCCCAACGATGGTGAGTCAGATGCTCGGGCACGCCGCCGCCGGCGGCGCCGACCTGTCGTCGCTGCGCCTGGCCACCTCGGCGGGCGAGGCGCTGCCGCCGGCGCTGTACCACCGGTGGCGGGACGCGTTCGGCGTGGAACTGCTGGACGGGCTGGGCACCGCCGAGATGTGGCACGTGTTCGTTTCGAACCTCCCCGGTCGGGTGAAGCCTGGGACGCTAGGGCGGGCGGTGCCCGGGTTCGAGGTGAAGGTGTGCGACCCCGACGGCGCCGAGCTGCCGCCCGGTGACGTGGGCCACTTGTGGGTGCGAGGGAACTCGCGGGCGCTCGGGTACTGGCAGAACGCGGCCAAATCCGCCGAGGCCTTCCGGGGGGAGTGGTTCGTCGGCGGCGACCTCGTCAGCATGGATGCGGACGGCTGGGTCACGTACGTGGGCCGCGGCGACGATGCGCTGAAGGTCGGCGGCAAGTGGCTGGTCCCGGCCGAGGTGGAGGGATGCCTGGCCGGCCACGATTCCGTGATCGAGTGCGCGGTGGTGGGCGTGCCCGATCCGGCCGGGCTCACCAAGCCCTACGCGTTCGTCGTGGCCCGTGGCGGCGGGTCGGACTTGGAAGACGAGCTGAAGCGCTATGTCCTCGAGCGGCTCGATCCCTACAAGCACCCGCGCCGGGTGATCGTGGTCGACACGCTGCCGCAGACCCACCTCGGCAAGGTCGACCGGGCCAAGCTACGGGAGCTGGCTCGGACCGAGCTCGGCTGACCCCTGCAATTACCAGGACGTTCGCCCCTGTGCGAGGTGGCCGGCCGGCGGCAACGTATGAGCGACTGCGCCTATGGAAGGAGGCATGAGATGCGGAGAGCACTCATCGTGGCAGCGGCCGGCGCGTTGTTGCTGCTGATGCTGCCGGTGGCGCCCGTCGGGGCGACCCCGCCGAGCGGAGTCCACATCGAGGTTCCGACGACGCTTCCGCCGTCGGGGCCGCCGTCGTTCGGTCCCTTCGCGGCATCGGGGCCTGCGGTGGACGCTGGCATCATGTGCCCGTCGGGTGACACGATCGACGTGTTCGGCAAGATCTCGGGCTCCGAGATGGGCACCGGCTTCAACATCCAGTTGATCAAGCAGTTCACCTGCGACAGCGAGCCGTTCGGCGATTTCCTGGTGAAGCTCCAGGTACGGATCGACCAGAAAGGGGACAACTTCAACTGGACCGTGGTCGGTGGTTCCGGCGCCTATGAGGACCTCCACGGCTCCGGCCGCGGAGTCGGCCTGCCCACCTGCGGACTCGACTGCGTGTTCGACGTATACGACGGCAAGGTCCACATCGACTGATTGCGGGCAATGCCCCCGCCCCGCCTGGCCCGGGGGCCGGGGCGTCGCCGCGTAGGCTGCCGCCCGTGGACCGGATCGCCGCCCGCATCGTCAGCCACGCCAAGCAGATCCTGGCGCTGACCGCGCTGGTCACGGTACTGGCTCTGCTGATGCTGCTCCGCATGGACTTCAACGCCGACGTGGCGTCGTTCGTGCTGGAGGGCAACGACACGGGCGAGGCGTTCAAGGCGCTCCAGGAGAAGTACGACTCGGCCGACCCGATCAACGTCGTGGTGACGTTGACTCGCGACGGCACCTTCCGCACGCCGGACAACCTCGCCATGCTCGCCGGGCTGCGCGACGAGCTGGCGGCGATCGAGGAGGTCGCCGCAGTCGCGAGCGTGATCCCGGCCGCCAACCCGCTCACCGGCCAGGCGCCACCGCCTGCGCTCATCAGCGGCGCCGCTCCCGACGTGGTTGCCGCGATCGTCGACGGCAACCCCCTCTCCCGGCTGCTGCTGGCGGAGGACGGCCGCAGCACGCTGGTGCTGGTGACGCCGGAGGGCAGCGGCCTGTCGGTGGCTCGCCGCGTCGCCGACGTCGTCGCCCCAAACGGCACCGAGCTGGCGCTGGCGGGCAACCCGGTGGTGTTCGCCTCCGTGCTCGACAAGCTGTCGCTGTTCGTGCTGGTGATACCCCCGGCCGTAATGATCCTGCTGGTACTCACCTTCTTCGCCACCATCGGTGACCGGCGGCTCAGCCTGCTGGCGCTGGTCCCCGCCGCGCTCGGCGCCATCTGGACGTTCGGCCTGCTGTTCGCGCTGGGGCGGGAGGTGGACATCGTCACCGTGATCGTCCCGATCTTCGTGATCGTCATGGGCTCCGCCGACGGGCTGCACTTCGTGACCCACTTCCAGGAAGAGGCCGGCCAGCCCGACCCGGTGGCCCGCGTGAGCTCGGCGCTGTCGCGCGTCGGCGTGCCGATGATCCTCACCACGATCTCGACGGCGGCCGGGTTCCTGTCGCTGGTGTTCACCGACGTGCAGCCGATCCGCCAGCTCGGCGCGTTCACCGCCATCGGCATCGGCTTCGCGGGCGTCATCTCGTTCTTCTCGCTGCCGGCGCTGCTCGGCCGCCTCCACATCGAGCCCCGCCACCACGCCGCGCTCCTCGGTCCGAAGGTCATCGCCGCCCTGAAGGCGCTGGTGCGGACCCGGGTGCCGGCCGCGGTGCTGGCGATCGGCCTGGTGGCGTTCGCCGCGGTCACCGTGCCCCGCCTCGACGTGAACCCCGACCAGCTCTTCTTCTTCAAGGCCGACGACCCGGTGCGGCTGGCGTTCGAACGCACCGAGGAGCTGTTCGGCGGCGCCACCCCGCTGATGGGGGAGTTCGCCTTCGACCCAGCCGCCGGGCCCGACCAGCTCCAAGCGCTGGGCGAGCTGTCGGCGCAGTTCGAGGCCCAGCCCGGGGTGCGGGAGGTGTTCTCGGTCGCCGAACTCGCCGCAGCCATCCCGCCCGACCAACTCGCCGGCCTGCTGGCCGGCGACGTGGAGCTGCCGGTCGGCGCGATGGCCAGCGACGACGGGTTGCGGTTCCTGCTGCTGCCGTCCGGCTTCACGACCGACGACCTGCAGGGGTGGCTCGCCTTCGCCGAGGCGGCTCCGGAGATCCGGGTCCTCACCGGCATGCCGGTGGTGTGGGACGAGATCGCCCGCCTGGTGCTGGGCGCCCAGGTGGTGTCGCTGCTCGTCGCCTTCGTCCTCGTCACGGCGATGCTGCTGCTGTCGTACCGCCGGCTGCGGCAGACACTCGTCTCGCTGGTCCCCATCGGCCTCACGGTCGCCACGATGCTGGGGTTCGTGGCCGTGTCCGGCATTCAGCTCAACCTGCTGACCGCAGTGGTGGGCGGCATCGTCATCGGGGTGGGCATCGACTATGCGATCCACTTCGTCGCCGCAATCGACCACGCCCGCGCCGCCGGTCCCGGGTACGTCTTGCGGGCGATCGACCGGGCGGGCCGCCCCATCGTCGCGAACGCGCTCGGCATCGCGGTGGCGCTCTCGGCGTTGTGGCTCTCCCCGCTGGCGATCCACCCGCAGGTGTCGATGATCATGTGGGTGGCGATGCTCACCGCCGCGCTCACCGCCCTGGTAGTGATCCCGGCGCTCCTGCCCACCGACGGCGTGCGGGACGGCTGAGCTCTCCCAGCCCTTTCCAGGCCTTTCAGCCCTACCGAAGCGGGCCGCCCGAGGAGAGGCTGCCTCCATTGGGCGTCACGCGGAGAGGAGGTGACATGGACTACGCGCTGGTGTTCAAGTGGATCAAGCCGTTCCCCGGGAGGGAGGCCAGAGCCCTGGAAGTGCTCGCCGATTTCCGGACGTTCTTCGGCAAGCTGGCCGCCGAGGGGAAGGTGGCCGAGCCGCTGCTGCTGACGCACGTCAACGACGGGATGATGATCGTTCGCGGCGAGATGGCGGCGATCTTCGCCATCATGGACATGGACGACTTCCTGCTGCTCGTCGACAAGGGGATGTACGTGTGCGATGGATTCGCCTTCCACATGTACTTCACCGGAATGGCGATGGAGCATCGCCTCGAGCTGTACGCACGGGCGGGCAAGGAGCTGGCGTACCTGTAGCTGAATAGAGCCCCGGGCGGGCGCTCACGCGCTGCCCGGGGCGCGACGGCTGTCGGGGGGCGAGCGGCAGCGGGTCGCGGTCGCCCGGGCGCCGCTCGGCCGCCCCGAGGTGCTGCTGCGACGAGCTCACCGGCAACCTCGACTCGGCCACCACCGACAGCCTGCTGGAGCTGTTCGCCGAGCTGCACGGCGCCGGCCTGGCCATCGTCACCACCTCGGTTTCCACGTGGAGTTCGACGGCGACCGGTGGCGGCGGCGCTCACCGGGACCGACGGCGCGCCGCTGTTCGACCTGGTCGGGTCGGCCAGCCTCAGCGACCAGGGGCTGGCTTCGACGTTCTTCGAGAGCGCCGAGTACCCGACGACGTGGTGAGCCGCAAGGAGTTCCTGGTCGCGCTTCCCCGGTGGCGGCCATACGCTCACCGGCGCGTCGCTCGACGGGGTGCCGCTGGCGCTGACCGCCACGCTCATCGACCTGATCCCCGACCCGTCGGCGATCGTGGCGTCGGCGGCCGGCGAGGTGGTGCCCGCCGACGTCACCGAGGTGCGCATCCCCGGCGAGCTGCTCCAGCCCGGGCGGCTGCGAGTTCGAGCTGGTGGTCGTCGACACCGGCGGCAGTCGGACTTCCGCGGTGGGGAGCTTCACGACGCCGGGGTGAGCATGCGCGCCGGTAGCCCCCGTGCCCGGTAGCATCCCGCGCGCTCCGGCTGATCGTTTGGAGGTCCTTGTGGGGAAGAAGCTGTTCCGCACGTGCACGCTCGCCACGGTCATGGCTCTGGTTGTGCTGCCCGGCGCGGCTGCCGCGCAGACCACCGGCACGATCGTGATCGCAAAGGATGCCCAGCCCGATTCAGCGCAGACATTCGGCTTCACCGGCGGCTTGGGGTCGTTCACCCTCGACGGAATGCCCGGCGGGACCGTCCCGTCGCAGCGGTCGTTCTCGGTGGCCGCCGGGACATACTCCGTGACGGAGAGCCCGACGGTCGGGTGGGGCCTCAGCGGCATCTCCTGCGCCGATCCGAGCGGCGGGACCACGACGAGCATCCAGACCGCCACTGCCACCATCGGGCTGGCGGCGGGGGAGACCGTCACCTGCACGTTCACCAACTCGTTTGGCGCGTCGCCCGGCACCCCGCCCGACCTGTCGAAGGTGCAAGTGGGCCTCGTAGACACCTCCCAGGGCCTCTGGCACTTGATCGACTCGAAGGGCAAGGCGGTGCAACCCTTCTACTACGGTGACCCGGGCGACGTGCCCGTGATGGGCGACTGGGACTGCGACGGCGACGACACCCCCGGGCTGTTCCGCCAGTCAGACGCTTTCGCATACCTGCGGCAGTCCAACACGCAGGGGATCGGCGACATCCGGTTCTTCTTCGGCGACCCGTCCGACGTGCCGCTGGCCGGCGACTGGAACGGCGACGGCTGCGACACGCTGAGCATCTACCGCCCCGACGAGCAGCGCTTCTACATCATCAACGAGCTCGGGCAGGACGAGGGCGGACTGGGGGCCGCCGATTTCGCCTTCGTCTTCGGCGATCCGGGGGACAAGCCGGTGGTGGGCGACTGGGACGGCGACGGCGTCGACGAGGTGGGCCTGCACCGCGAGTCGACGGGCTTCTTCTACTGGCGCAACACGCTGAACACCGGCATCGCCCACGGCTCCATCTTCTTCGGCGACCCCGACGACCGCTTCGTGGCGGGCGACTGGGGCCGCATCGACGGCCGCGACACCCCGGCCGTGTTCCGCCCGTCGTCGAGCATCTTCTTCTTCCGCCACACCCTCACCCAGGGCAATGCCGACAGCGAGCTGGCGTTCGGCAAGTCGCCGTGGCTGCCGGTGGCGGGAAGCTTCGGCGTGGGGTAGCGCCCCGGGCGCGCTCAACGGCCGCCGGCCACCGGCGGCCCGCTCGCCATGCGCCGGCTCAGCTTGCCGGCGATGTCGACCTCCTCGCCGGCCTCGCGAACGTTGACCGCCGTCGCCCACAGCACCGTCTTCACCTGGAACGGGCGCAGAGCGGGGTGTTTCGAGCGGATCAGCGCGGCGATGCCCGAGATGTGGGGCGCCGCGTATGAGTTGCCGGTCGAGCGGATCGTCTGGCCGCCCACCCAGGGCACCTCCACGTCGATGCCGCGCGCCAGGAACTCGGTGGGCGGGTCCGGGTTCCAGTGGAAGCGCATCGGGTCGGTGGCGGTGTTGCAGGCGACGCTGGTGACCGAGGCGTAGAGCGACGGGTAGCTGCGGCGCTGCACGTTGTTGGCGGCCGTCACCACGAGCGACCCGCCGAAGTAGGCGCGGTCGCACGCCTCGTGGAACGGCAGCGCCCAGTCGCGGCGGCGGGTTCCCAGCGACAGGTTGATCACGTCGAAGCCCTCGTTGACCGCCCAACGCAAACCCGCCAGGAACGCCGCCGCCTTGCCCTGGAGGCGCTCGCCGAGCACCTTCACCGACGTGATCCGTGCCGCCGGCGCCAGCGTGTGGACGATGCCGGCGCAGGCCGTGCCGTGGCCGAACGCGTCGCGGTGGCGGCCCGGCTCCGCGACCACCTCGCCGTCGCCGCCCATCACGAACGCCACCCCGGCCGCCGCGTCGACGCAGCCTTCCAATGCCGGGTGATCGGCGTCGACGCCGCTGTCGATGACGGCCACCCGCACTCCCGAACCGTCGGCGCCGCCCCACGCCCATTCCGGCGTCAGATCCGAGATGCGGTCGACGCCGGCCACCGCCAGCGCCTCGCCCTCCCGGGTCCAGGCCGGGCGATCCGCCATCAGCCCTGGCCCAGCACCGCGTCGAGCATGCGGGCGATCGCCGCGTAGCGCGCCGGGCGGGCCGCGGCCAGCTCTTCCAGCTCCCGCCCGAGCTGGGCCGGCGACGGCACGGCCGCCATCGCGTCGGCGGCCTCCAGCGCGGCCCCGGCAACGCGAGCGAGCAACGCCACCTCCTCGATGTCGTCGATCGTGAACGGGGAGCTGCCTGCCGGCCGGGCCACCTCCAGCACCCCGACGACGTCCTCGTCGCCGCACGGCGCCGCCAGCACGCCGGCCGGGTTGCCGTCGAGGCCGCCGGCACCGACGTTCGACTCGTCGCCCGGCGGGGACTCGATCGCAGCCGGCTGCCCGGACGTGACCACGAATCCGGCTGCGCCGCTCACCGGCACCCTCCGCCCGACCCGCGCGCCCGGGTTGTCGCCGCCGGCTGCTGCAACCACCTCGAGCTCGTCGCCTTCGACCCGGAGCAGCCAGCCGACGCTGGCCGCCGTGACGTCGACGGCGGCGGTGACGATCTCATCCAGCACGGCGCTCATGAGGCGATTCTGCCGGATGCGAACGCGGCCGGCGCCATCCTCCGGCCGCCGGCCGGCCCGCCGGCGAGTGGCGTGACGTCGTCGAGCAGCGCGGCCACCGACGGATGGCGAGCCACGATCCCGTCCAGCACCACGTTGTCGAGCTCCAGCAGGGTCAGCTGCTCGACGGCTCGCAGCCGGGAACCGTCCTCCTGGCCCAGGACCGCCTTGACCCCGAACGCGTCGCCGGTGCCGAGCTCGGCGGCGACCGCGTCGCCACCGCCGACCGCGGGCCTGAGCACCTCGCCCCGGCCGCGGACCACGATCACGAACCTTCGCCCACCCTCGCCGATCTCCTCGCCAGGCTGGAGCACGAAGGATCGCAGCCGGCCAGCGATCTCCTGCAGCGCCTCCCGGTCGAGGTCGCGGAACAGCACGACGCGCCCCAGGGCGCCGGCCGCGTCAAACGGGGGACGATCCCGCAGCTCGGCGCCGGTCTGTTCGGCCCACAGCCGCGCGTACGTGCCCCCGATGGCCAGCAGCTCGTCGTGGCTGCCGCGCTCCACCAAGCGCCCCGCCTCGATCACGAAGATCGGGTCATAGTCGGCGATCGACGTGAGCCGGTGCGTGATCGCGATCACCGTGCGGTCCGCCCCCACCCGCTGCAGCGTGTCGCTGATCTGGCGCTCCGTGGCCGGGTCGAGCGCGGACGTCGCCTCGTCGAGCAGCAGGATCCGGGGGTCGCGGATGAGTGCTCTGGCGATCGCCACCCGCTGCCGCTGCCCACCGGACAGGTTGCTCCCGCGTTGGCCCACCAGCGTGTCGTAGCCGCGGTCGAGCCCGGCGATGGTGTCGTCCAACTCGGCCGCCTCCGCCGCCGCCCGGATCTCGGCCTCGGCCGCGCCCGGCTTTCCGAGCTCGATGTTCTCCCTGATGGTGGTGTCGAAGAGAAACGGGTCCTGGAAGACCACCCCCATCTGGTCGCGTAGCGATGCCATGGACGCCGCGGCGACGTCGGCGCCGTCGAGCGTGATCACACCCTCGTCGGGGTCGTACAGCCGCATCAGCAATCGAAGCACTGTGGACTTGCCCGACCCGGACGGCCCGACGAACGCGACGTTGGCGCCGGCGGGGATGCGGGCGTCTATGCCGTCGAGCACCGGGCGGCCGGGTTGGTAGGCGAACGTCACGTCGCGCAGCTCCAGCTCCCGCTGCAGCCGGGGAAGCTCGGGCCTGCCCGTGTCCCCAGGCTCGGAGGGCGCATCCAGGACCTCGTCGACTCGCAGCAGCGCCCCGCTGGCCGCCTGGACGTTCTGGCCGAGCGTGGTGAGCGTGGTCACCGGGCTGATGACGTCGCCCATGATCGCGAGGAACGCCACGAGGCCCCCGATGGTGAACCTGCCCTCGAGGATCAGCCACGCGCCGTAGCCGAGCACCCCGAGCCGCAGCAGCGTGACGATCATGTTGACCGACAGGCCGAACAGCCCGCCGAACAGGCTGAGGCGGCGCTGGGCCCGGAACAGCCGCTCGGCCTGCCGCCCGAACCGGCCGCTCTCTCGGCGCCGCAGGCCGAACATCTTCACCACCGGGTTGGCGGTGTAGTTCTCGGCCGCGACGTTCAGCAGCGCGCTGTGCTCCTCGCGCATGTCGAGGCTCCGCTCCCGCGCGCCGCGGGCCATCCCCCGGTACACGAGAGCAACGAGGGGAGCGCCGGCCAGGACCACGACGCCCAGCGGGAGGTTGATGGTGAGCATGATCGATGCGGCCACCACCAGCGTGAGCGCCTGGTAGACGCCCTGGCCGATCGTGTCTGACAGCCCGGACTGCACGGCTCCGACGTCGGAGAACAGCCGGCTCAGCACGTCGCCCTGCGGGTAGCGGTGGAACCACCCGGTCGGCAGCACCTGGAGCCGGTCGAACATCGTCGCCCGCACGTCCCGCCCCACTGCGCTGCTCACGTAGGCGCTCAAGTAGGCCTGCCGCAGGCCGGCGACGAGCGATACGGTGAATGCAACGCCCAGCACCACCAGCAACGCCACGACGTCAGCGAACTCCCCGCTCGGTATGGCGTCGTCGAACAGGCGGCGCGACACGAACGGGAACGCCGCGGTGAACGCCAAGCTGAGCAGCATGTACACGAAGATCTCGGCTTCGCGCTTCCAGTAGGGGCGCAGGTAGCGCAACGAGAGCCGCAGGAACTGGGCCGCTTCAACCTCGGGCTCGCCGGCAGCAATCTCCTTGCGCCACGCCTGCTCGAGGGCCGCGGACGTCAGGCCGTACTCGTCCCGGAACGCTCGTTCCAGCGCGCCTGCCGGGGCGGCGAGGAGGCGGCTGAAGGCCTCGTCGCTCTCGCGCTGCAGCAGGTAGCGCACGTAGTCGACTGCGACGGCGCTGCGCAGCTCGCCCTCGGCATCGTCGAGGCGCGGCACGCCGGCGTCGCGAATCCGCGCCCTCGTGTCGGGAGCGTCGCCGAGGTGCAGCCCGTACCCCTCAACAAGCAGCTCTACCTGCTCGGGCGCCGGCAGTCCTGCCGCGAACAGCAGCGCCAGTGGCCGGTGGGGATCCTCCGGCGGGCTCTCCGGGGTCGCCACCATCCAGACCTCTCCGGCGGCGGCGTCGACCACGCTGCCCTCGGTCACGAGCCGCGCAGGATCGGCGGGATCGGGGAACGGGTCATCGAGGTAGATCACCGCCGGTGAACCCGCCGGCTCACTTCCGAGGCCCGCCAGGTTGCGCCGGGCCCGGACCGCAGCGGACGCGATCGTCCGGGCCGCCCTCTCGCCGGCAGTGCCGGGTCGGAAGCGCACCTCGACGCCGGCGTCGCGCCGGATCGCTGCGAAGTCATTGGTCGTGCCCCTCACCGACGCGGATGGTAGATCCGATGCCGGCGTCGCGGCATTCGTATGATGCCGGCATGCCCCGCTCCTGGAGGTTCTTGGCGTTCGGGACGGCCGTGGGAGTGGTCGCGGTGGTCGCGGCCTTCACGTTGCCGCGACTCCTCGGTCCCGCGGCCGAAGGTCCCGCCACCAGCTCGGCGGCCGAACGCGCCGGGCCGCCGCCCTCCACGCCGGTGGAGGTCACCAGTCAGCCCGCCCCGACGACGACGACCGCTCCAACCCCCACCACGACCGTCCCGCCGACGACCACGACGACCACGCTGGCGCCGGACAGCGCAGTCCTGGCGGGCATGTCACTGGAGCAGAAGGTTGGCCAGGTGTTCATGGTTGAGGTGCACGGCGTTTCCGCCACCGCCCCGTCCGCGGCGTCCCGGCGGGCAAACGAGCGTGCCTACGGTGTCGAGACGGCCGCCGAGGTCGTCACCGCGCATCACGTGGGCGGAGTGATCTACTTCGGCCGCAACGTCGCGAACCCGGAGCAGGTGGCCGCCATGTCGGCCGCCCTCCAGCAGGCGGCCGGCGATGGCTCGGGGGTCGGCCTGCTGATCGCCACCGACCAGGAGGGCGGGCGCGTCAACCGGGTTCGCGAGCCCGCGACCGTGTTCCCGGCCGCCCGCGTGTTCGGCGATATCGCCAGGGCGGACCTCACCGAGAGCGCGGCCCGCGTGTCGGCGATCGAGCTGCGCGCGATGGGCATCAACCAGGTGCTCGCGCCGGTGGCCGACGTGGCGGCCGGCCGGTCCGGCGTGATCGGCGAGCGGGCGTTTGGTGCCGATCCCGCGCTGGTTGCCGAGCAGGTGGCGGCCGCGGTGCGCGGCTACGACGCCGGCCGAGTCGCGGCCACCCCCAAGCACTTCCCGGGCCACGGCGGCACCAGGGCCGACAGCCATGTGACGCTGCCAGTGTTGGGCGCCGACGCCGAGAGCTGGGCGGCTTCCGACCTGCGGCCTTTCGCAGGCGCGGTGGCGGCCGGAGCGCCGGCCGTGATGGTCGGCCACCTGGCGCTCCCTGCGATCGATCCCAGCGGTGCGCCTGCCACGCTCTCTCGCCCGCTCATCACGGGAGAGCTCCGGGGGAGGCTGGGGTTCGACGGCGTGGTCATCACCGACTCGTTGAGCATGGAGGGGGTGCGGGCGGCCGCGAGCGACGGGGAGGTCGCCGTGCAGGCGCTCGCTGCCGGCGCGGATCTGCTGCTGATGCCGTTCGATTTCGACACGGCCTATGAGGCGGTCCTGACGGCAAGCCGGTCCGACCCTGCCTTCGCGGCGCGTCTGGACGAGGCGGTGGCCCGCGTGCTCGGCATGAAGCAGGCCCTCGGAGTGCTCGAACCGCCTGCGTACGACCCGGTGGCCGTGTCTGAGCTGGTGGCGGCGCCGGCGCACCGGGCGGTGCTCGACGAGGTGCGGGCGGCCGCCACCACGGTGCCTTCCCAGGCTCCCTGAGCCTCTGCAGCCCCCACCAGCCGAACCGTCATGGGGGTTGGTTCGGTGCGAACGAGAACCGCTACGCAGCGGTGTCGCAATAAAGAGGTGGAGGGCTGAGGGAAACGCCGTCCCAGGACCACAAGGTCCTCGAACTTTCGACCTCCGGGAGGGTCACGATGATGAACCGCTTCGCACTTCGCCTGTTCTATGCCACGGCCGCCGCCGTTGCACTGCTCATGATTCTCGCCCCGCTGGCGGTGGCCGCACCGCGCCACGCCGTGGAGCGCGGCGGCTGCCCTGCCGGCAACTCGATCGACAGGAACGGCCCCGACCGCTGCGCCGACGGCAACAGCATCGACGGGAACAGCATCGACGGGAACAGCATTGACGGGAACTCGATCGACGGGAACAGCATTGACGGGAACAGCATCGACGGGAACTCGATCGACGGGAACAGCATCGACGGGAACAGCATCGACGGGAACTCGATCGACGGGAACAGCATCGACGGGAACTCGATCGACGGCAACAGCATCGACGGCGGCCTCTCCTGACCGCCCGATGCGCCACTTTGGGTCCTTGAGTCGTCGCTCGACCTGCCGACCGAACCTGGAGAGAGGGCCTGCCGTCCGGTTCACAATGGAGTGGCGCGGCGCCACCGCGTTCGAGGTGAGACGGGAGGCGATGACAGCCGACGGAATCAAATCCGAGGCGACCCGGCAATCGTGGAGGTGGAGGCCGAAGGGGCTCTGGCCCTTCACGGCGACCATGTTCGTGGTCGCGACGGCCGGTGTCCTCTGGCTCATCCCGGGCGCGCCGATCTCAGGCGCACCGGCCGAGGTGTCCTGGTGGGCGCTGGCAGCGGGATTCGCCGTGACCGAGGCGACCATCATCAGGGTGCCGGTGCAGCGGGATGCCCACACCATTTCGCTCAGCGAGATACCGCTGCTGCTGGGCATGGTGCTCGCCGCCCCGGGCGCGCTGCTCATCGGGCGTTTGGCCGGCTCCGCGCTGACCCTCGCGGTCTATCGCCGGCAGCCCCCATCCAAGCTCGCCTTCAACCTCGCGCTCTTCGGCATGGAGACCGTGGTGGCGGTTTCCGTGTTCCGGGTGCTGCTCGGCGACGCGCCCGCCGACGCACCACGCGGCTGGTTCTCGGCTCTCGCTGCGACGACCGTGGCGATCCTCGTATCCGCCACCGTCGTCAACTCTGCGCTCGCCGCGCTCCGGCGCCGCAGGCGCATCATCGCGAGCGTGCAGTCGTTCGCAGCCGGCATCCTCATCAGCGTCGGCATGGCGTTCGTCGGCACCCTGTGCTACCTCACGGTATGGAACGACGTGCGGGCCGTCACGGTGCTCGCCGGCGCCGTCGCGATGTTCTTCCTCCTGGTACGGGTCTACGGCTCCTTGACGAAGCGTCACGACGACCTGCGAGCCGTGTACTCATTCTCGAACGCCACGAACGCAGGAGTCGGGGCTCGCGAGGTGGTGGTCGCATCGCTGCGCGAGGTGGTCCGCCTACTGCGCGCCGAGCAGGCCACCATCGTGTTCGCCCGCGATGGCGGGCGAGCCGAGTCGATCGACATGGATCACTCGGGCGACATCGCGCACACGCCCGAGGAACGAAGCCACCTCGACGCCCTCGAGGGCATCGCCGAGCTCCCGGTCGGCATGCGGCGCTTCGGGACGGCCGGCGAGCCCCCCGAGCTGGAGCGCTATGCCGGCACCGCCAAGCGCCCGTGCGCGATCATCTCGCCGCTGGCCATGTCGGGCGACATGAGCGGGGTCCTGGTGGCCACCGGCCGCATCGGTCCCGACCGCGAGTTCTCGGTGGAGGACCTGGAGCTGCTCGATGCCCTAGCCAGCCACACCGGGCTGACGTTGGAGCGGGCGCTGACGGTGGAGCAGCTCACGGAGGAGATCGCCGCCAAGCAGGAGATCATCCGCTCCAAGGACCAGCTCATTGCAGCCGTGAGCCACGAGCTGCGCACCCCGCTCACCGGCATACTCGGCTTTTCCGAGCTCCTCGTGGACGAGGCGGATCAGCTCACCGTCGAGGACCGGCAAGGCATGCTGAAGGCGGTGGCCGCCGACGCCCTCGACATGAGCAACCTCGTGGAGGACCTCCTCACCGCCGCCCGCGCCCAGATGGGAGTTCTCGCCATCGAGTCGGTGGAGGTGTCGCTGCGCGAGCTCGCCCACACCGTCATCGAGCACCACGGCGGGCGAGCCGCCTCCATCGCAGTGAGCGGCGACGACGGCATGGCTCGGGCCGACCCCACTCGTTTTCGGCAGATCCTCCGGAACCTCATCGTCAACGCCGAGCGCTACGGCGGCGACCGGGTCGAGATCCGCGTGAGAAGCGACGGAGAATCCGCATACGTGAGGGTGTGCGACGATGGCTCCGGTATCCCGGCCGAGATGCGAGAGCGAGTGTTCGCGCCGTATGAAAGCGCCCACCAGCCCGAGACCCAGCCGGGTTCGCTGGGGCTGGGCCTGTCCATCTCGCGGACGCTGGCGCGCATGATGGACGGCGACCTGACCTACGACTACCGCGACGGCTGGAGCGCGTTCGAGATCCGGCTGCCTGCACTCGACGCAGGGTGCGACGCGCACGTGACCGTCGACCTCACCGTGGCGAGTTCCGACGAGGCCTCGGCTGCCGAGCCGACGCTGCTGCGCTCTGCCTGAGCCTGCGGGGCATACTGCGTCCGGCATGGACGTCCGACGCCTCGGGCCTGCCGACCGCGACCAGTTGCGCCCCATCCGCCTGGAGATGTTCCCGGGGGACGCAGGGCTCGACTGGCCGCTGGACGAGTGCCTGTCCCCGGCCGCCGCTGCGTTCGGCGCCTTCGCGGGGACCGAGCTGATCGGGTACGCAGCAGCCGGGTGGCGGTCCCACGCCGAGGGCGCCTGGGATCGTCCTGCTGCAGAGCAGCGGATCGCCTATCTGGAGGAGTGGTACGTGCGCCCCGGCCACCGGGGCCGCGGCGTAGGGCGGGCGCTCGTGGCAGCCGTGGAGGCGTGGGCCGGCGAGCAGGGTGCGACGCACTTGGCGTCCGACACGGAGATCGGCAACGACGCCTCGATCGCAGCTCACCAAGCGCTCGGCCTGGCAGAGGTGGAGCGTGCCGTGCACTTCCTCAAGCGGCTGCCACGCGACCGAGCCTCCTGATAGGGTCGGTGGGGAGGGCGACCAGGAGGACACTCATGTGCGTCGGCGCAACGGCCCAGGTTCACCATCACCATGCGACGGGCGACCGTCCCGGTCTCAGCAGACGGTCGTTTCTGAAAGCCGGAGCGACCGCCGCGGCCGCAGCCGCGATCGTCGGCGCCGGGGCGCCTCCGGCGCTCGCCCGGCCCCGGCGGGGGAGGAGGGTGGTCGACCTCACGCACCGGCTCGTGCGCGCGTTCCCGTCGTTCCTCGGCCCGCAGGCCGTCTTCGACGAGGTGCTGTTCACCATTCCCGACGACGGCTTCTACACCAAGCAGTGGACGTTCGACGAGCACATCGGGACCCACCTCGACACCCCCGGCCACTTCTCACTGGGCATGGCGCTGGTCGACGAATTGGACCCGGCCACCCTGATCGCTCCGGTGGTGGTGGTCGACATCAAGGACAAGGCGGGCGACGACCCCAACGCTACGGTGAGCCAGGCCGACCTGGTGGCGTGGGAGCGCCGCCACGGCCGCATCCCCCGCGGGGCGCTCGTGTGCATGAACTCGGGCTGGGATTCGCTGGTCGGCGACGGCGACACCTTCCGGGGCGGCGCCGGGTTCCCCGACCTCAACTTCCCCGGCTTCTCTCAGGACGCCACCGACTGGCTCCTGGCGCGTCGCGACGTGGTCGGGATCGGCGTCGACACCCTCAGCCTCGACCCTGGGAACTCGTCGACCTTCGACGTGCACGTGAGCTTTCTCGGCGCAGGCAAGTACGGAGTGGAGAACCTGGCCAACCTCGACGACCTCCCCGCTCGCGGCGCAACCGCGTTCGTCGGCCCCATTCCCTGGGAGGAGGGCTCGGGGAGCCCCTGCCGGGTGCTCGCCGAGGTCCGGGGCAGGTAGCCGGCGGTCAGCCCGTTGCGGCGGCGGCGATGTCGTCGAGGTCCTTGGCCAGCGCCTTCTTCGTCGCTCCCTGGAAGAGCCGGCCGACCGTGGCGGCCATGAACGTGGCGAGCTTCCCCTGCGGCTCGGCGCCGAACGTCATCACCACGCGGCTGCCCGCCGCGGCAGGCTCGACCGTCAGCGTCGACGTGTAGTGGGCGCCGTGGCCGTCGGCCTCGACGGTGTACGAGCGGCCCTCGTCGAGGGCCGTGACCTCCATCTCCTCGGTGGCCTGCCGGCCGAACATCGTGCGCGTCTCCCGCCACTTCGTGCCTATGCCGAAGTGGCCGCCGCCGTCGAGCCGCTCGATCTTCTCGATGCCCGAGATCACCTCGGGGGCGCGCTCCAGGTCGGTGACCACCATCCAGACCCGGTCCGGCGGCGCTTGGATCTCCCTCGTCACCTTGATCTCCTGCATCGGCGTCTCCCACGCTCGGCGGCTGAGCCCGAACTGTAGGGTGGGCTGCCATGACCAACACCAGGCTGCGCTGGGGGGTCCTGGGCGCCGCCAGCATCGCGATCAAGTCCATGATCCCGGCCATTCGGGACTCCTCGGAGCTCGGCGAGGTGGTCGCGATCGCCTCTCGCGACCCCGACCGCGCGGCCGCCGTCGCCGCCGAGTGCGGCATCCCGCGCGCCTACGGGTCATACGAGGCGCTGCTCGGCGATCCCGACGTCGACGCTGTCTACAACCCGCTGCCGAACCACCTGCACGCCTCGTGGTCGATGCGGGCAGCCGACGCCGGCAAGCACGTGCTGTGCGAGAAGCCGCTGGCCTGCGGCGCCGCTGAGGCGCGTCAGCTCGCCGCCCATTGCGCGTCGGCCGGCGTGGCGCTCCAGGAGGCGTTCATGTACCGCTTCCATCCCCAATGGGTGCGGGTGCGTGAGCTGGTCGCAGGCCGTGCGATCGGCGAGCCGGTGGCGATCCACACGTGGTTCTCGTACTTCAACCGCGACCCCGACAACGTCCGCAACGTCGCCGAGTTCGGTGGCGGCGGGTTGATGGACATCGGGTGCTACGCGATCAACCTGTCCCGCATGCTGTTCGACGCAGAGCCCGACGAGGTCGCCGGCACCGTCACCCGCGACCCGGAGTTCGGAGTCGACGTCGTGACGTCGGCGGCGATGCGGTTCGGCGATCGGCAGGCCACGTTCACGTGCTCCACGCAGGCCGAGCCGTTCCAGCGGGTCGAGGTGCTCGGCACGCGGGGGCGCATCGAGGTGGAGCTGCCCTTCAACATGCCGCCCGATCGCCGCGCCCGGATCTTCGTCACGTCCCGGGGCGAGCCGCCCGGCGATCCCGACACGGTGACCCTGGTGTTCGACCCCGCCGACCAGTACGCACTCCAAGCCGACGCCTTCGCCGCCGCCGTGCTCGCCGGCGACCAGGTGCCGCTGCCGCCCTCCGACGCGGTGGCGAACATGGCCGTGATCGACGCTGTCCTCGGGGCGGCGAGCCGCAGCTGAGGCTCTGCCGGCGCGTGTCGGGCGACCGTCAGTCGTCCTGGCCGTTCTCGTCCTCGTGGCCGTCGGCCTCGGTGCCGACCACCTCGAAGTTCTCGTCGAGCTGGACGTCGACCTGGGAGCCGTCATCGAGGGTGACCTCGACCTCGTACAGGCTCTCCTCGTCGCCCTTCTCCGTCTCGGTGACCGTGCCCTCGCCGATGTGGGCGAGCGCGGCGTCGGTGGCCTGCTCGAGCTCCACGCCGGTGATGGGCACCTCGGTGCCGTCGTCGTCGCCGCCGGCGAAGCCGCTGCCAACGGCGAACACGGCGACGAGCAGCGCCACCACGCCGACGACCGCCATGATCCTGGCCTTTCGCATCGCTCCGTCCTTTCGTTCGATTGCGATGTATGGCCGCATCTTGCCCGCCGGAACCTGAACCCACCCTGAAGCGGCGGTGCCTGCCCGCCTGCTCAGCCGGACGGACCGGTGACGTCCCGCCGGGTGAACAACCAGAAGGCAATGCCGGCGAACAGCGCCGTGTAGGCGGCCTGGACGAGGAACGCCCACAGGTCGCCGGGGTACGCCACCCTGCCGATCGCGCCCACCAGGTTGAAGCCGCGGATCGGCTCGCCGCCTTTGCCGAACAGCCATGCGGCCGAGTTCCAGCCCAGGTCGAACCGGGCGAGGTCGGCGACCCAGCCGAAGCCGGCCTGGCCCTCGAAGAGCTGGAGGACCCGGGCCATCGAGAAGAGGTTGAAGAAGAAGTAGCCGACCGACACCGCCGCCGCCGCAACCGTCCCACTGGCCCAACGGCTGAACAGGATGCTGAGCAGGGCCGCCAGCGTCACGTAGGGGAGACCGGAGAACCACACCTTCAGCAGGTCGGCGATGAGGTCCCCGACCGCACCGGCGGTCCAGTCCCCGTGGCCGACGCCGGCGACGATCGCCGTGGCGACCACGCTCGTGAGCATCACGACGGCGAGCACCACCAGCCACATCACGGCCACGGCGGCTGCCACCAGCGCCAGCTTCGCGGCGAGCAGGCGCCGCC
>JBFJZV010000010.1:0-29928 GCA_041621915.1 Acidimicrobiia bacterium | reverse complement strand
GACGTCACCGAGGTCGTCGCGGCGGCAATCGCCGCCGGCCGGCTCCCGACCCTGCCACCGCAGCAGGAGGCGGCGGCCATCCAGGACCCGTGCCACCTGCGCCACGCCCAGCGGATCACCACCCAGCCGCGCGCGGTCCTGCAGGCCGCCGGCTACGACGTCAGGGAGATCGACCCAGCCGGGCTCTGCTGCGGTGCCGCCGGCGTCTACTCGCTGCTCCGCCCGGCGCCGTCTGCCGAGCTCGGCGCGCGCAAGGCCGCCCAAGTCGTGGCCACCGGGGCGAGGATCGTGGCGTCGGCCAACCCGGGCTGCGAGATGCAGCTCCGCTCGCACCTCGGCGCCGGCTATCGGGTCGCCCACCCGGTCGAGCTGTACGCGGAGGCGCGGCGGCGCGCCGCCGCGGTCGCCAACCCGGATGCCACCGTCGGCCGAGCGGGGAAGGGCGAGGGCTAGGGCCGTCCGGGCTGCAGGCCCGTGACGATCGGCACCTGGGGGAAGCCGCCCGGCCAGGCGACGATGGGGCGCAGCCGGCCAGCGTACGGAGGCACCCCCGGTGAGCGGACAGTTCGTCACGGTCGACGGCAACGAGGCCGCCGCCTACGTCGCGCACAGGCTCAGCGAGGTCTGTGCGATCTACCCCATCACGCCCGCATCGCCGATGGGGGAGCTGGCGGACGCCTGGTCGCAGCTCGGCAGGCCCAACGTCTGGGGGACCGTCCCCGAGGTGATCGAGATGCAGAGCGAGGGCGGGGCCGCCGGCGCCGTCCACGGGTCGGTGCAGGCGGGCGCGCTCACCTCCACCTTCACCGCCTCGCAGGGCCTGCTGCTGATGATCCCGAACATGTACAAGATCGCCGGGGAGCTGACGCCAGCGGTGATCCACGTGGCGGCGCGCACCGTCGCGACGCACGCGCTGAGCATCTTCGGCGACCACAGCGACGTGATGGCGGCCCGCCAGACGGGATGGGCGATGCTGGCGTCGTCGTCGGTGCAGGAGGCGCAGGACATGGCGGCGATCGCCCACGCCGCGACGCTGCGGACCCGCGTCCCGTTCGTCCACTTCTTCGACGGGTTCCGCACCTCGCACGAGGCCGCCAAGATCGCCCGGCTCGGCGACGACGATCTCGTGGCGATGATCGATGCCGACGCCGTGCGCGAGCACCGCCGCCGTTCGCTGCACCCCAACCGACCGGTGCTGCGCGGCACCGCCCAGAACCCCGACGTGTTCTTCCAGGCCCGCGAGGCCGCCACCCCGTTCCACGAAGCCGTGCCCGGCGCCACCCAGGATGCGATGGACGCGCTGGCCGCCCGCACCGGGCGGGTCTATCACCTCTTCGACTACGAGGGCGCGCCGGACCCCGACCGGGTCGTCGTCCTGATGGGGTCGGGTTTCGGGGCGGTCCGCGAAGCGGTGGCGGCCCGGGTTGCCGCAGGGGACAAGGTGGGCGTCGTGGTCGTCCGCCTCTACCGCCCGTTCGATACTGTGGCCTTCGCGGCTGCGCTGCCGCCGACGGTGCGCACCGTGGCCGTCCTCGACCGCACGAAGGAGCCCGGGGCGGTCGGCGAGCCGCTCTACCAGGACGTCCTGGCGGCGCTCGCCGAGCAGGGGCGCGGCGACGTCCGCGTGATCGGCGGCCGCTACGGGCTGTCGTCCAAGGAGTTCGACCCGGCGATGGTGATGGCCGTCCTGGACGAGGCCCGACAGCCGAATCCCCGCCGGCATTTCACGGTGGGCATCGTGGACGACGTCTCCGGCTCGAGTCTCGCCGTCGACCCGGACGGCTGGGCCGAGCCCGACGACGTGGTGCGGGCGGTGTTCTACGGGCTGGGCGCCGACGGCACGGTCGGGGCGAACAAGAACTCGGTGAAGATCATCGGCGAGCACACCGATCTGTGGGCGCAGGGCTACTTCGTCTACGACTCCAAGAAGTCCGGCTCGTGGACCGTCTCCCACCTGCGGTTCGGGCCTCGCCCGATCCACTCGACGTACCTGGTGCGGCAGGCGAACTTCGTCGGCTGCCACCAGTTCGGCTTCCTGTTCGATCGCCCGCTGCTCGATATCGCGGCGCCCGAGGCCACCGTGCTCCTCAACAGCCCGCACGGCCCGGACGACGTCTGGGGCGAGCTGCCGGTCGAGGTGCAGCGCCAGGTCGTGGACAAGCGGCTCCGGCTGTGGGTGGTCGACGGCGACCGGGTCGCCCGGGAGGCCGGGCTCGGCGGTCGCATCAACACCGTGCTGCAGACCTGCTTCTTCGCGCTGGCGGGCGTGCTGCCGCGCGACGAGGCGATCGCCGCCATCAAGGCCTCGATCGAGCGGACGTACGGCAAGCGGGGACCGGCGGTGCTCGAGCGCAACTTCGCCGCGGTGGACGCGGCGTTGGCGGCGCTGGCGCCGGTGACGGTGCCGGACGCGCCGTCGGGCGAGCTCCGGGTACGGCCGGCGGTGCCGGCGGGAGCGCCGGACTTCGTGGCCCGGGTCACGGCCCGCATCGCGGCCGGCGAGGGCGACCTGCTGCCGGTGAGCGCCCTGCCGGTCGACGGCACGTTCCCAACCGGCACCGCCCGCTGGGAGAAGCGGAGCATCGCCAGCGAGATCCCCATCTGGGATCCGGCGATCTGCATCGACTGTGCCCGCTGCGCGCTCGTGTGCCCACACGCCGCGATCCGCATGAAGGTGTTCGAGCCGGAGGCGCTGGCGGGCGCACCCGCCGGGTTCCCGGCCAAGGACTGGAGCGACCGGCACGAGCCCGGCAGGTTGATGACGATCCAGGTGGCGCCCGACGACTGCACCGGGTGCGGCGTGTGCGTCAGCATCTGCCCGGCCAAGTCCAAGGAGGTCGCCGCCCACCGCGCGATCGACATGCTGCCGAAGGGCGACCACCTGGCCGCCGAGCGGGAGCGCTTCGAGTTCTTCCTCGACATCCCCGAGGCGGACCGGGCCGCGGTGCGGGCGGACACCGTGAAAGGGTCGCAGATGCTCGAGCCGCTGTTCGAGTTCTCGGGGGCGTGCGCGGGCTGCGGCGAGACGCCGTACCTCAAGCTGCTGACCCAGCTCTTCGGCGACCGCATCGTCGTCGCCAACGCCACCGGCTGCTCGTCGATCTACGGGGGCAACCTACCCACCACGCCGTGGGCCACCAACCGCGACGGCCGGGGGCCGGCCTGGTCGAACTCGCTGTTCGAGGACAACGCGGAGTTCGGTCTCGGCATGCGCCTGGCCCTCGACCGCCAGAACGCCGCGGCCCGCCGGCTCGTCGCCGAGCTGCGGTCCGACCTCGGCGAGCCGCTCACCAACGGGTTGCTGGACGCCGAGCAGTCGGACGAGGCCGGACTGGCTGCGCAGCGCGAGCGGGTGGCGGAGCTGCGGGACCGGCTCGACGGCCTCGACTCGCCGCTCGCCGCCGATCTCGATGCGCTCGCCGACACGCTGGTCCGGACGGGGGTGTGGATCGTGGGCGGCGACGGCTGGGCGTACGACATCGGCTTCGGCGGGCTCGACCACGTGCTGGCGTCCGGCCGCGACGTGAACGTGCTGGTGCTGGACACCGAGGTGTACTCCAATACCGGCGGGCAGGCATCCAAGGCGACGCCGCGGGCTGCGGTCGCCAAGTTCGCCGCAGCCGGCAAGGCGACCGGGAAGAAGGACCTCGGGATGCTCGCCATGGCCTACGGCGACGTGTACGTCGCGCAGATCGCCATGGGGGCGAACATGACCCAGACCGTGAAGGCCTTCACCGAGGCGGAGGCCCATCCCGGCCCGTCGCTGCTGATCGCCTACAGCCCGTGCATCGCCCACGGGATGGACATGACCGACCAGATGGGTCACCAGAAGCTCGCCGCCGAGACCGGTTACTGGCCGCTGTACCGCTACCGGCCCACTGCCGAGGAGGACGGCCACCCCTTCCACCTCGACGGCCGCCCCCCGTCGAAACCGTTCGCCGCGCTGGCCGGCGTCGAGTCCCGGTTCGCGATGCTCGCCCGTGCCAACCCCGACCGTGCTGCCAAGCTGGCCGCACAGGCGCAGGCCGACATCGACGAGCGGTGGCGCCTGTACTCCCAGATGGTCGACGTCGAGCGATCGGCACAGGTGATGGACGACGCGGAGGCAACGCCATGAGCTTCGACATGTCGACGACGTACATGGGCATGCGGCTGGCCAACCCGATCGTGCCGTCGGCCAGCCCGCTCACCGGCAAGCTCGACACCTTGCGCCAGCTCCAGGACGCGGGCGCAGCCGCCGTGGTGCTCCCGTCGCTCTTCGAGGAGCAGGTCGAGCACGAGGCGATGGCGGTGCACCACTCGCTCGAGTTCGGCGCCGAGGCGTCGGCGGAGGCCTCCGGCGGCTACTTCCCGGAGATGGACGACTACAACACCGGCCCGCGCCGCTACCTCGAGCACCTCGAGGCCGCCAAAGCCGCGCTCGACATCCCGGTCGTCGCCAGCCTCAACGGCACGTCGCGGGGTGGGTGGACGCTGTATGCCCGGCTCTGCGAGGAGGCGGGCGCCGATGCCGTGGAGCTGAACGTCTACCTGATCGCGGCCGATCCGCACGTGCCGGGAGCTCGCATCGAGCAGCAGTACGTCGACCTGGTCGACGCGGTGCGCCAGTCGGTGCGCGTGCCGCTGGCGGTGAAGGTCGGGCCGTACTTCAGCTCGATGGCGCACATGGCGGGACGGCTGGCGGCGGCGGGCGCCGACGGCCTCGTCCTGTTCAACCGCTTCTACCAGCCCGACGTCGACCTCGAGACGCTCGACGTGCGGCCGGACCTGGAGCTCAGCTCGTCGACCGAGCTGCGGCTGCCGCTGCGCTGGATCGCGATGCTGAGCGGCCGGGTCGGCGCGTCGCTGGCCGCGACCACCGGCGTGCACACGCACGAGGACGTCGTCAAGCTGATCCTCGCCGGTGCCGACGTTGCGATGATGGCGTCGGCCCTCCTGCTGCGCGGGCCCGCCCACCTGGGCAAGGTCCTGGAGCAGCTGCGCGCCTGGTTCGTCGCCCGGGAGTATTCCTCGGTGGAGCAGGCCAAGGGCTCGCTCAGCCGCCGCCACGCCCCCGACCCGGCTGCGTACGAGCGCGCCAACTACATGCGGACGCTCGTCGCCTACTCGTCGCCCCGGTGAGCAGGGTCCTCCGGCCCTGGCCGCCCCGGCGCCCGGCCGTCACCCTGGTCGGGACGGAAGGAGGCCTGGTTGGATCCCCCGGAGCAGCGCGACGAGCCTGTCGAGCAGAGCGACACCGCCCCAGACCCCCGCCAGCGTCCGGTGACGGGCGCGATCGATCGTATGCTCGACGACGAGGCGCACGGCCGGCTGCTCGCCGAGGAGCTGGCGCACCTGCTCGGCCGCGGCTGACCGACGGCTACAGCTCGCGGGTGTAGATCGTCATCGGGGCGATCTCGCAGCCTGCCCGCCGCAGCGCGCGCACGAGCCACTCGACGTTCGGCATCTTGGCGTGGAACTGCTCCGCGCCCTGGGAGACCGCGGCGTCGACCAGCGAGCGGACCATGCGGTAGGCGTTCTCGGGCGATGTCTCCAGCCACGACACCTCGAACGCCCGGTCGGTGTCCTCGGCGATCGCCCAGCCGGGCGCGCCCTCCCACAGCGCGTCGCGGCGGGCGGCTGCGGCGAGGTCGGCGACCTGGAGCCGCCGCCACGTCCAGCCGAGGGCGACCAGGTCGCGGGCCGCCACCGACAGCGGGCCGGTGGTCCACGACAGGAACGCCGGCTCGGCCTCCGACGAGGGCACCCGGCGCAGCAGCTCGCCGGTCTGGCGGCGGCGCCCACCGTTGCCTTCGATCACCGGGGAGGCGTCGCCGACGGCCCGGTCGGCGATCGCCCACTGCGAGACGGCCCGGAACCCCATCGCTGCGACCTGGGCGCGCGCCGGCTCGTTCCAGTCCTCCACCATCAGCCGCACGACCCGGGCGCCGCGCTCGGCGGCCCACGCCCACAACTCGGCACTGATCGCCGAACCCACCCCGCGCCGCCGCCAGTCCGGGTGGACGCGGGCGCCCTGCGCCCACGCCTCGGCGGGCGACAGCAGCGCCACTTTCGCCATGCCGATGGCGCGGTCGGTTTGGTCGGCGGCCACCATCACCATGCCGTCCGGGTCGGCCAGCCAATCCTTGTAGACCCGGGTGACGTAGTCGCCCCAGCTGAACGTGTCCTTGGT
Organism: Acidimicrobiia bacterium; assembly: GCA_041621915.1. Lineage (GTDB taxonomy): Bacteria > Actinomycetota > Acidimicrobiia > Spongiisociales > JAOTWH01 > JBFJZV01. The sequence goes on along the minus strand of JBFJZV010000010.1, from coordinate 23,756 downwards.
GAAGGACGCGATCGCCGGCTGGTCTTCCATCCGGGCGGGCCTGACGGTGAAGCTCACCCGCGCAGCATACGAGCGCGGTTTCCGGTGTCGTGCTCGACTCCTCGCCGACGATGTCGGGGGTAGCTTGAGGGCTCCACCGAGGAGCATTCGAGCATCCAGGGTTCCGGCCGCTTCGCCTCCGTCGTTGAATGGGTCACCACCGAGGTCGGGGGCTGGACGCTCGGCGATTCGGTCTCCGACCAGCAACCCGCCGATCTCGTCTCGGTGGCTCGGGAGCGGCTCGGCCGCTTCGCCACCTCCAACGAGTGCACGTTCGGCAGGGCGGCCAGGGTCGCCACGTGGACGTCCCGACCGTCGGATGGCAGTTAGTAGGCGGCGAGGTCCCTCGCCCGCTCGACGATGCCCTCGATCGACGGCATGAGCTGCTCCTCGAGCTTGGTCGCGAACGGGAAGGTGGGCACGTCGGGGGTGGCGTAGCGGCGGACGGGGGCATCGAGCCATTCGAACGCCTTCTCGCCGATCTGGGCGGCAACCTCGGCACCGAAGCCGAGGAACTCGTTGTCCTCGTGCACGACCAGGATCTTGCCCGTCCGCTGCACCTGCACCTCGATCGACGGCCAGTCGAGCGGCTTGATCGACCGCAGGTCCAGCACGCCGGCGTCGATGCCGTCGGCCGCGAGCTGCTCGGCCGCGTCCGACGCGTAGTGCGCCATCGTGCCGTACGCGATGATCGTCAGGTCGTCACCCGCCCGTCGCAGCCTCGCCCGGCCCAGCGGCACGCGGTGCTCGCCGGAGGGGAACGGGCCCTTGGCGAGCCGGTACAGCTTCTTGGGCTCGAGGAACATCACCGGGTCGGGGTCCTCGAACGCCGACCACAGCAGGCCCTTCACGTCGGCGGGCGTCGACGGCACCACCACCTTCAACCCGGGCACGTGCCCGTAGAAGGCCTCGATCGACTGGGAGTGGTAGAGGGCGCCGTGGATGCCGCCCCCGTATGGGACCCGTACGACGATCGGGCATGCCCAGCCGCCTGCCGAGCGGAAGTGGATGCGGGACGCCTCCGACACGAGCTGGTCGAAGCCCGGGTGGATGAAGTCGGCGAACTGGATCTCGGCGAGCGGCCGGACCCCGGTGGCGCTCATGCCGATCGCCGCCCCGACGATGAGGGACTCGGCGAGCGGGGCGTTGAACGAGCGGTCGCTCCCGTACGTGTCGGCGAGGCCCTGGGTGGCTTTGAACACGCCGCCCTTGGGGTCGGCGACGTCCTCGCCGAACACCACGGCGTGGGGGTTGGCGTCGAGGATCTCGTGCAGCGTCCGGCTCACCGCGGTGACCATGTTCAGCGACTCGCCCTCGATCGCCGCCTCGGGCTCGGTGACCGGCTCGGACGGGGTGATCGGGCGGGCGTACACGTTGACGAAGGCGTCGGTCGGTTCGGGAGCGCCCTCGGCCGCGGTCACTGCGTCCGCGATGCGTTCGACGGCCTCGGCGTCGATCTCCGCCTCGGTGGTCTCGTCGAGCATCCGGTTCTCCACGAGGTACTGGCGCAGCCGCAGCAACGGGTCCTTCTTCCGCCACGACTCGACCTCTTCGGCGGAGCGGTAGAGGCGGTCGTCGTCGTCGGACGTGTGGGCGTAGTAGCGGTAGGTGCGCGCCTCGATGAGCGTCGGGCCCTCGCCGTCCCGGGCCCGCTCGACGGCGCCCTTCATCGCGGCGTACACCTCGAGCGTGTGGTTGCCGTCGACGGTGAGCCCGGGCATGCCGTAGCCGGCCGCCCGATCGGCGATCCGGCCGGCGACCTCGAGCCGCTCGGGCACCGAGATCGCGTACTGGTTGTTCTCGATCACGAAGATGACTGGCAACCGGTGGATGCCGGCGAAGTTCATCGCCTCGTGCCAGTCCCCCTCCGACGTGGAGCCTTCGCCGCCGTACACGGCGACGACGCCCGGCTCGCCGCGGACCCGCAGGCCGTAGGCGACGCCGCACGCGTGCGGGTACTGGGTGGCGATGACCGACGAGTGGGTGAAGATGCGGCGGCTCGGGTCGGACCAGTGGTTCGGCATCTGGCGGCCGCCCGACGCCGGGTCGGTCTCCTTGGAGAACACGCCCAACAGGATGTCCTCGGGCGTCACCCCGAGCGCCAGGTTGACGGCCATGTCCCGGTAGTACGGGAGCGCCCAGTCGATGTCGGGATCGAGGGCGAACGCGGTTCCCACCTGCGCGGCCTCGTGGCCGGAGGACGACACCACGAACGGCGCGCGACCCTGGCGGTTCAGCGCCCACATCCGGTCGTCCAGTCGGCGGGCCAGCACCATCACCCGGTACATGTCGAGGACGCGCTCGTCGTCCAGGCCCAGCGCCTTGTGGTCGGTCCCGATGCCGGTGTCCTCGAGGGTCACCGCGATCTCCTCTCTCGTGATTCGGAAGCGTTCAGTTGCGGTCGTCACCGCTGCGGCGGAACAGGCGGAGGTTGCCGATCTCGGTGATCCGCTTGCGGGCCAGGTCCACTGCCGCCTGCTGTGGGGTGACCCCGGTGCGATCGGCCGCGTCCAGCACCCGCTTGGTGTTGGCGTAGACCTTGTCGATGGCGTGGCGGGCGCGGTCCACCTCGTAACCCCGCAGCTCCTCGTACACGTTGATGAGCCCGCCGGCGTTGACCACGAAGTCGGGGGCGTAGAGGATGTCGCGCGCCGCCAGCGCGTCGGCGTCCTCGTCGGTGGCGAGCTGGTTGTTGGCGGAGCCCACCACTGCGGCGCAGCCGAGCTTCGGGATGGTCTCGGCGTTGAGCGCGCCACCCAGCGAGCACGGGGCCAGCACGTCGCAGTCGATCTCGAGGATCTCGTCGGTGCTCACCTGCTTGACGTCCAGCTCCTCCACCATGAGATCGGCGGACGGTTCGTAGACGTCGGCGATCACGACCTCGCAGCCGGCGGCGACGAGGCGGCGCGCCAGGTTCGATCCCACCTTGCCGACGCCTTGCACGGCCACTCGGCGGCCGGTGAGGTCGGCGCTGCCCCACAGGTGGTCGCCGACCGCCGCCATCGCCTGCATCAGCCCCCGGGCGGTGGCGGGCGACGGGTCGCCCGAGCCGCCCTCGGCCTCGGGCACCCCCAGCACCCAGCGCGTCTCGCGCCGGATCACCTCCATGTCGTGGTGGTCGGTGCCGACGTCCTCCGCCGTGATGTACCGGCCCTGGAGAGAGTCGATGATGCGGCCGTAGGCCCGCCAGAGGCGCTCCGACTTGTCGGCGCGTGGGTCGCCGATGATCACCGCCTTGCCGCCGCCGAGGTCGAGGCCGGCGGCCGCCGACTTCAGCGTCATCGCCCGCGACAGCCGCAGGACGTCGTCGAGCGCCTCGTCCTCCGTCGCGTACGGGAAAAAGCGAGTCCCGCCGAGGGCGGGACCGAGAGCAGTGCCGTGGATGGCGATGATGGTGCGGAGGCCGGATACCGGGTCTGATCCGAAGACGATCTCTTCGTGCCCGGCGAAGCTTCCGGCGTCGAATACGCCCAAGACGGCGGCTCCTTTCTGCGGGGGCTGGCATCTGCAGTGTAATGCCGACCCGCTCTGGCGGGGAGCAGTCCGAAAGACCGCGTCCCGGTACCATGTGGCCATGATCCGAGCGGCCTACCTGCGGGTGTATCTCCCGGAGCGCGACGCCGGCACCTGGGATCCCCACGTCGACATCGGCAGCGACGGGCGACTCACGATGGGCGAGATCGGGGTGTGGCGCGAATCGCTGCGCAACGACGCGTTCGTCGCCGAGTGGGACGGGCGGCGCTGGGTGTGCCCCCGCTACCCGCGGTTGCGGATGCTCGAGGGCCTCGTCGCCTTCCGCAACGCGTACCCGGGCATCGCCGGGACCGCGCTGGCGCCGGAGCGCACCGTGCGGACCGCCGCCGAGGAGCTGGAGCGCCTGTACCGGTCGCGCCCGTCGGCGCGGTCGTACATCCTCACCTCGTCCTGGCACGTGCCGCTCCGCTGGTTCGCGGCGTTCGAGCCTGCCGAGCGGGAGTTCGTCGAGCGCCGGGACGGCAGCCGCACGGTGCGGTACCGGACCGGCCTGGCCGCGGCGATCAACCGCCTCGACGACGCCGCCGACGTGCTCGACGAGGCCGGTTTCGACGAGGCGATCGTCGAACCGGTCAACGACCTGCGGGCCTGGCTGGACGAGTTCCCGCTCGATGCCATGGTCGAGCTGGACTACGGCTCGGTCGCGGCCTCGTTCAGCGACGCCGACCTCGCGCTGGACGACACGGCGGCCGATATCGCCGCCAGCCTGGCGGCCCTGCGCGACGACGACTTCGACCGGGCGAGCGAGTTCTACGCGTCGGCGGCGGCCAGGTGGTCGGCGGCGCAGGCCCTCACGTTCAGCAACTGACGGCGCACGGGCGCCCCCGGGCCCGGGTTACCCGACCAGCGTCCAGAAGCCGCAGCCCACGCTGTTGAACCCCACCAGGTTGGGGAACGTCGCCGTCGAGATCGAGACCGTCGCCCGGCTCGACGTGGTGTTCGATGCGATGACGCCGCTCGCCTCGCCCGTGAAGTCGGAGAGCAGCTGCCACGTGCAGGTCTCGAATGGGACTGCGCTCTGCCAGATCCCGCGGCCGACCTCGTCCGGCACGAGGTAGTGCCCGCCGCGGAAGTCGGCGAACCGGTCGAAACGCCGCGGCGTCAGGTCGTTGTCCCACAGCACGCAACGCTCCGAGTTGAAGAAGCCGTCGGTCGGCTCGATGGTGACGATCTGGCGGTTGATGGTGAGGTTGCTGGCGATCACCACGCCGGCCGGCGTCAGCCGCTCCCAGAAGCAGCCCGACGTCGAGTCCACGTTGCGGTAGGTGCCGGCGGGGACGTCGATCCCCACCACCTGGAGGCCGTCCTCGAAGGCGAACGGAGTGCCCGGCGCCAGCGTGGTGGTCGTCGGCGGCGTCGGCTCCAGGTCGCCGAAGTCGCCGGCCACCGGCAGCCAGGTCGGCTGGCCGAAGAAGAACTCGGCGTCGGCCGGGCCGAAGCCGTTGGAGTTCTTGAGGAAGTACCGCATCGTCGCGGGGCGGAACACCGCCGTTGAGTCGATGCCGTCGCCGTCCCAGTCACCGGCGACGTGGCGGTCGCCGGGGTCGCCGAAGATGAACGACACGTCGGCGGGGCCCGGGGTCAGCGCGTTGCGCAGGTAGACGAGCGCGGTGCTGGCCCGGAACAGGCCCACGGTGTCATCCCCGTCGCCGTCCCAGTCCCCGGCGATCGGTGCGTCGCCGAGGTTGCCGAAGAAGAAGTCTGCGTCGGCGGCGCCGAGCCCCCTGCCGTCGGCGCCGAGCCGGTTGATGACGTAGAACTTGCCCTCACCGGGCCGGTAGATCGAGACGCTGTCGCAGCCGTCGCCGTCGAAGTCGCCCGCCACCGGCACGTCACCCGGGTTGCCGAAGAAGAAGCGGCGGTCGGCGAGGCCCTGGCTGTTGGCGTTGCGCAGGTACACCAGCCCGGTCGAGCGGCGGAACAAGCCGGGCGTGTCGATGCCGTCGCAGTCCCAGTCGCCCATGAACGGCGTGTCCCCCGGGTTGCCGAAGAAGAAGAACTTGACGTCGCCGGCGACGTCGCGGAGGTGCCACACGCCCTGGGCCGTGTCCACGAGCCCGACACTGTCGCGTCCCTCCGGCGTAGCGGCGGCTGCCGAGGGGCCCTGCCACGCGGCCACCGCCACGCTCAGCGCGGCGACGGTCGCGATGGCGAGGGTGAGCGTGAGCGCGGTGCGAACCGGGGACGGATGGGTCATCGGGCGCAAATGTACCGCAGGGCCCGCCTCAGACCGCGGAATCCTCGACGGGCGGGTCGGGGTCGACGAGCCCCAGTAGGCGGCCCTTCCCGTTCACGACGGGCAGGGCGGCGCCCGCGGCGAGCACGGGGACGGTGGGCAGGTCGCTGATGGCGTCGGTGACCTGCACCGTGACGGGGTCGATCATGACGTCCGCCACGGTCGCGTCGGCAGCGGCCGTGGCGAGCATGTCGTCGAGCACCAGCCCCACCACCAGCCCGCCCGACACGACCGGGAGGGTCGACTCGCCGATCACGGCCAGGGCATCGGCCGCCGACATCTCGGGTGCCACCCACGCGGGCGGTCGCATGCGGGCGAAGGCGCGGGGTGGGGCGTCTCGCACGAGGATCGACCCCGACTGCGCCCGGTGCTGGAGGCGGACGCCTGGCCCGAAGAAGTTGCGTTGGAAGAAGTTGCCCCCCGGCGCACCGACGACGAGCAGCGTTCCCCTGGGCAGCTCGTCGACCACCTGGGCGGGGTTCGACGCCTGGACCGCCTCGGCGTCGGCGCCCCGGGCACCGGCCGCCGCGTCCGCGAGGGCCTCCTCGGCGCGCGCCTTGTCGGCCGGGTCCGAGTAGACGCACACCAGGCGGGCGGGCACGTCGAGCTGGTCGGCGGCGCGCGCCCCGACCGTCGCCGCCAGGCGCGAGTGCGGCCCGCCACCGACCGCAGCGACCACGCCTTCGACGCTGGCAGGGTCGAAGTCGTGGGGCACCGCCACCGGGACGAGGTCGAGCGCCGACAGCCGGCGCGCCACCAGCAGTGCCGCTCTGGCTTCGATGCACGCCTGCGCGAGGTTGGCGCCGGCCGGCACGGCGTAGTCGCCGCCGAGCACGGTCCCCAGCTCGCGACATCCGTCGCCACGCGTGTAGACCACCGACCACTGGCGGTGGGGCTGCGCGTTGGGCATGGGGCCCATATTGCCCCATCGTGGGGCACTGGGCGACATTGCCCCATCGTGGGGCACTGGGCGACATTGCCCCAAGAAGCTCGGATCGCGCACTCTTCCCCCGCTTGCGGGGGAAGTACCCCGGCCGAAGGCCGGGGGGCTGTGGGCAGCCCCGCGGGACGGCCGCGTGCTGCGGCCCCGAACACCCGATCCCTATCCCCGCCTTCGGCGGGACTCCCCACGGGCACAGGCCGGGCGGTCGGCGACACCTGGGTGTAGCGTTCCCGGCGGAACGGCCGGGGAGGGCGTCGCGATCGACAAGATCTTCGCAGGGGTGGGGGCGGTGGTGGCGGTCGCCGGCGCCGTGCTCCTGGGGGCCATGCTGTTCGTCGACGGCTCCGAGCGTCTCGGGCTGCTGCCGGCCGGGCTCTCCCTCCTCATCGTCGGCCTCGTGTTCTTCCGTGTCGGGCGCCGGCTTGGCAACGTCGTGTTCTCGGGCGGGGAGACGCTGCGGGACGGCCGCCCGGGGAGGGGCGTCGTGAAGCGGATGTGGGAGACCGGGGTGACCATCAACCAGCAGCCGGTGCTGGGCTTCGAGCTCGACCTCGAGGTCGAGGGGGTGCCGGCCGGCACGGTCGAGATGCAGCAGCTCGTCCCGCGCATGCTGGTCGGCGCCGTCCTACCCGGGATGACGGTGGCGGTGAAGGTTGCTCGCGACCACCCGTCGAAGGTCGTGATCGACTGGAGCGAGCTGCCGCAGCAGGCGCAGTCGCAGGCGCCTGACCAGCCGCAGCAGCTCCAGGCCGCCGGGGTGCAACCCGGGCAGATGAAGCGCGCCGACGAGCTGCTCCGCAAGGGCAGGCGGGGGACCGCCGTGCTCACCTCCGTCACCGACGCCGGGGAGATCGGCGACCTCGGGTTCGACGTCGACGACCCGGAGCTGGCCGACGACCGGCTGTACTTGATCGAGATGGACGTCAAGCTGCCGGGCCGCTCCCCCTACCCGGTGCGCGTCGGGCACCGGGTGCCCGACCGGCTGATCGGGCGGGTCGGCCCGGGCCTGGAGGTGCAGGTGGCGGTCGACCGGGCCGACGAGCAGCGAGCAGTGGCGATCGACTGGGACGCCTCGCTGCCTTGAGGCAGTGCGATCGAGGCGGCCTCGCCTCGAGGCCGTGCCGTCGAGGCGGCCTCGCCTTGAGGCCGTGCCTCGAGCCGTAGCATCGGGCCGCCATGAGCGATCGACCCACCCGCACCATCTGGCACGCCGGCGACGGCGACGTCGAGGTGATCGACCAGACCCGCCTCCCCCACGAGTTCGCAGTGGCGCGGCTGCGATCGGTGGCCGACGCAGCCGACGCCATCTCCCGCATGGTGGTGCGGGGCGCTCCGCTGATCGGGGCCACCGCCGCGTACGGGCTGGCGTTGGCGATGCGCGACGACCCCTCCGACGGTGGCCTGGCCGCCGCCCGGGACGTGCTGGCTCGCACTCGGCCCACCGCCGTCAACCTGCAGTGGGCGCTCGACCGGGTGACGAACGAGCTGGCGCCGCTGCGCCCCGAGGACCGCTCGGAGGCGGCGTACGCGCTCGCCGCCTCCGTCTGCGACGAGGACGAGGCGATCAACTCGGCGATCGGCGACCACGGGCTCGACCTCATCCGCCGGGCGGCCGGCGACGGGCCGGTCAACGTGCTCACCCACTGCAACGCCGGGTGGCTCGCCACGGTCGGCTGGGGCACCGCTACGGCACCGATCTACAAGGCCCACGATGCGGGGATCCCGCTGCACGTGTGGGTGGGCGAGACCCGCCCCCGCAACCAGGGTGCCGGGCTCACCGCGTGGGAGCTGGGCCGGGCGGGCGTTCCCCACACCGTGATCGTCGACAGCGCCGCCGGCCACGTCATGCAGCGCGGCCGCGTCGACCTGGTGCTGGTCGGCAGCGACCGGACCACCGCCACCGGCGACGTCTGCAACAAGATCGGCACGTACCAGAAGGCGCTCGCGGCGCGGGACAACGGCGTGCCGTTCTACGTGGCGCTGCCGTCGCCGACCATCGACTGGTCACTGCGGGACGGTGCCGAGGTACCGATCGAGGAGCGGGCCGCCGACGAGGTCGCCGCGGTCCGGGGGCGCACCGATGCCGGCGAGGTGGTCACCGTGCACGTCACCCCGCCCACCAGCCCGGTCGCCAACCCGGCGTTCGACGTGACCCCGGCCCGGCTGGTGTCCGGGCTCGTGACCGAGCGGGGCGTGTGCGAGGCCAGCGAGCGTGGCCTGCGGTCGCTGTTCCCGCAGTGAGCCGCGGCTTGCGCCTGGCACTGGTTGCGACCGCGCGGCGGATGGTCGAGCTGGGGCTCAGCCGCGGGACCTCGGGAAACGTCAGTGTCCGGGTCGGCGACGGGTTCCTGGTGACGCCGTCCGCGGTGCCGTACGACCGGATGGGACCGGAGGACGCGGTGCACGTCGGCGCGGATGGCCGGTCGACCGGCAGCCGCCGCAGGCCGTCCTCGGAGTGGCGGATGCACCGCGACGTGCTGGCGGCCCGCCACGAGGTCGGGGCCGTGCTGCACGCCCACCCGCCGTTCGCCACGTCGCTGGCATGCCTGCGGCGGGCGATCCCGCCCTTCCACTACATGGTGGCCGCGCTGGGCGGGACCGACGTCCGCTGCGCGCCGTACGCACGGTACGGGACGCAGGAGCTGTCCGACCTTGCCGTGGCCGCGCTGACCGGGCGCCAAGGCTGCCTCCTGGCCAACCACGGCATCCTCGCCGTCGGCGCCGACCTCGATGCCGCGCTGGCGGTGGCGGTCGAGATCGAGGCACTCGCCGAGATGTATGCCCGCGCGCTCCAGGTCGGGGAGCCCGTGCTGCTGAGCGACGCCGAGATGGCGGACGTGCTGGCGGCGTTCGCCGACTACGGCGGGCCGCGCGACCTGCGTCGTTGAGCCTACGAGCCGCCGACCACCCCGACGAAGATGTGGGCCGGCTGCGGCGCGCCCAACTGCTCCTCGGTCGGTTCTGCCCCCACGCCGGGATGGGGCCGGATCGCCAGCACCAGCCGGTCGTCGCCCACCGCCGCGGCCAGCGGGTACCCGTCGGTCCCCAGCGCCTCCTCGAACGTCCAGCGCCTCCAGTCCGCCCCGTCGGCCGAGTACCACAACGCCATCAGCGGCGTCACGAACTCCGGCTCCGGTGGGGCGTCGATCTCGTCGAACGCCGCGGCGAACGCGGCGGTGACGAGCTGCTGCGGGACGGCGACGATCGTCTCGCCCGTCTCCGGGTCGACGATCGTGAGGGTATCGGGGCCTTCCACGATCGCCGCGGGCGGCGCGGGGTCGTCGTAGCGGAAGACGACGGTGATCAGCTCTTCCCCGGTCGCCAGGTCGGAGACGCTGGTGGTGCCGGAATCGGCCGCCTGGGTGAAGGTGATCGCCTTGCCGTCGTGCTCGACCGTCACCGGCGGGACGTCCGGCACGGGGTACTCGGGGTAGCCCTCCCCGAGGGCGAGGTAGCCCGCCCCGCCCACGGCGACGTTCGTGAAGCCGAACTCGGTGCCATCGGGATCGGCGAACGCAGGGCCGGTCGAGATCTCCGTCCAGGTGATGCCGTCGGCGCTCCGCCACATCCCCGGACCGGCGGGCCCGGCGCCGGCGGCGATCAGGCCGCCGGGCGCCGCGACCACCCGGGTGAGGTGCCCGGCGCGGTCAAGCGACGTCCCGGTGCGCTCCCACGTCTCCCCGTCGGCCGACGCCCAGGCCCACTGGCCATCGGGGCCGTCGCCCAGGACGACGAACCGCGACTCCACGGCTGCGACCACCTGCAGGTAGACGTCCTCGCCGAACGCGTCGTCGATGCGCTCCCAAGTGGTCAGGTCGGGCGACCACCACGCCACGTGGGAGGTCGGCGGCCTTCCGTCGAACACGGCGAGCGTCTCGGGCGGCACGCCGAGGTCGGCGAGCGTCGACTGGAAGATCACGTTGCCGTCGCGGTCCGTCACCTCCACCTCGCCGCCGCCGGGGCCCCCGACCCCGACGCCCATGCCGATCCCGTCGAGGTCGTCGGGAAGGTGCGGCGCGATGAGCGAGTCGATGTTGAGGTCGGCGTGGACCACCCCGAAGGCCACGGCGCCCGCCGGCCCGGCGGCCAGCCGCTCGAGCTGCGGGAACTCGGTGATGAACGGGTCGTCGTAGCGAGGCGCCGGGAACTCGAGCTCGGCCGACGCCCACGTCCTGCCGTCGGGTGACCAGGCGACGAACTGGATCGGGCGCTCGCCGAAGCCCTCGCCGTGCGCCACGATGCGGTCGCCGGTCCACGCGAAGTCGCGCAACCAGGCCTGTGGCGGCAGGTCGCCGGTCACCTCGATCGCTTCCCAGGAGAGCCCGTCGGCCGAGGCCCAGCCGCGCAGGCCCTGGTCGGAGTTGCCGAACGCGACGAATCCGTCCGCGACGGCGAGGATCGCTTCGAGGTGCGCGGCGTCGGGCAGGGCGACGCGCTCCCACGCGATCGACGTACCGGCCGCCGGCGCCACGCCGGCCGTCGTCGTGGTCGTCGCCCGCTCGGCGATGGTCGCCCGGGTCCCGTCGCCGGTGGGCTGGTCGCCGCGCAGCAGCAGCGTCGCTCCACCGACGGAGACGAGCACGGCCGCCGCGGCCGCCAGGCCGATCAGCCAGCGCGCTCGCATGGGATGACCTCCCTCGCTCGGTTGGTTCCAGCTTCAGGGTATCGGGGCAGGCGGCGTGGGTCGGTCGGGAAATCCCCGGGTCCGGGCGGGTCGTGTGGGATAGTCGGACACCATGCGGTACCACGACGTCGCCGTGGAGCACTGGTCGCTGGGGCGATCGTGCGACGCACCTGAGTGCGGACGCCTGATCGACGGTCGGGGGAGCGTCGGCTTCCGGGCGTGGCTGCTCGGCCACCGGTACTGCTCGCCCGAGTGCCGCGAGCGGGTCGAGCTCCGGCCGGTGGCTGCCCCAGGGGTCGCTGCCGCGCAACGCTGACCGGCCAGGTTCGCATCTTCCGCGGTGGGCCGATCGGTGCGAGAATGGTCGCAACGACGGGCGAGCCAGTGGGTTCTCATGCGAAGGCGATTCGGACGGTTGCTGGCCGCGGCGATGGTGGTGGGGCTGGTGGTCGGCGGTGCGCCGCCGGCGAGCGCGATCACCTGGGGCGTGTTCGACACCACAGGCGAGTACCCGGCCGTCGGGGCGATCATGATCGACTGGCGCGTGATCGGCGTGCCCGAGTTCGGGCTGGGCATCTACTGCAGTGGCACGCTCATCCACCCGCTGGTGTTCCTCACTGCCGGGCACTGCGCCGAGGGCCTGGTCGAGGACGGGCTCACCGACGCCGACGGCGTGCCGCTGCCGGGCCCCGGCGCCGACGCGCACGTCTGGGTCAGTTTCGACGCCGACCCCTCGGACTTCGACCCGCCGCCGACGGCGACCCGCTGCGACACCTGCCTCGACATCGTTCGGGTGGTGAACAGCCCGCTGTACAACTGGGGGCCGACGTCCGACCCGCACGACATCGCGGCGATCATCCTGGCGGAGCCCGTCGCCGGCGTCACGCCGATGGCGTACGCCGGCAGTGGAGCGCTGGAGGACCTGCGCGGGTCGAACGGGCGGCGTAACGGCGTCAACCGGGAGCGGTTCACCGTGGTGGGCTACGGCGGCAGCTTCGCGGACCCACCGCCGTGGAACATCGAGTACCTCGACCGCCGCCAGTTCGCCCAGAGCGCGTTCCAGAACCTCCACGACGCCTGGCTGCGGGTGTCGCAGAACCAGTCGAAGGGCGACGAGGGCACCTGCTTCGGCGACTCGGGCGGGCCGATCCTGCGCAACGTCGGTGGCGATGAGGTCGTCGTCGGCGTGACGTCGTGGGGTGACACCACGTGCGCGTCGATGGGCTTCTACTACCGGGTCGACATCGCACACTCGCAGCAGTTCATCGCCGACGTCATCGCCGAGGCGACCGGGTAGACCGGGGTCGGGCGCTCAGCCGTCGCCGGCGAGCCGGGCCGGGAAGCCGCCGCGCGAGATCGGGCCCCAGTCGCCGATCATGAGGCGGATGAGCACCTTTCCCTGGTCGCGCATCGCCTGGCGGTACTCGTCCCAGTTGGGGTGCTCGCCGGCGATGACCCGGTAGTACTCCACCAGCGGCTCCAGCGCGTCCGGCAAGTCGAGCACCTCGGCGCGGCCGTAGACCTGCACCCACTCGCCCCCGAAGTCGTCCGAGAGAACGCACATCGCGGCGCGTGGATCGCGCCGCGCGTTTCGGCTCTTGGCCCGCTCGGGGTAGCTGGCGACGACGATGCGATCGGCGCCGTCGAGGCCCATCGTCACCGGGGAGAGCTGCGACCGGCCGTCTCGACGGGTGGTGGCGAGAATCCCGTGGTGGCGGGGCCGGACGAACTCGAGGAGCTCGTCCCGACCGACGGTACGGTCGACCGCGACGGAGCGTGCCATGTGGCGGGACTCTAGGCGCGACGCTGATTCCCGGCAGGCTGGCAGACTGCTCGCCGATGCGAGATGTCTCACCAGCCGGCATCGGCCGGGCCGCGATCTTGGTGGTGCTCGCCCTCGTGGCGGCGGCCTGCTCCGGCGACGACCGGTCCACCGGCGGCACCGAGGCGGCGACGCCGCCCAGCGCCACCGCGGTCCCGCCCCCGACCCCCGCTGCGACGCCGCCCCCCTCGCCCGCGGTGCCACCGACGACGACCACCAGCGTCACCACGACGACGGCAGCCACCACCACGACGACCACCGATGCCACCACCAGCCGGCCGGCGGCCCCGGGCGAGCCGATGTGCGGGCCGGGGCCCGCTGCGTTGCTGCCCGTGCCGGGAGAGCGGGTGCGGGTGATCCTCGACACGGACTTCGCGTCGGACGTCGACGACGCCGGCGCGCTCGCGGTGCTGCACGCCCTGGCCGACGCCGGCGAGGCCGAGATCCTGGCGGTGATGGTGTCGGATGCCGGGCCCGACCCGTCGCACCTGGCCATCGACGCGATCAACACCTACTACGGGCGCCCGGGAGTGCCGGTCGGCGTGGTGGCGGGGCCGGCGCCGGCGTTCGGCTCCAGCTACACGGCCGAGCTGGCGGCCCGGTTCCCGAACGACGCCGCCGAGCCGGCCCCGGCAGTCGACCTGTACCGCCAGCTCCTGGCCGGCGAGCCCGACGGCTCGGTGACGATCGTGAGCGTCGGCTACCTCACCAACCTCGCCGCGTTGCTCGCCTCCCCTCCCGACCGGCACAGCAGCCTGACGGGGCGGGAGCTGGTGGCGTCCAAGGTCCGGCTCTGGGTTGCGATGGGAGGCTTCTACCCGGATTCCGCCGAGCACCCCACCGGCGCCGAGTTCAACTTCGCGCTGGACGTCACGGCCACACTCACCACCGTGGCGGGGTGGCCAACACCTGCGCTCTTCAGCGGCTGGGAGATCGGCAGCGTCGTGCTCACGGGTGCGATCCTCCAGACCGCCACGCCGCCGGAGAACCCCGTCCGCGAGGCGTACCGGCTGTTCAACGGCGGGGCGGACCACAGGAGCTGGGACCTCACAGCGGTCCTCGCCGCGGTGCGCGGGGCCGCGGGCGTCTTCGAGGTGTGTGCCGGACGCAACGTCATCGGCCCCGGGGGCAGCAATCGGTGGAGCCACGACGCGGCCGGGCCGCACGGCTACCTGCGGACGGTGGTTCCCGCCGACGACGTCGCGGCCGTCATCGACGGTCTGCTGGCGGCTCCTCCCGCGGGGTAGGGTGGTGGCCGGCTGGGGGTACAGCCGCGTCGTCTCCCACCGGTGAGGGGTGGCATGGATCTCGGCATTCCGGGTTTGGAGGACGCCACGCCCGTCGGGCGCGGCGCCTTCGCCACCGTCTATCGGGCCCACCAGCCGGCGTTCCGGCGCACGGTGGCGGTCAAGTTGCTCACCGCGGCCGAGTTGGACGAGCACGGCCGGCAGCGCTTCGAGCGGGAATGCCACGCACTCGGCATCCTGTCCGAGCACCCGGGGATCGTCACCGTGCACGCGGCGGGCTTCACCCGCGAGGGCCGCCCGTACTTGATCATGGCCTTCATCGAGGAGGGCACGCTGGCCGACCGGCTCCGGGAGCGGGGCCCGCTGTCGTGGCCCGACACGGTGGCGATCCTGATCCGGCTCGCGGGTGCGCTCGAGACCGCACACCGCAGCGACATCATCCATCGCGACATCAAGCCGGCGAACGTGCTCCTCTCCCAGTACGGCGCCCAGCTCAGCGACTTCGGCATCGCCCGCATCGCCGGCGGCCCGGAGACCCGCAGCGGGGTGATCACCGCCAGCGTCGCCCACGCCTCGCCCGAGGTGCTCAACGGGGACCGGCCCTCGGTCGCCGCCGACGTCTACTCGCTCGGCTCCACGGCGTACGCCATGCTGCTCGGCCAGGCGGCGTTCGTGCGCGACACCGACGAGTCGCTGCTGCCGCTGCTGATGCGGATCCAGACGGAGCCGCCCCCCGACCTCCGCCAGCACGGCGTGCCCGACGACCTCGCCGCGCTCCTCGAATCGACGTTGGCCAAGGACCCGGCCGACCGGCCCCAGTCGGCGCTCGAGCTCGGCCGGCGGCTCCAGGCGGTACAGCGAGCCCACGGCCAGCTGGTCACCGAGCTGATGCTGGCGGCGGACAGGACCGCCGAGACGATGGTCGTGGAGCCGATCAGCGGCATCGGCACCGGAGGCGGGAAGACGGAGCCTCCGCCCGTGGTCGGCAACGAGGCCGAGACCGACACCAGGGTGGTGGTGCCCGATCATCCGCCGGTCGACGTCGTGCCGCACGACGAAGGCGGCGGCGGCCGGCGCGGCATGCTGCTCGCGCTGCTGGGCGGCTTGGTGGCGGTGGTGGCCATCGTGGTGGGGGTCGCCCTGGCGACGTCGGGTGGCGGCGGCTCGGGCACCGATCCGGCGGCCGGCCCCACCGGCCCCGAGTCGACGACGGGCGGCACGCAGCCGCCGGTCGTGCCGCCGCCGACCACCCTCATCGGGACGACGCTACCGGGCACGACCGTGCCGGGCACCACGCTGCCACCGACTACAACGCTCCCGCCGGAGACCACCACCACGTTGGCGCCGCCGGGAACCGGCGAGCCGATCTGCGGGCCGGGTACCGGGTTCCTCCCGGACGACGGCGAGGGGGTGCGGGTGATCCTCGACACCGCCGTCGGCCTGGGGATCGACGACCTGGGCGCGCTCGCGATGCTGCACGCGCTCGCCGACAGGGGCGAGGTCGAGATCCTGGCGGTGATGACGTCGGCCGGTGGCGACGATGCCGCGGCGCGAACCATCGATGCCGTCAACACCTACTACGGCCGGCCCGACCTGCCGATCGGCGCGGTCTCCGGGCCGGCTCCGTCAGGCCCGTCGCCCTACACCGCCGAGGTCGCCGGCAACTTCCCGAACGACCTGGAGACCCCGGCCGAAGCGGTCGACCTGTACCGCCAGATCCTCGCCGGCGAGCCCGACGGCTCCGTGACGATCGCCAGCGTCGGCTTCTTCACCAACCTCGCCGGCCTGCTGGCGTCACCGCCCGACCAGCACAGCGCGCTCACCGGCGAGGAGCTGGTGGCGGCCAAGGTGAAGCGGTGGGTCGCGATGGGCGGTTACTACCCCGACTCGGCCGAGCACGCCGAAGGCGCCGAGTTCAACCTCGCACAGGACGCCCCCGCCGCGCTCAGCGCCGTGGCCGGCTGGCCCGGGCCGGCGGTCTTCAGCGGGTTCCAGGTCGGCGAAGGCATCCTGACCGGCGCCGCGTTGCAGACGCTGACGCCGCCGGAGAACCCCGTGCGCGAGGCCTACCGGCTCACCGCCGGCGACGCACAGGTGTGGAGCTTCGACCTCACCGCCGTGCTCGCCGCAGTGCGCGGCACGGCTGGCGTGTTCGAGGTGTGCACCGGCCGCAACGTCGTCGGCCCGGGCGGCAGCACCCAGTGGCAGCACGGCGCGGACGGGCCGCACGGCTACCTGCGCAAGGTTGCCGGGGACGAGGAGATCGCCGCGACGCTCGACGACCTCCTGGTGGCGCCGCCCGGCGGCTGAGGTGGCTTCGACCGATCCGCTGAACAGTGAGCGGCTGACGCTGACGCCTCTCGACGTCGCAGACGCCGCCGTGATGGTCGAGGTTCTCTCCGACCGGTACCTCTATACGTTCACCGGTGGCGAACCGCCCAGCCTGGCGCAACTCCAGGAGCGCTATCGCCATCGGTCCGCAGGCAGCCCTCGGCACGACGAGGACTGGCACAACTGGATCGTCCGTCTCGACGGCGCGCCCATCGGGTACGTGCAGGCCACGGTGAGGCACGGGGCCGCCGACCTCGCCTGGGTGGTAGGCACGCCCTGGCAGAACGCGGGTTACGCGACCGAGGCGTCCCGAGCGATGCGTGACTGGCTCGCGGAGGGCGGCGTCACCCGGTTCTCGGCCCACATCCACCTCGGCAACACCGCCTCCCACGCGGTCGCCGCCAAGCTCGGCCTCCAGCCGACCGGCCAGGTCGACGACGGGGGCGAGGAGATCTGGGAGTAGCCACGTCTGGGGCAGCCTCCTCTCCCAATGCTGTATCACACGTGATGCGCTGCAGGCATGTGCGGTACCAAATGCAGAATTGCTGATCGGGGTACCGAGTCGCTTCCGCGATCCGCGCCGAGGTGCCGATACCGAGCACTCGACCGAATGCTCGTTCTCGATCCAGAATTGGTGATCGGCGTGGCCCGGAGATCCGCCGCATTCGTGACGTGGAGTTACGCTGCCGCGATGACCGAATCGTCGGATTGGCGGCTCCAAGGGCAGGACGCGTACTTGCGAGGTGTCGAGCTTCAATGGAAGCGCTATCGCGCCTACAGCGAGACCTGGGAACACGACCACTGCTCGTTCTGCTGGACCAAGTTCGTCGATCCCGAATTCAGCACAGCGCACCGAGAGCTTGCCGTACGGGAAGACACCCTGTCGGAGGGATACGCCACGACGGCCAAACACGAGCAGGGTGCTGACTATCACTGGGTCTGCGCGCGCTGCTTCTCAGACTTCGCCGAGGCGTTCGGCTGGCGCGTGGTCTCGTAGGGGTCAGCCGCACGCCGAGGTGCCTAATCTGGCGCCCTGACCGATGCGAGCGTTATGGCGCGAGATCGGGTGATAGGTGCGGCCGGATGAGTCAGCCTTGGCCGTAATGGACCACATTCAGAACGGTTGGCGTCGCGAATCTGTGGGGCTGCGAGAACCAATGGTGTTGGTAGGCGGTGGGACGTTCCGCGATCGAGTATCCGGCGCCCTCCCGCGGTCCTCTGGCCCTGGGAGACGTTCCTGCGCTGTTGCAAGATGATCGATGGCATGTCGAGGAGGGCAGCATGGCTGCGGGACGGGACACGGACAGCAGGCGGCTTGGGCGTCGCACCGCTCGCTGCCCCGGTGTAGGCGTTCTGGCTGCGCTCGAGGGCGCCGCTCTCATTGTGTGGCATCTGGTCGCCACCCCATTCATCGGGCGGAGGCGGCTGCGGTGGGGCACGGTGGGAACAGAGCCAACGGATGCGCTGCCGGGCGACGAGTTCGTGCCCGAACCGAAGTGGTCCTACACCCTGGGAGTCGCCGTCGATGCCCCGCCGGAGGCGGTGTGGCCCTGGATCGCCCAGATCGGACAGGGCCGCGGCGGTTTCTACACCTATCAGACGCTGGAGAACCTCGTCGGGTGCAAGATCACAAACACCACGGAGATCCTCTCCGACCACCAGCACCCGGCGGTCGGCGACGACATCTACCTGCACCCGACCGCACCGCCGATGCGAATCGAGATCGTGGACCCCCCGGACGCCCTCGTGCTGTTCGGTTCACCGGCCAACATCGGCACCGAGGACAGCTGGGGGATCTCGACCTGGCAGTTCGCCGTCAACCCCGGCCCAGACGGCGGCAGCCGGCTGCTGACCAGGGGCCGCAGCGACTACGCACCCGGTTGGAAGACCCGAGTCGCGTTCGGACGCTTCCCCATGGAAGTCATCACCTTCGTGATGAGCCGCAAGATGATGCTCGAGGTCAAGAGGCTCGCAGAGTCGTGAGGGGAACGCCGTGAAAGCAATCATCCACGACAGATACGGCACACCGCATGAAGTGCTGAACCTGCGAGAGATCGATGAACCGGTCATCAAGAAGGACGAGGTGCTGGTGCGGGTTCACACCGCTGCCGTCCACGTCGGCGATTGGCTACTCATGAGCGGCCGGCCGCCCATCCTCCGCCTCATGTTCGGTCTGCGGAGGCCGAGGAAGAGGATCCCCGGTTTCGATTTGGCCGGGTACGTCGAGGCGGTCGGTCCCAAGGTCACCGAGTTCCAGCCGGGTGATGAGGTGTTCGGCACGTGCAATGGCTCCTGCGCCGAGTATGTGGCCACATCTGTCAAACGATTGGCGCCAAGGCCGGCCAACCTCACACTGGAGCAGGCTGCAGGCATTGCGGTCTCCGGCATCACGGCCCTACGCGGGATGCGCGATGCGGCGAAGGTTCAACCGGGCCAGAAGGTATTGATCAATGGCGCTTCTGGTGGTGTCGGCACCTTTGCTGTACAGATCGCAAAGTCACTCGGCGCCGAGGTCACGGGTGTGTGCAGCACGCACAATGTCGACCTGGTCCGATCGATCGGCGCCGACCATGTGATCGACTACACCAGGGAGGATTTCACCCAAGGCGAAGCGAAGTACGACATCGTCCTCGACAACGCCGGGAGCCACTCCTTGTCGGAGATGAGACGAGCCGTCGCCCCGAACGGGAAGCTGATCCCCAACAGCGGGACCACGGGCGGCAAGTGGCTTGGGCCCATCGGTCGCATGCTCCGCGCCTCGGTGTCGGCGATGTTCGTACGCAAACAGGCAGCCCCCTTTGTGGCGGGCGAGAAGCGAGAGGACATGTTGGCCCTTAAGAAGCTCATCGAGGCCGGCACGATCACACCGGTCATCGATCAGACCTACCCACTGAGCGAGACCGCCGAGGCGATGGCACACATCGCCAAAGGACACGCTCGGGGCAAGACGCTCATCAACGTCGCCACAGCCCGCTAATGGCAGAAGGGGCCGAGAAGCAGACGCAAACACACCCCAACCACGCCACCGCCCGGTGCCACTGTGTGCACATATGTTCCTGCAGGAATCCGCGTGACGCACCCAGACGTGATGCGATGAGCGGGTAGGTGGCTCGGGCATTCTTGTGCAAGAACGTTGCCGCTGCAGGTCGTTCGCCCCTGGCACCGTCGAGTTGTGCGGTGCACGATCGAGGTGAGACTTGGTCCGACGGGGTTGGCGCGACGCGATGGACATCGGCTGTCGTCATTGAGCTTGTGCTTGTTGGCGTCGCGCATTTTGGGGACATGCGGTGCCGGCAGGAGGTCCGACAACGGACCCGAGACGAAAGGGAGAGATCATGACCGATACGGAGCCCAAGCCGATCCTGGTGCTCGGCGCCAGTGGCAAGACCGGCCGGCGAGTCACCGAGCGGCTCACTGCGGCCGGACATCCGGTGCGGGCCGCGTCCCGCTCGGGTGAGACCCGGTTCGACTGGGAAGACGAAGCCACGTGGGCTCCGGCGTTGGCCGGTGTCGACGCGGCGTACATCACCTACTACCCCGACCTCGCCTTCCCCGGTGCGGCCGACACCGTCGGCGCATTCGCCGACTTGGCCGTCGACAACGGCGTGCAGCGGCTCGTGCTGCTTTCCGGCCGGGGCGAAGAAGCCGCCCGGCAAGCCGAGCTGCGAGTGGAGAAATCGGGCGCCGACTGGACGCTCGTGCGCTGCGCGTTCTTCAACCAGAACTTCAGCGAGACCTTCCCCGACGCGGTGCGCTACGGCGTGCTCGCCCTGCCTTGCGGCACCACCGCCGAGCCATTCCTCGACGCCGACGACATCGCCGACGTCGTCTTCGCTGCCCTGACCGACGACCGCCACATCGGGCAGCTGTACGAGCTGACCGGCCCTCGCCTCCTCACGTTCACCGAAGCGGCCGCCGAGCTCAGCACCGCCGTGGGCCGCGAGGTGCAGTACTTGCCGGTGACTCCCGAGGAGTACGCCTCCGAGCTCGTGACTTACGGGCTGTCCGAGGAGGAAGCCGTGGGCATCGCCGAGCTGTTCGCTGAGGTGCTCGACGGTCGCAACTCGTACCTCACCGACGGCGTGCAGCGGGCGCTCGGCCGGGCGCCGCGTGACTTTGCCGATTTCGCCCGCGACGCTGCGGCCACCGGCGTCTGGAACCTGAAGGGCGCAAACTAAGAAGTCGTTCAGACGGGCGCGATCGTCCCGGCGATCATCAACTCGTGCACAAGGCGCAGAGCTAGAGATCTGACCTGCGGCGCACTGACACCAAGCCACCACTTCGATCTAGGGGACACTCCCCCAAGACGAAAGGCGCACAGATCGCTTACCGCCTCGACCGATGTCGCGCACCTAGCTGCCGAGCAGATCCGGCAAGTGGCTCGGGCTTGCGCTCACGCGAGGGGCGGTGGCCGGCCGCCCAGATCGCGCGGCCGCGCGCCGCCGTGGGCTGGCCGCCCGGTAGCGAGCACAACACTGCCGTTCGCCCGCTTCGACAGCACGTGCGATATCGAGCAGAGCTACTCCTCTGTGCTGAACGACCCGTTCAGGGATGCCGATCTGCTCGGTTCGCGTGACGGGCGTCCTCGACACCGAAGAGGGTGATCTGCGCGCTAATCGGTTTCGCCCCGAGTCTTGTACGCCAGGGGATCTTCGATGGCACTCCGCTAACTCCGGCCGGTCGAGGTTGGCACCATCCGGGTGACTCAAGCCTCGATGCTGGCGCTCCGTCTCAGCAGTTCCGCAAGCTCTCGCTGTCCCTTTGAATAAGCGATTTGGAGCGGCGTCCGGCCCGAACGCTCCGTTGCATGTAGGTCGGCTCCCGCCTGGACGAGGACTTCAGCTACTGCTCGATGACCGTTTGCAGCTGCGAAATGCAACGGGGTGGCTCTGTGTTCCTCCCGTGCGTCGACATCGGCTCCATGAGCGATCAGTACGCGCGCGACCTCCTCGTTGCCCTTCTGGGCAGCGGTGTGAAGTGGCGTTTTCGCTGACGAGGTCCTTGCGTCTACGTCGGCTCCTTTGGCGAGCAGCAGCTCAGCAGCCGCGGGACCGCCCTCCGCTGCTTGGTTGAGAGCGGTCGCCCTGAAACCTCTGTCCCTCGCTTCGATATCCGCACCGTGAGACAACAGGAACTCGATTCGATCGAGTTGACCGAACGTCACCGCGGCCTGAAGAGCGGTGAGGCTTACCCCGGTCTTGCCGGCGGTCTCGGTATCTGGGTCGGCGCCAGCGGCCAACAGCATCTCGGCGATCTCGAAGTGGCCTTCCCGAACGGCCGAGAAGAACGCGGTGTGCCCCTTATGGTTCTTCAGTTCCGGATTGGCACCGTGGGCGAGCAGTTCGCGGACGACGTCGACGTTGTCGTCGCCGGTGGCCAGCATCAGTGGACTCGAACCGGCGTTGTCGCTCTGCACGTTGACTTCGGCGCCGTGGTCGAGAAGCAGCGTGACCAGGCTTGTCTGGCCTTTGGCTGCGGCCAGCTCTAGAGGTGTGCTGTTCAGCTCAGTGGGCTTGGACGCGTCCGCGCCTGCTTCAAGGAGGGCGTTGGCCACGCTGCCGTGGCCGGCATGCACCGCCCAGTAGAGGCCGGTCTTGCCGTGCCGATCGGTCGCGTTCGGGTCGGTACCGCGTGCCAGGAGCTTCCTGACGCGAGCGAGATCGCCCTCTCGCGCCGCCTTAACGATTCGTGGAGTCATGTTCACCGACCTCCGTTCCGGGCCGGATAGCTGGCAAGCACTTGTGCGATTGCGTCGTTGCCGCTGGCTTCAGCCACTGTGAGGGCGGTCGAACCTCGATGGTCTTGATGCAGTGGCGACGCCCCATTCTCAAGGAGGATCTTGATGACGCCGAGATGTCCCTGCCAGGCGGCCACCATCAGCGCCGTTCCGCCAGACTCGTTGTCTGCCCAGTTCACATCGGCGCCGTGTTCAACCAGCATCGCCACCAGCGGCTCCTGGCCACGTCGAGCTGCCTCCACGAGCGGCGTCACCCCAGCCGGCAAGAGCGCGTCGGGATCGGCCCCTCCCTTGAGCAGAGCGAGAGCTGCCTTGACATGCCCCTCGGCCATCGCGGCCACGAACGGCGTGAAGCCATAGGCCTCGGTGGCATCGGGATCAGCGCCATGTCGGAGAAGCAGTGTGACCAGTTGGTCCCTGCCGTTGCTTGCTGCCATGTGCAGCGGGGTCCGGCCTGCTTCCTCACCGCCCAAATCAACCGTGGCGCCATGGTCGATGAGCGCAGCCGCGACGCCCTCGACTCCATAGGAGGCCGCGAACCACAACGCCGACCGCCCGAGCAGATTCTGGGCGTCAGGCCCAGCCCCTGCCTCGAGGAGCGCTTTCACTGCCTCCTCATGCCCCTCCGCAGCCGCAATCATCACCGGCGTCCAGCCCTGAGCGCCTTCTTCGTCCGGGTCCGCCCCAGCCGCTAGCAACGCGCGAATCTGCGTCACGTCCCCGGCAGTCGCGGCCTTGTACAGCGGCGACCCGCCTGATCCACCTGTGAGCCGCGCCCACAGGCCCGAGAACAGCATCGAGCCCCACCATCGAGCCCGCTTGCCCCGCTTCCTCCCCGACATGGCCAGCCCCCTCCCCGAGCGCGGCTCAAGTGTCACCAGGGACGGATGCAATCGAACAGAGGCAGAGTGCTCTACGTCTATTCGCCTGCGAAGGGTCTGCTACCTCGGCCGCTGACAGCGCATTGCGAGGTCGAATCGTGGCTATAGCGACAGCGTCAGTCGAACCGCACAGATAAGCAGCCAACAAGGCCCCACCGCGCAAGCCCGCCGCACCGCCCGCTAACCGGCAAGTGGCTCGGCCTTGCGTTCACGCGAGGCGAGATGACCGGCCGCACCGAATGCGCGGCCACGCGCCGCGGTCGGGTGGCCGCTCGGTGGCGCGCGCAAACTCCGCTATGGGCGGTCAAGCCGACCGGGCATTCTGGAGCCCATGGCCGGTGATCGGCTCGGGTCTCGTGGTT